>JBGSPJ010000091.1:0-11127 GCA_041738655.1 Rhodothermales bacterium | reverse complement strand
GCCAGCTTGCGGACCTCGTCCGCCACGACGGCAAATCCGCGGCCCTGTTCGCCGGCGCGGGCGGCTTCGATCGCCGCATTCAGCGCCAGCATGTTCGTCTGATCGGCAATCTGCTCGATGACGGCCACGATTGCGCCGATCTCGCCGCTGGAATTGCCCAGGCGTTCGACCGTGCTCGCCGAGTCGCCCACGACCCGCGCGATCTGCTCGATCTTCTCCACCGTCTTCTTAACGATCACGCCGCCCTGACGCGCCGCGTCGCCGCTGGAAACGGCGGATTCGGCCGTGTGGGTCGCCGTTTCGCTGTTCTGGTGGATGGTCTGGCTCATCTCTTCCACCGCCGCCGCGACATCACTTGTCTGCCGGGCCTGCTCCGCCGTATTGCGGGCCAACGCGGCGGAGGCATCCGTGATTTCCCTGGCGAGGGAGGTGGTCGATACCACGACCTCGTTCACGCGCAGCAGCATGGCATGGAGCTCCTCCAGCGCGGAGTTAAAGCCGGCAAAGAGCTGCCCGATCTCATCCTGCCGTGCGCTTCGAAGCCGAACCGTGAGGTCTCCTTTTGAGAAGCGCTCGATCTGGCCCAGCATATAGCTGACCTGGGAGGTGAGATACGCCTGTTTCTCTTCCTGAAGCCGGACGGCGTTGCGGACGGTGATTTTCTCTTCCTCCAGCCGGCCTCTCGTCTCCCCGATCCGCTTGATCATCCCGTTGAAGCTACACGCCATGCTTCCAATCTCGTCCTTGAGATCGCAATGGAAAGGCTCCATGATCTCCTCCTCGATCACCCGTTTCATCGTCCCTTCCAGGGCCTTGATCGGCGACACGATTCGGCCGGCCATGTAGACGGTCAGCGCGATGCTGGCGAGGAGCGAAAGCACCACCACCACGATGGCGATGAGGAGATTCACGCGGGCGATCTCCAGGTAGTCTGCATAGGCGATCTTGACCTTGACCCCTTCCAGATGCACCATCTCCGTCAGAGCGGCGTCCAGCACATTGCGGGTGATCATCATCCGAACAACCGGCGTATTGATCTTCTCAATGGGCACGCCTCCGGGGGAGGCCGCGAGATGTGCGTACACCTCCTCGACGAAACCGATGAACTCCGGCACCTTCTCGGCGAGCAGCTGCTTCATTTCGGCCTGACGCTCGAGTTCGCCGGACGTAAGCATCGCCTCGTAGGACTGGTAGGCCGTGAGGTACGCTTCCCAGTTGGCGCGCAACGCGGACGCCAGGCTGTCGCCTTTTGCATAGCGCCCGAAGACAAGGTTAGCCTCGTCCTGAGGGATATTGCCGGCGACCAGGTCGAGCCCCGTTTGCACGCTCTTCTGGATCCCAAACCGGATATCCTGAAGAGCGACATTCGCGACAAAGCTGCGGTCGTTGATATCCCCGACGATTCGCCCTTGTTTATGCGCGCTGAGGCCTTGGAACGTGATCACCCCGAGGAACGTGACGATCACGAATCCGCTCAGAATGAACAGTTTGGTGCGTATGGGGAGCTTATTCAGCATGGTGCGCGAGGGGTCAGGGTAAAGTGGGCATCGTTACGCTTCGCGGGCCCTCGCCCGTGAGCGCCTGCATGAAGGCCACCAGGTCGTCGATTTCCGCGTCGGTGAGCCCGAGGGGTTCGATGGCCAGGTTCGGCAGATCCCGGGTCTCCGGACGCCCGCCTTCGTTGTAGAGTTCGACGACTTCGCGCAGGGTTGCAGCCGTCCCGTTGTGCAGATAGGGCGCTCCTTCGGCGACATCGCGCAGGCCCGGCGTCTTGAAGGCGTACTTCTGCGAGGGCAGCGGAAGGTGCTTGAACCGTCCCAGATCGAGCGTATCAACCCCGATGTTGTGGAAGCTGCCGTCCGTGAAGTTCGGCCCGTTGTGGCAGTCGATGCACCGGCCTTTGGTTTCGAAGAGGGCCTTGCCGCGGATCTGCGCCGGCGACATCGCTCCCCGATCGCCGGTCATGCACCGGTCAAACGGTGAATTGTGGGATACGAGCGTGCGCTCGAACGTCGCGATGGACATCCCGAGATACTCCGGCGTGACGCCGGTCCCGGGACCGAAGGCCTTCTCGAAGTAAGGATCGTAGCCGGCTTCCTTCAATTCATTCAGGAGTGTTTCGATGTCCTGACGCATTTCCACGCCAGACACAATCGGGCCCAGCGCCTGATCTTCCAGCGTCTCCGCCCGACCGTCCCACATCAGCGGAGCCGACCAGGCGAGGTTGACGATCCCGGGCGTGTGCCGCTCTCCGTACTGGCCATTGTCTCCCCGCAATAGCGGCAGGCCATCGCCATACCCCATCTCCGGATCGTGGCAGGTGGCGCAGCTCATCTTGTTCGATAGCGAAAGGCGGGGATCGAAGAACAGCATCTTGCCCAGTTCCACCTTCGCTTCCGTGATCGCATTGCCCTCGGGTTGGGGGATGTCGGACCACGCCGCGCTGGTGATGGCCCAGCCGGCCATCGCGTCTGTTTCATCGACCTGCGTGTGCTGCGTAAACGCGCCGGCTAGCAGGACAAGGACCAGCACTGAAAAAATGGTTTTTTTCATGGTGATTCATGCACGATCCGTGCGACTATCTGAGGGTAGGTTCGAGTACGGGTGGGATGGCTCCATGCCGGCTGACGGCCTGGACAAACACAACGACATCGTCGATCTCCTGGTCGCTGAGCGCTGTCTGCCAGCCCGGCATCATCGGATTCAGGTTGCGCGACTGGCCGCCCAGGAGGATGGTCTTCCTCAGCGAGTCCGCCGGCGTTTCGGCAACCTCGGGTTGGGTGAAATCGCGCGGCCTGGTGCCGGTCAGCTGCTCACTCAAAGGGCCTTTGCCGTTGGCCTCAGCACCATGACAGCCCGTGCAGTGGCTCAGAAATACCTCCTTACCTCGCGCCATGGCGAGCTGCATTTCCGGGCTATCGAAGCGATCAGCGGCGGGAGGCTGAATGGCCAGCACCCAGGCCATGCCCAGGCCGGCGAGCAATAAGGCGAGATACGGAAAGGTCAGGCGCATATCAGGCGTGTTGGGCTGGTCGAAATCGATGACGATTCGGGAATCATCGGGCGCTCAAAAGCCCACGCCTATATGGATAGCCGCCGTGGTTGAAAAGCTCTGTTCGCCGAGGTTATCCTCGACATGCCGCATGGGCAACACGAATTCGACGAAACCAACGACATCGTTGCTCAGCGGAAACGCCTTGTTGAGCAGCGGAGTCACCCCGTAAACGCTCTGGTTGATTTCGAACGCCGCACGCGCCCCGAAGGTGAATCCGTTCCCCAGGCCCAGAAGCACGCCGGGATGTACCAGCAGCGATGCGAAGTGGTTATCTACAAACGGCACGATCTCGAGGTCAAACGCCAGCCGGCTGTCATTCTTTACCGTAATCCCCAGGGGAAAACCCGTCGCCACATTGTCGGCGATGCTGGTGGTTTCGCCGTTTTGCACCGTAACGATCGGAAGCACCACACCGAAGTGGGCTCCGAGTTTGTTCTGGGCGATGGCCGGATTCGCCGCCAGTCCGTGCGAAAGGAACATGAGGACCAGCAGGAGGCCGACCGGGAATGCCCGTGAGGACAGGGTATAGGTTTTCATGATATCGTGGGTAAGAAAGTGAACCGAGACGCCTACCAGGAACAGATGACGTCATCAAGTACAATGAGCGTGGTGTCAGTTGACGGTGATCGACTTGAGCTTCGATGCGGGGCTGCTTTTTGTCATGACCATGACATCGTACGTTCCCGACGGCACGCCATCGAACGAATAACTTCCGTCGCTGCTCGTGGTGAAGTACTTGCTCGGAACGACAAACACGAGGCCCTGCATGACCGGATGGATGGCGCACGAAATTTCGACGACACCCGCCTTATCGAGCATTTTGGACAACAAATTCGACTTATCCGCCAGCGTCTTTTCGGCCGAGCCCATATCAAAAAAGCCGACCGAGCCTTTCGCGCTGTAGACGTTGTGCATCAGTTCATCCTGGTTGGGGAACGCTACGGTTCCGCCCTGCTGCACGGCCGCGAAGCCCGGCGCGAAGGCTTTGTCTTTCTGTACGACCTCAACCGTGGCCGGCGCGATGTCGGCGGCATCGCCTCCGGTGAGGTAATACGCCGCGGGCTCCTTGGGCCCATCATTGCCTGATATGCTGCCCAGCGGCCGCGCAAACGCGCTCAAAAAAACGACGAGGAGAATACTCCCAAATAATCGGGAAGCAAGGGACACGTTTTTCATGGTCGGGTATAGCAGATTCGGGTGCGGAGATTTCGTCCGGATTTCACCAGACTCAACTAACCCAGTATCGCTATTCAGGATAACCCCTTAAACGCCGACCAACATAGCCTGCGTCCCCGCTGCCGCGCAGGCCTCGTAGGTATTCGCGACAGAAAGGTATTTTTCAGAAGGGATGTACACGGGCACGAGGATCCGGCAATAGGCGGGTCCCTCGAAGCGATCCAGACGACGCCAGTGCTCCGGCAGGGCAGGGGACTCGAACACCAGGGCCTGAATTGCACCGCCAGTCTCATCCCAACGGAACCCCGGATAGCCCCCCGTCAGGCCCCACCCGTTGGCTGACCGTTCGCCGCGAAGCACGGCCGGCGACCACGTGCCGGCCAGGGCAATCAATTGATCCGCGTTCACCTCGTCCGGCGCGAGCGTGCCGTAGACCGCGAGCCGGCGCGAGGGCTGGAAGTGCTGTTCTAAAAGGGCCTCGAGCGCCGCATCGGGTGCGTCGCGCCGGGCCGCGTTGAGCCGTCGCAGCAGTGCGAAGAGGTGCGTCCGATTGTGTTCTAGTTCGAGCATGTGCCCCTGTATCCGCTATCGAATCCTCCTGGTTTTTCAGGATACGAAATCGTTACGCTCGCCCATCTCTGCGCCGGCGTTCGTATGTTTCGGTCTCACGTGAAATCCCGACTTCGATGCGCCGATCGGCTCTCTGTTTCCTTCCCTGTCTCCTTCTGCTCCTTTCGCTCGGCGGCTGCCGGACCAGCCGCCTGCCGGACGCCGTTTTGGACACGGCGCCGGCCGTGCTCACGCTCGAACAGCCGCGGGTGACCTTCACCCCCGTCGGCGACTCTCTCGCGGACGACCCCGCGATGGCGGCGCTCGTCACCCCGTACCGCGACCAACTCGAAAGCCGCGTCAACGAGGTGATCGGGACAGCCGCGGCGCCTTTCGAAAAAGGCCAGCCCGAGGCCCCACTTGGCAACTTCGCCGCCGACGCCATGCTCGCGGACGTGCAGCAATGGGTGGACCGCCCCGTCGACCTCGCCCTCACCAACAACGGCGGCCTCCGCATCCCGCTCAACGCCGGCCCCATCACGGTAGGATTGATCTACGAGTTGATGCCGTTCGACAACATGCTGAGTGTGTTGGATCTGACGGGCGTCCAGGTCGACTCCCTCGCCCAGCAGCTCGCCCGACTCGGCGGAGAGCCCATCGCCGGCTTTTCGTTTGTCATCGATGGGGAATTGGCGCTCGATATTCGCGTCGCCGGCGCCCCGCTCGATCCGGGGCGGACGTACCGGCTCGTCACGTCCGACTACCTCGCCAACGGCGGCGGCAACATGCCCGCCCTCTGGGAGCCTGCAGGCCGGCAGGACCTCGGCGTCCTCCTCCGCGATACCTACATCCGCTATATAAAGAATCTGGGGACGATTCGCCCGGCGACGGATGGGAGGATCAGGAAAGTCGCGAATTGATAGTCGAAATTAGCATCGACAATCGACCATCCCTTATCAATGCTGTTAACAAAATTCCGAATCGTTTAAAAAAGGCACATTGTCATCCCGCACTTGATGCGGGATCCAGCAGGATTGCAATTCGGCTGGTTCCCGGGTCGGGGCCCGGGATGACAAACTGCCTTTTTTAAACGATTCGGAATTTTGTTATCACTCTTGATCCATTATTATCAATTTAATCCTCCACCTTTCTCATGATCCGCCGCCAATTCATCCAGACTCTCGCCGCCGGCGCCGCCGGGGCGTACCTGGCGCCGCTGAAGGCCCTTGCGGCCGATGAGGTGCGCCTCGTCATCCTCCACACCAACGACACACACTCGCGAATCGACCCGTTCCCGATGGATGGCGGCCGCAACGCCGGCATGGGCGGCATCGCCCGGCGTGCCACGCTGATCAAACAGATCCGCGAAGAGGAGCCGAACGTGCTCCTGCTTGACAGCGGCGACATCTTCCAGGGCACCCCGTATTTCAATTTCTTCGAGGGAGAAATCGAGTTCAAGGCGATGACCGCCATGGGGTACGACGCCTCGACGCTCGGGAATCACGATTTCGACAACGGGATCAACGGCCTTGTTCGGATGCTGCCGCACGCCGCGTTTCCGTTTGTCTCCGCCAACTACGCCATCGCCCCGGGCTCGCCGCTCGCCGGCCGGGTGATGCCGCACCTCATCAAGCAGGTCGGCCCCATCAAGGTGGGGATTTTCGGACTCGGGATCGACTTCGACCGGCTCGTCATCGCGGGGCTGCACGAGGGCGTGAGCTACTCGGATCCCATCCTTGTCGCCCGCCAGCAGGAAGAGGCGCTCCGCCAGCAGGGCTGCCACCTGGTGATCTGCCTCTCCCACCTCGGTTACCGCTACCGCGAGGACCGGCCGAGCGATACGGCGCTCGCCGCCGAAGTGCCGGGAATCGACCTCATCCTCGGCGGGCATACCCACACCTTCCTCGACGCGCCGGATGTGCACACCCATTCGGACGGGCGCTTCACGATCGTGAACCAGGTGGGTTGGGCCGGCATCCGCCTCGGACGGATCGAGATGGTCTTCACCCGCGATGCCCGGCCCGATCGGTGGTACGGCAGTGTGTATGCGGTCGACGAACGGCTGGATCGGGTGTAAATCCGCTTACTTCTTCACCACTTGCCCGTTGGGCAGAATTCGCTCATCCGGCCCAGGAGGTGAGGACGGGAAGTTGGAGATGGAGACATTCGGGTTGCGATCGGCCGGCACGTAGTGCACGTGGTTTCCGTGGGAGATTTCCACATACCCTTTGTCGCCATAGGGATCCAGCACCGTGCGAAGCATGAGGAGCACGAGCACGACGATAAAGCCGACGGCCGCCAGGCGACGGCGGGTGATAAAGGGCTGTTTTTCCGCCGCCGCAACGGTTTCGGAGAGATCGTCGGTAGCTTCGGCGGAGGGGGCGGTAGAGTCGCTCATGGTCGGCAAGGTCAGTCGTATGGAGTCAGCGTAAAGACGCCTGGCGCGTCGGAACGTTTCTAGAGATTACGAGGCGCAGCTGCATGACCCCTCGGCACAGCCGGCTTTTTCACCCTGCGAGGCATGGGCCGGGCGGTAGCGAAAGCTGGCGAAGACCTCGCCCATGAAGGCCCGGGCGCCGCGGCGGACGAGCGAGGCAAGGAAGAGGGCGAGCAGGAGGATCAGACTGCCCTGTTGGAGCCAGCCGGCCTGCTCCATATCCAGCTCCGCCGCCGTCAACAGCGTCATCTCCCCGAAAAAGGTATTTACCGCGTGCCCCAGGAGCACGGCCGTGACCGCCGTGACCACCCCGAACAGCAGCGCGATCCGCCGGCCATGCAGAGCGCTCAGGATACCGAACGTGCTGATGTTGGTAGCCGGCCCGGTAAGCAAAAACGCCAGGGCCGCACCGGGAGAAACCCCGCTCACGAGCAAGACGGCCACGATGGGCGTCGCCCCCGAGGCGCAGACGTAGATGGGGAGCCCGATGAGTGCGAACAGGGCGACCTCGGCGAACCCCGAAAGTGAACTGAGCCAGCCCTGCGCCAGAACCGGTTGGGCAATGGCCGCGACGAGTAGCCCGACCAGAATCCATGGCGCTGTATCGTCCACCAGATTTCCGAACCCCTCTTTCAGGCCGGCGCGCAGCCGTATGGGCCAGGGCTCCAGCGGCTTTTCGGCGTCGTCGCGATCGATGGCCGGCGCCGCCGATCGGCTGGCGATCGTCCCGACTCCCCATCCCACTACCAGGGCGATGGCGGCCGCCGCCGCGAGGCGCACCATCGTCATATCTCCCCCGAGTAGCGGGATGGAGATGAGCAACGCATCGATCCCAAGCTCGGGCGTGGCAATGAGGAACGCCATCGCCGCGGCCGGCGGAGCGCCCTGGCGGATGAGCGTGCGATACAGCGGCAGCACGCCGCACGTGCAGATGGGCAGCGGGAGGCCAACCGCCATGCCCTTGAGCGCCTGCCCCAGGGGCCGGCCGCCGCGCATCCAGCGGACCGACGTTTTGGGCAGGAATGCCATGATGAGCCCACCGCTCAGGTAGGCCAGCAGCAGCGCCGGCGCGCTCTCGAGTGCCAGGCTCCAGAAGGTCCGCGCCACCATCTCATACAACCCGTGGATGCCCTCCTCTTCGGCTCCGTGGGAATCCAGGTGCAGCAGGATCAGCAGACCGAGCACAACAAGCCCGAGGAGATTTCCGGCTCCTTCGAACCAGTGGAATCGGTGTGTATGCCCGTGCGTGTGAGGGTGGGCATGGCCGTGGGTGTGGTCGTGGGCATGCACGGTGATTTCGTGGGCGACATGGGGCCGATGAAAAACGACGTGCAGGATGGACCCCGCGACGAGCGCGCGAAACAGGGCGATCCCCAGACCCGTGAGCATGGGCTCCAGCTCCGGGCCGGCCACATAGCCGGCGACCGTTCCGGCGCCCATCAACGCCAGAAAGACCCCTGCCAGGCCGGCGCCGAAACGCGGAAAAAGCAACCACCAGATGGTGAGCGCCACGGGCACCGTATGGACGGCGACTCCCAGCGGCAGCAGGGTGTCGGCCGTGCCGGACATCGCCGGCACATCCCGCAGCGCGATGCCATCGAGAAACGAATGCAGCACAAGACCGATAAGCCCCAATACCAGCGCCACCCGATGCACCTGGTTTTCGGCCCGGTGGAACGCTTTTTCGAGGAGTGTAGGGCCTACGAGGCCGAGCAACACAAACAGAATGCTCCAGAAGAGGCCCTCTCCCATCACGTCCGGCAACAACTCCAACACCACGATGCCCGTGATGACCACCACCACGAACCCGTCGAGCACCTCATAAAAATGCCGCCGCGGTTCGAAGATGCGGTACAGCAGCGGACCGAGGAGGAGGGCGACGAGGCTGGCGGCAAGAAACATGCAGGGTAGCGAACGACAGGAGGGACAGAGCAGACGTTACACTCGGCAACCCCGGATGCGTTCTCGGCGCGAGGATCGCGTGGTGGGCGTTTTCGGGGGATGGTGGATCAAAAACGCGGGCCGGCGTGTAGGCCTTGCGACTCGTTTCCCGCGCCCCATCACGAATCCGTGTCATGCTGAGTCAGGCCGTCGAGGATTACCTCAAGACCATCTACAAGCTCCAGCGCGACGGCGCGGCGTCGACATCGGACATTGCCCGTACGATGGACGTATCCGCGGCCTCTGTCACGAACATGGTAAAGCGGCTCGCACAGCTCGGGCTGGCCGAACATCAGTCCTACCGAGGGGTGACGCTCACGCCGGCCGGCAACAAGATCGCACTCGAGATCATCCGCCACCACCGCCTCCTCGAGTTGTATCTGAAAGAGGTGATGGGTTATGGCTGGGAGCAACTCCACGACGAGGCCGAGCACCTGGAGCATCATATCTCGGAGGAATTCGAGAGTAAGATTGAAGCCATGCTGGGCTACCCGACGCACGACCCGCATGGCGACCCGATCCCTACCCGCGATGGCCACGTCGAAGCCATCGCCGACGCCCCGCTGACACAGATTGAAGCCGGCCAGACTGTCGTGGTCCGCCGCGTCTCCGACGCCGACCCCGAGCTACTGCATTACCTCGAGGACCTGGGTTTGATGCCGAAGGCGGAGGTGGTGGTGGTGGAGAAGGCCCCGTTTAACGGCCCGCTGGATGTACGGATTGGGGAGGAGACGAAGACGGTGGGGTTTGCGGTGGCCTCGAACGTGTTTGTGGTGCTTGCCCCGTAGGACCTCACCCAACCCGCGTAACGACGAGCGACCCCGGCGACGTGTCGAACACAAACCGCGAACGGTCCTGGCCGGCGAAATAATCGTCGGTTGCCTTGCGGCAGCCAGACCAGTCCAGGTAGTCGTCCAATATCAGTGATCCACCCAACGAGAGCTGCGGCGTGATGCGCTGGAGGCAAGTCATCACCGGGTCATACCAGTCAACATCGATGTGCGCCAGGGCTACCGGACCGTCAACGACCAGGGTATCTTGCACGAGCCCTTTAATGAGTTCTACCTGGTTGGCCTCGACGGGATAGCCGTGGGTACCAAACGCCGTTTTTACGGCTTCGTACAGGTCGTCCCGATAACCATAATACACGTCCCCACCCAGTCCACTCGCCTTCCCCGTCTTGATCACCTCATAACGCGCATGCACATCCTGCCCGTCCGCCTCGGTCGGTGGAGGGATCATGCCGAACACATCGTACACCCGAAGTAGCCGCATCGGAGATTTGGCTGACGCAAACAGGATCGCCGAGCCCCCCATCGCGCAACCGGCTTCGAGGATCGCGCCCGGAATCTCGCGCGCCTCAACATCCAACCCCCGCGCCGCCAATGCGTTGAGCTTACGCTGCGACAGATACGTCAACCGCTCCCGCCGCACCGCCCGCATCGTCCGCCGCACCTCCGCCGGAAAACCGAGCATCCTGGCATAGTCGACGGCTTTACGGAAAGGACGAAGCATGGGAGTGAAAAGTGAAAAGGTAAAAGTAAAAAGTAAAAAGGTAAAACGAAGTTACTCCACGACCTCACGACCGCGAGCAAAGCGAGCCTCCTGACCGCGAGCGCCAGTGAGCCTCTTGACCGCGAGCGAAGCGAGCCTCACCACCGCGAGCTCACCGATGCGCAAACCGTTCGAACAGGCTATTTCTCAGCTTTCCGATGTGCTCCCTTGCGGCATTTTCGGCGGCAGCGGGGTCGCGGCGGGAGATGGCGTCGGCTATGAGCTGATGCTCGTCCGTGCAGGAGCGGACGCGCGCCGGCGCCGTCTGCGGGTCGTTGATCATGTAGTGAATCCGGTTCCGCATCTGCATCGCGAGCCGGCCCAGAAGCGTATTCTTGCACGCCCCGCACAGCGCCTCGTGGTAGCGGGTGTCGGCCTGAGACCACGTCGCGCGGTCGCCGGCGCGGGCGGCCTC
>JBGSPJ010000072.1:0-2462 GCA_041738655.1 Rhodothermales bacterium | reverse complement strand
GTGCGCGGCCGCGCAGGTGGCGCTATAGTCGTAGATGGCGCCGTCGGTTGCCGGGTACTGCACCAGCGCGCCAAAGACCGACTCGTCGAACGTAAAGCCGCGGTGATCACCGACGACGACCTCGATGCCGAGGGGCTCGGCGCGCATCTGGACCACGGCGATGGTCTGGGGATGGCAGCTGTCGGAGACGAGGAAGCGGTGGCGTTCGGGGCCCTTGACCAGGCGCTGGAACATCATCATGGCCTCGGCGGCGGCGGTGCCTTCATCGAGCAGGGAGGCGTTGGCGATCTCAAGCCCCGTGAGGTCGATCACCATCGTCTGGTAGTTCAGTAGCGCTTCCAGCCGGCCCTGGGCGATTTCGGCCTGGTAGGGGGTGTACTGGGTATACCAGGAGGGGTTTTCGAAGATGTTGCGTTGGATGGCCGGCGGCGTTACCGTGTCGTAGTAACCGAGGCCGATAAAGGAGCGGTAGAGCTGGTTGCGGGCGGCAAGTTCGCGGGCGCGCCCCAGCAGGGCATGTTCCGACAGAGCCGGCGGCAGTGCGAGAGGCTCGGAACGCCGGATCGAGGCGGGCACGGTGCGTTCACTGAGTGCGTCCAGGGAGGGGGCACCTACGATCCGGAGCATCTCCTGGATATCGGTTTCGGAAGAGCCGTTGTGACGGCGGTCGAACGAGTCAGTAGACTGGAGGTCGATGGGCATACGAGCGCGTACATTCAGCAACAGGACGATACCACACAGCGGGCGAAAGGCAGGCTGGCGACCCGGGGCGCGGCATCAGGATCGGGCTGGAAAGGCGCGACGAACCGGGAAGTTTCTGGCCCCCGGTATCCGCCGCGCATATTCATAAAATAACCCTCATCCGCCTTTTTCGCGGAGGCGTTTCAGGGCTTCGCGTGCGGCGCGTTGCTCGGCGAGTTTCTTGCTGCCGGCCTGGCCTCGGCCGCTCGGGTTGCCCTGTAGGATGGCTTCGACGGTGAAGGTGCGCGCGTGGCTTGGACCATCTTCGGAAATGACGCTGTACGTGGGCTGCGACCATCCGCGCGCCTGAGCGAACTCCAGCAGCAGGCTCTTGTAGTTGTCGTGATGCTGGGATAACTCGGCGAGGTCCACGTCGTTGAACATCGTCCGGTGGATAAACGCCCGCGCGGCCGGCAGGCCGAGATCCAGGTAGATGGCCCCGATGAGGGCTTCGAAGGCATCGGCGAGAATGGTGCGGTTTTGCCGGCCCTGCTCCTGGATCATGTTCTTGCTCATCAGGATGAACCGGCCCAGATCGATCTGTTCGGCGCATTCCGCGAGCGCCTTTCCGTTCACGAGCTTGGCGCGCAACCGGGTCAGGAAGCCCTCGTCCTTGGTCGGAAAAATCTGGTAAAGATGTTCGGCGGTGATGAAGCCCAGGACGGCGTCTCCCAGAAATTCGAGGCGTTCGTTCGACCGCAACGCGGTATTGGTCTCGCCCCGAAGCAGCGAGCGATGACGCATGGCGCGCTCGTAGAGGCTCATGTCGCGGACGCGGAATCCGACGAGTTGTTCAATCTCCGGACGGGCGAGGGGGGAAGGGGAGTGTCCTCGCCGGAAGTAGCCCCCGAAGAGTCCTCGAATAAGCCTTTGAAGGAAGGGAGTCGATGTGTTCGACGCGGCAGACGACAAGATTGCGCACCATTGGTCGTTACTTCGTCACAAAGATAAGCGAAAAGTCAAAAAAAGAAGCCACCCCATCGCAGGCGTCATGATTTAGGTGGGAGTCCTTCGTATTTTCACACCCCATTTTCGCCGTTGATTTCGTGCCGCATCTCATGTCTTTTACGTCGCTCAACCCCGCCACGGGCCAGGTAATTGCCAACGTTTCCGCGCACGGCTCCGATGCGGTCGAGGACGCACTGGTTCGCGCGACGGCTACGTATGCGATCCATCAGTACGATTCTTTCGCGACGCGGGGCGCATGGTTCGAGGAACTGGCGGCGTTGATTGAACGCCGGGAGGAGACCCTCGCCACGCTCATTGTGTCTGAGGTCGGTAAGCCCATCCGGCAGGCGCGCGGGGAGGTCCGGAAGTGCGCGTCCGCCTGTCGGTTTTATGCCGCACACGCCGAGGCGTTTCTGGCCAACGAGTCGGTGCAGACGGAGGCGCGCACCTCGTATGTCGCTTTCGATCCGCTGGGTACGATCCTGGCCATCATGCCCTGGAATTTTCCTTTCTGGCAGCTATTCCGGTTTGCCGCGCCGGCGTTGATGGCCGGCAACGTCGCCATCCTCAAACACGCCCCCAACGTGCCACGCTGCGCCGAGGCCATCGCGGCGCTGTTTCGCGAGGCGGGGTTCCCGGCCGGCTTCATGCAGAACCTGTATGTCGATCACGAGACTGTAGCCGGGTTGATTGCCGATCCACGGATCCAGGCGGTGACGCTCACCGGAAGCGGCCGTGCCGGCCGCGCCGTGGCGGCGCTCGCCGGGCGGGCG
>JBGSPJ010000676.1:0-9068 GCA_041738655.1 Rhodothermales bacterium | reverse complement strand
GGCGGCTGGGTGTCGGGTCCGGGCCGGGATGTGCGCATATCCTATCGACCCCCACATTTCCACATTCGACTGCCAAAACCATGAAATCGACACGATACCACATCGCATGTATCATGGCGCTCTGCCTGTTGGTCACTCCAGTCCTGGCCGACTCCATCACGGGCATTCGCATTTCGCAGCCGAGCCCATCGTATCTGGTATTCAACCAGTCCGTCGGCGTGACGTTCGACTACACCACGGATCGCGCTAGCGGAGTACGCATCTTCGCTCGTCCGTTTACGGCCGGCGAACTTACGCCCGGCTACACGGCCAGTGCTTCGCCAGTTTATGCCGTAGGCAGTGGTTCGGGCAGCGGCACGTTTACGATTACTAGCGGCGAAGGCATCGTCGATCAGATTCAGTTCCAGATGCTGAACGAGGATCAGAGTGAGATCATCATGGAGTTTTTTATCGACGTGGAGCTGTATTTCGGATCACACGGCCTCTACAATATCGAGCTTAATCCGTCGACCTTCGCCTCGCTGCAGCATAACCAGGACGTCACGGCCACGTTCGACTACGCGACGACGGAGCCCGGCGGCGTGCGCATTTTCATGCGTCCGTTTACGGCCGGGGCGCTGTCGCCGGGTTATACAGCGCACGGCTCGGGGGTTTACCCGATTGGTTCGGGGTCCGACGACGGGTCGTTCACGATTACGACCGGGGACGTGGTCGTCGATCAGGTGCGCTTTCGGATGACCAATGCGGATCAGACGGTGACGCTGCTCGAGTTTTTCCTCGATGCGGAATACGTGTTCAGCGAACACGCCATCAATAACATTGTCGTCACGCCGTCCACGCCGGGCTCCCTGCCGCTCGATAGCGCCTCGGATCGGGTAGAACTCACGTTCGACTATGCCACGAACCAGGCCGCCGGTGTGCGCATCTTTGCGCGGCCCTTTACCGATGGGGGGCTTACGCCAGGGTATGCCGCCAGCGGTTCTCCAGTCTATTCCGTCGGAAGCGGCTCGGGCAGTGGCAATTTCACCATCAACGCAGCGGCCGTGCATGTAGACGGCATCCGCTTCCAGATGCTGAACGACGATCAGACGCAAGTACTGCTGGAATTCGTGATTCCGGTCGATTTTCTCTTCTCGAATAATCGCGTCGCCAACATCGATTTTTCGTACGCCTCGCCCGGGTACTTCACACTCGGCGAGGAGGCTTCCTTTACCTTCGATTACGCGATTTCACAGACGGGTGGGGCGCGGATCTTCGGCCGGCCCATCACACAGGGTGGTCTGACGCCCGGCTACGCAGCGCACGGGTCCGGCCTCCATTCGGCCGAGGGATCAGGTAGCGGGTTTTTTACGATCTCGGGCACAGGTGCTGACGTGGACCACGTCCGGTTCCAGGTGCTGAATGACGATCAGTCCGCGTTGTTGACGGAGTACTACGTTCCGGTGGCGTACCACTTCATCGCGCCGTTCAGCAATGTAGCGTCGGAGGATGAGGGTGCCCTGCCGGGCGAGTTTACCCTGGAGCAGAATTACCCGAACCCGTTCAATCCGTCCACGCACATTCCCTTCAGCCTGCCTCAGGCCGGCCCGGTGAGCCTGACGGTGTTCGACATGCTGGGGCGTCAAGTCCGCACGCTGCTGGACACGACGCTTCCTGCCGGCCGGCAGGAAGTCAACTTCGACGCCGCCTCGTTGCCGAGCGGGATGTATCTCTACCGGCTCACGACGGATGCCGGCGTGCAGACCCGCACGCTAACGTTGATGAAGTAAGGTATCGCGTGTTCGTGCAGGCTTATTTGCCCCACTTCTGGATACCGTCGAACACATACGTGCTCACGTTCTCCTTCGGAATCCGCACCTGCTGCATCGAATCCCGCTCGCGGACCGTCACCGTCCCATCCTCGATCGTCTGGCCGTCGACGGTGACGCAGTACGGCGTCCCGATCTCGTCCATCCGGCGGTAGCGCCGGCCGACCGCGCCCTTCTCGTCGTAAAATGTGTTGAAGTGCTGGCGGAGGTCCTGGTCGATGGCGTTCGCGATCTCCGGCATGCCGTCTTTCTTGACGAGCGGGAAGATGGCGACCTTGATCGGGGCGATCTTCGGGTGGAATTTGAGGACGACGCGTTCTTCCTCGCCGTTGACGGCTTCCTCGCGATAGGCCTCGCTGAGGAGCATGAGGATCGTGCGGTCCATGCCGGCGGAGGTCTCGACGACGTAGGGGATGTACCGCTCCTGTGTCTGTGTGTCGAAGTACTCCATCTTCTTGCCCGAGAACTCCTGATGCCGGCTCAGGTCAAAGTCCGTGCGCGAGTGGATGCCTTCGATCTCCTGCCAGCCGAACGGGAATTCGTACTGGATGTCCACCGCGGCGTCGGCGTAGTGGGCGAGTTTTTCGTGGACGTGGTACTGGAGTTTACTGGCCGGGATGCCGTTCGCCAGGTGCCACTGGAGCCGTTTTTCCTTCCAGGCCTCGAACGCCTCCATCTGGGTGCCGGGCTTCACGAAGTACTGCATCTCCATCTGCTCGAACTCGCGCATCCGGAAGATGAACTGGCGGGCGACGATCTCGTTGCGGAAGGCCTTGCCCACCTGCGCGATGCCGAAGGGCACCGCCAGGCGCGAGGTTTCGCGGACGTTGTGGAAGTTCACGAAGATGCCCTGCGCGGTTTCGGGGCGGAGGTAGATTTTGCTGTCGGCGTCGGCGACGGGGCCGATGTGGGTGGAGAACATGAGGTTAAACTGTCGCACCTCCGTCCAATCGAACGCGCCGGAGTCCGGCCCTTTGATCTCCTCGCCCATGATGATGTCGTACAGCGCCTTAGGCATGTCCTCCGCGTTGAGGGCGTCGACGAGCAGCTGGTAGACGCGGTCCGCCTCGGCGTCCTTCCCCTTGTTGCGCAGCTTCGCGATGTGGCCTTCGATGAGCTGATCGGCGCGGTAGCGCATCTTGGACGCCTTGTCGTCGATCAGCGGGTCGTTAAAGGCATCGACGTGGCCGGACGCCTTCCAGGTCGTCGGGTGCATGAGGATGGCCGCGTCGAGGCCGGCGATGTTGTCGTGCCGGTAGACCATCGCCTGCCACCAGGAATCGCGCACATTCCGCTTGAGTTCGACACCCAGCGGGCCATAGTCGTACGTGGCGCTCAGGCCGCCGTAGATCTCGGACGAAGGGAAGATGAACCCACGGCGTTTGCAGAGGGAGACAAGCTTTTCGAACAGGTCGGACATGGATGCGGCCGGGCTACTACGGGGTGCGTCTGGAAAGAGCGCATACTACCTGTCTGACCGGGGTGGGGTTTCGGTAGGATGGGAGGGCGCCCCCCCATCCTCTGTGACCGAATGGAGAACTATTGCTCCCGCGGAGGCGCGGAGCAGCATCACGTGCAAGATTTCGAAAGCGACACTGTCAGAGAGATCGGCTTGATAATCGGTTATGCAACATGTTTGGCGTGGATAGAATCGACTCGGTTACTTCTGCTCGGACAGGAAGGTGACGAGGTGGGCGAATTCCTCAAACGAGAGCGCATTGGTGAGTCCTTCCGGCATCATCGAGTTCTCCAGCGTTTTTCGGCTGGCGACCTCGCCGGCCGGGATCGTGAACACCTGGCCGGCAATGTTGCGCATCCGCACGATTTCGGTCGTCTCTTCGGATACAAACCCGATGTAGCTCTCGCCGCTCGTCGTCAAGACCAGCGTCGTGGCGAAGCCCTGCGAGATGGAGGCGTTGGGCGTCAGGATGGCTTCGGCAATCTGGTCGCGGGTCATGATCGACCCGATCTGCCCCATAAACGGGCCTTTCAGGATGCCGCCCGGGGTCAGGTTGTGGCACACGGCGCACCCCTGTGCGGTAAAGAGCTGCCGGCCCAGGGAGGTGTCGGCCTGTACGTCTTCGATGGCGAGCATGATGTCCTCGATCGAGCTACGGCCGATCTGCCCCCGCCGGCTGGCGATTTCGGTGAGGTCGACGGCCAGGGTGTCGTCTTCCGACTCCGCCATTTCCGGCATCCCAAACGCGTCGATCCCCATCCGGTATTTTTCGTTGATGTCGGCGAAAAGCGACCGATCTGCCGGCAGCGTCGCCTCCCACAGGGCGACGAGAAAACTGCGGATTTCGTTCGACGCTTCCCATGGGATCCCCTTGTAATAGGGTCCGTGTGTATCGGGTCGGGTGCTCCACCACCAGGAGCCGTCGTACGGGGCCTCCTGGTGATATAGGCGCGCCAGGGTGGTTACGATGCGTCGCCGAAGCAGGGCATCCGTTGTTGCTTTGTACGCTTCGATCAGCCCGTGGACGGCGTCGGGGTGATGCATGTACCGCAGGGCCCAGAGCGCGAGGTCCGAATTCGGTCCGCCGATGGCTTCGACACAGGCGTTAACGGCCTGGAGGCTGACCAGTGCGCGAACGGCGATGTGGGGCAGAACCGTCGCGGCGTTGGGGGTGGCGTGAGGGCCTTCGGTGCCCCTTGCAGGGCTGGCGAAGGTCGGGGGCATGGGTACCTGAAGCAGCGCGCCGGCCGCTTCGATGCGTCCCAGCCGCCCCAGCCCGATGGCCGCCGCGACACGCACCCGATCGGAGGCATCGTTTAGTCCCTGCAGGAAGGGTTCGATGGGTACACCGGATAGAAGCTCTTTCCGATCGGCAAGTGCACGCAACGCGTATTCACGCATCGCCTCTTCTCGGGTAAGCGCAACAAGGGCGTCGACGGCGGCTTCGCCGGCAATCTCGAGATACCCGTACATGCCGGCGATGCGTACAGGGGTCGGTAACGCGCGGTCGCGCATCAATTCCGCCAGCACCTCCCCGGCGCCGCGGGTGATGAGTTCTTGTTGGGCGGCGAGGCGGATTTCGGCGTGGCCGGTTTTGATCGCCTCGGAGAGCTGATTGATCGTCAACGTGCCTGGATTAGGAAAGGGCACGTACGTCATGCCTGCCGGCACCGCGCGCAGGACATACCCTTTGCTCGGATTCCCGCGGAAGCCGGCGCCGTCCCACGCGGCGAGGTACATACGTCCCGACGCGTCTACATCGAGGTCGGTGACCTGGGGGATATTCAGAAAACGCTCTTCCGTCTGGGTGTAGCTGGGGCCATCGGGCGCGACGCGGTGGATGTAGACATGACTGCGGCCCCAGTCGGCCATGAGGGGGACGTTCGTATAAGCCGCCGGCCACTGCGGATTGTCCAGAAACAGGGCGCCCGTGCCCGATCCACCGCCGACGTCGACGAGGGCCGGCAGGATCTCCTCGGTGAAATGCCTGAAGAGGACGGGGTAGCCGTATTCGCCGGACTGGATCTGGTGGATAAAACGGATATTCCAGCCGCCCCCGTCGTTGGTATTGCCCCGGGTGAAGAGGTTCATGTAGGGGTCGATCGCGACATCGTAGATGTTGCGCAGGCCGTGGGTATACACCTCCATGCCGGTGCCGTCGGGCCGGACGCGGACGATGCCGCCGCCGAGCATGGTCAGTTCGGTGCCGGATCGGTCGATCGCCTTGTAAAACCCGAAGTCGCCGACGGCGATGTAGATCCAGCCATCGATGCCCATCCGGATGCCGTTGGTCGCGTGGTCGGTGCCGCGCTCGCGGATGAAGTTGACGTTGCTGATATGTTGGATGAGCGGCTGGGGCGGTCCGTCGGCCACGCCGTCCCGATTGGCATCTTCAAAGACGACCAGGTCCATGCCTTCGGCCAGTCCGCTCTCCTCGGAAAAGACGGTGTGCAGTACAAAGAGCCGGCTGCCGATGGGTAGGAGGCCGCGTGGATTGTCGACCATCGCGAAGGTCGTTTCGGAATCGACGATGCCGTCGTTGTTGCAGTCGACCAGCCGTACGACGCGGCCTTTGCCCGGGTCTTTGCCGAGGGAGCCGATCATGTCGACGCCGACAAATACCTCGCCGGTGGGCGCTACCGCGAGGGCGGCGGGACTGGGGGTGATTTCGGGGCCGGCGAAGAGCGAAAATGCGAGATCCGCCGGCCAGTCGAGCGCCGCCGCCAGGGAGTCGACGTGGATGCTGGAGGGGCTGGCCAGCCGGGCGATACATTCGGCCGGCGTTACGGGTGGTCGGCTATCGCTGATCTCGGGGATCAGGTACCAGAAGGCCGCCAACAGGCTGGCCGCGGAGACGAGGGAGGGGATGCGGAGGCTATGCGTGGCCATGGCGACTCGGGGGCGTCGATGGGGAGGGTTAGGCGCACAGCATAGGGTGGAAGAGCGTTCCGATCAAGCGGACGAGAGTGCGGGCGCGATTCTGCCCCCATCTGACTATGCCTCCACGCGTTTCCCCTTTTTCCAGACCCGATTACGCCGCGTAGCCGATGTCTTCGCGTGACTCACTAAAGAAAACAATTAGCCGTTATTGTTTCTGTCTCTATCTCGGCGTGTGAGGCGTCTTCACGGCATAGATGCAGATTCCCGCTCCTAAACCCATGCGTTCGAGTACCAGGCGTAGCGGAAATGAGAACAGATCCACCATTCCCGTGACCAGGTTTCGGATAGATCCTCTGGAGATGGCCGAAACCAGATCACGGAGTCGCGTGGGGGGCATGTTAGGCCAGTAGACAGGGTGCCCGAGTCGGTAGCTTTTGCTTACAAAGGGTATGATGTCCTTCTTTTTCAGGAGTTGGGATAGATTGGACAGGCGGTAGGCGAACAGGTGGCGGGGCGGATCGACGGCAAAGGGGCGATGGCGGGCGAGCGAGAGATAGGAGACGTTGTCGTAATGGGTCTTATATAGATCGAGGTAAAACCGGGCGGTCCGAGGCCTGAGGAGGAGTTCGACGCCGGCGTTGTTGTCCGTCTCGATGATCAATACGCCGTTTTCCTTGAGCATGCTGTCCACACTGCGCAGGAGTGCGTTTGGATCAGCGTAATGTTCAATGACGTGCCGCAGAAAAACGATGTCGAATGTCTGCCTATGGGTGCGTTCGAACGTCTCAATGCTGACTTCCTCGACGGAGGTCAACCCCAGTTTTTCGCGTGCAAAGGCTGCGGATACGGGGTCGGGCTCGACCAGAGTTGTTGTCAGGCCGGCCTCTTCGAACGCTTTTGCATAGTAGCCTAACCCCCCCCTGCGTCCACTACTGTTTTGAGATCAGAGAAGCCGTGCCGCTTGAGGGTTTTTAGATAGCCCCGGACGGAATTTCGGGCCCACTGCATTTTCTGTTCGCTGTATTCCACCGCCAGATCGGAATACATCCCGTTGTAATAGGCGGATATCGTGGCTTCGTCCGGCTGGGGAGAGGCATAACTCAACTGGCACGAGGGACACCGCAGGATGAACGTGTTTTTACTCCGATTTTGCAGAACGACCTGTGGTTCGACGTGCTGCTCGCAGACCGGGCAGGTCTGAAAGGGTGCGGTGCTCATGACGAAGGGCAGAAAGAAAGGCGTCAGGGAAACGTGGAGCGTGTACTGAATGGGATGGGTTCGGATCCCATCGTCCTACGCGGCGAGTTCGGATGGTGCGAGATCCAACAGCCACCGCTGAATCGATTCGCTCCTCCCCATCCCGTCATCGCTTCGCGCCGACAGGATTTGCCCCTCCTCGGAGCGAGGAGGGGCCTGGTCGCCAGGAACCCGAATAATCCGAACAAAAGCGACCTAAACTTGTCAGGCGCAAGGCGTGTTCTCTTTTTCTCGCCGGGCTAGATCAAAGTTCATCTGCATGCGCAGCCACGTCTCCGGGGTGGAGCCAAAGGCCTTAGACAGCCGCACGGCCATTCCGGGGGACATGCTAGCGTGTCCATTGATCAGTCGGGAAAGCACGGAACGGCTGACGCCGAGGCCCCGTGTCGCTTCCTCAATGGTTAAGCCCAGGGCCTTGATGCACTCTTCGCGAACGATCTCGCCGGGATGTAGGGGATTCTTCATAGTTATGAACACCATCAAAACACACGAATGATCACTTTATGCAAAAGTGTAGCCCCAGTTAATCGCCGGGTATTCTCGGCTACATTCCGCGTTTGCGTATCGCCAGCCCCGCATCCAGTTGCTCCTTGAGCTGATCCGAGATGGATTCGATAGTAAAGATGTTTAAACGACCCACCTCTTTGATAAGAATGCGCTCGTCGTCTGCGAACACATGTGCGGGTAATGCAAAACTCGTTTTGAGGAGTCCACCGGAATCAAAATTGTCTTCTTTAAGCATTACTGCGTTTTTGTGATAACCCTGGCTTGTGACCTGACATAGCACAGAGCTTCCATTTTCCAGGAGAGCAAGGACGACAGCCGGTCGGATCTTGCTTCCAGAGAGGTCCGAGAAGGGCCAGTTGATCAAAACGACCGAGCCGGTCACGAGCTCTTCAGGTGCTCCCATGCTTCGTCTTCTTCGGGTCGATCCCAAAAAGTGGAGAGTACGGGTTCACTCAAAAGCGCCGACGTCCGAGCCAGCGAGTCGGTATCTTCGGCCACTTTCCCATCACCTATTTCTGGCAAGATGGTGATCAGGATGCTTTTTCCTTTCAGATCGATAGGTTCTTCCAGGATGAGTCGGCCCTCCTGATCGATCGCTGCTTTGAGCGTTACCATTTTCATGTGCGATGCTTTCTAGATCACAAGGAGATCCGGATTGGGAAACGATGATAATCCACCGTCGGATCCAGACCGCAAGGAAACGGGCCATGCATCACCCACTCAGTAGCCCCCGCTCGGCGAAGGAGGTGTAGCTCTTGCCGGCGATGATCAGGTGGTCGTGGATGGGGATCCCCATCAGTTTGCCGGCCTCCACGAGCTGCCTCGTGATGCGGATGTCCTCGCGGCTGGGCTCGGGGTTGCCGGAGGGGTGGTTGTGGAGGCAGACGATGCCGGCGGCGTTCTCCAGGATGGCCTTCTGAAACACGGCGCGGGGCTCGACGATGCTGGCGGCCAGGCCGCCCTCGCTGATCGTGAAGTCGCCCACGATGACGTTGGCGGTGTTGAGGAGGACGATCTTGAAGATCTCCCGCTGGAGATCCCGCATGAGGGGACCGTACACGGCGGCGACGTCCTCGGGGGCGCGCACCTGGACCCGCGGGCCGGCCTGCTGCGATTCCACCCGCCGGCCCAGTTCGAACGCGGCCACCAGCTGCGCC
>JBGSPJ010000646.1:0-3516 GCA_041738655.1 Rhodothermales bacterium | reverse complement strand
GGCCCGCGACGGTCACCTGCGCGGGGTCACCCCCGAACGCGGCGATGTTGTTGCGCACCCACGCCAACGCTGCCACGGCATCCATCAACCCGTAATTGCCGGAAGCGCCGGCCTCCGTCTCGGCGGAGAGTTCGGGGTGGGTGAAAAACCCGAATATCCCCATCCGGTAGTTGATGGTAACGACGACGATGCCTTTTTTCGCAAACGCCTCGCCATCATAGACCGAAATTTCGCCGGAGCCCTCGACAAACGCGCCGCCGTGGATATAAACCATCACCGGTCGTTTCTCGTTCGCGCGCCGCGCGCCTGTCCAGATATTCAGAAATAGACAATCCTCCGACACGTCGTTCTGCACCATAAACTCCTCGGTCCACGGCTCGCGACTGCGTGTCAGTTGCTGCACGCAGCTGTCGCCGAACTCATTGCCCGGGCGGACGCCGTCCCAGTTGGTTGCCGGCTCCGGCGCGCGCCACCGCAAGTCGCCTACGGGCGGGGCGGCATAGGGGATGCCTTTGTAGATACGGACAGAGCCATCAGAACCGGTCGTGCCGGCGACGAGGCCGTTGGCGGTGCGGATGGGGTCGGCCTGGGAAGAAACGGCAGGGGAACTCGATGCGCCGGCCACGAGGACCAGGGCGCACACGGCGAGGAAAAAGCGAGACATCATCAATCGGATCTCCGGGATAGGGGTGGTTGCGATCCTAATCTAGGAGATGGGTTTCGAATTCGCCACCATGCCGCCGCATCCGTGGCGTGTTTCGCCGCGTGTTGACGCTTCTGTAGATGAAAAGCATCCGACCCGGATGCTTCGGATGGGTACTCCGGCGTACATTTCGTCCGGCAGTGCCCGATCAAACCCACACCATTCCGATCAACACGATGAACACCAACCTTATCTTGCGCACGCATACTTTCAAAGCCGGCCTCGCGGCGCTACTTGTTGGCCTCGCACTCACCAGCTTCGGGTGCGACGGAACGGAAACCGACACCGACATTTGCGAGGGGCTGACAAACCAGTTCGCCGAAGGAAATCCCACACGAAGCGAATGCGAGGCATCCGATCGCGGCGTGTTTATCGAGGGCGGGTGCTATTGTTCTACGGGAGAAGAGTAGGCCATTACCGGTGTGCCACTAGCCTGCGGACGGGCGCCATCCGGGGGCCGGATACTTCGACCATATAGATCCCGCCGGCCAGGGCGGCTCCAGAGAGCGTGAGTTCGACCGGGCTGTTCGCCAGGATCAAGCCCTCGTACAGCGCCGCGACACGCCGGCCGAGCATGTCGTAGGCGACGGCCTGTACGTCGCGAACGGACCCGAGTGTGAGCGTCATCCGGGCCGATTCGGTAAACGGATTCGGGTACGGAGCGCTCAGGCTGACGGTGTTCTCCGGGAGGGTCTCTACGGGTAGCGTAGTCACCGCCGGCAGGTTGTCGTCGATCCAGGCCATCCGCGTTTCGACCCATTCCTTCAGGTAGTTCACCTCCTCGGCGTAGGTGGCGCCGACGAATCGGTTCGGCCAGACATACGAACCGAGAACGGGCCAGCGTTGAAAGTTGCGATCCGCCGCGACGCCGAGCAGCGCCACCTGCGCGTCGATGAACTGCAGGAGAGAATCTGTGTGAAGTGTGGTTGTGCGCAGGCTATCCCATCGGCCGCGGATCCGAGCGTTCATCGCCGGCTCCTCCCATAACTTTTCCCACCAGAACGGCGGCTGGGCGCCGTCGAAGTCGGGAATCAGGGTCTGCGCCTGGAAGCCGGTTTCGAGGCCTCCGTTGTAGTAGTCGGCGTTGCCGAAGGCGAGGTTGAAGTCCCACCCGGGCCCAAACGTCAGTTTTCCGCCGTTGCTGTCTTTGTCCTTGTACAGGAAGGTGCTCAGCCGGTACCCATCCACATTGCGGCCGATTTCGTTGAGGATGAAGAAATCCGCCGCGGCGTCGACATCGATGTGGGCGGCGTAGCCGGTGACGGGATCGGCGTAGTCCGGGCCGGCCATGGCATCCTCGAAGCCGGCGATCACCTGCTGGATATAGGCCTGCTGCTCGGGTACGATATCGGTCGCCTTCGGCTCGTCGTACTGGTAATACACGACATGGTCCTGCCCCGGCCGCGGCGGATACGGCGACGCCCAGCCGCCGTTGTCGCTGCCGGTCCACTTGTCGATCTTCACAATGTACCCACCCGTGAGGTCATCCCCCTCGATCTCGTCCGGGTCGAGTTTGGCGATATCCACCCGGTTGCCATCCCGCTTGATCTTCTCCATTGCCACATACACGCCCTGGTAGCTGCCGTTGAGGGTCAGCTCGATAAATCGGGTGCGCGAGCCATACCGCCCCATCTGGTTGGAAAGATGGAAGATGAGGACGTTGCGCAGGAGTGATTTATCGCTGTACGGGCCATACAATATCCAGTCTTCCTCCTTCGGGAAGCCCAACCAAGCAACGTCGATGCCTTCCTGCGCCTCGTCCCACGTTTCAAATCCGTACGACAGTTTCGGGAAGCTCTGGGAGCTGGATCCGCGCCGTTCGATCCCGATGAACCCATCGTAGCCGTTGTACGGGTCAGAGAGCCGGTTCACGGCGCCCGGTCCATTGTCGATCACCCCCATGCGCCCCATCAGCTTGGGATCGTCCGGGATCTCCTGGCCCTCCGTATCGATCACGACGATCGGGAGGTGGGTCGTAAGGGTGTCGATGGGCTGGGTGGATTGGCCGGCCGCCGGCGTGGCTAAAAAACCCACGCAACAGAGGGAGGCGACAAGTAAAAGACAGCGATATGTGTACATGGTTACGTCGAAACGTGAAGGGCGGGTTTTTATTGGCAAGACAAAGGCGTGGTCGTATTTGTTGGTAAAATTTCTTCGTCTACCAATGACCCATAATAAAAAGTCCTCCTGAGCGACAGCGAGGGATCCTTAACCGACTAGAGGCAAGCCTGGGCACAACTCATCCAGCCGGCACGATCCGAAACGTATTCTCGATCTGGTTGTCTTTTGTCGCTCGAAGACCCCTCGCTACCGCTCAGGGTGACATCTCCCTCGACAGGCTCACTTCGGGTTGGCTCAGTGCAGGCAGGATGACCAGTTTTTACAACGCGCTCAACTCCGCCTCCAGCTTCGAAAGCAACTCCGGCGTAAACACATCAGCAGCGTACGGCGCGATTTCGCGGATGCTCATGCTCATCGCCTGCTCGAGCCGGGGGTCCGTCGTGAAGCCGGGCATATGGCGTTCCAACACCTCGGCCGCCCCCGGATGGGCGATCAGTGTGGCGATCGAACTCCCCGTGCTCAGGCCGGCGCTGCCCTTCACCGGCGCGGCGCCCATCGTGCCGTCACCCGACTCGAAGGTGGCGGTGAGCAGGATCATGATTGGCTGTTGCGGCGCGGCGTCGTTGTTGCGGAAGATGAAATACACATCCTGCATGCCCGACGTGGGCTCGATATCGGCCACGAGGCTCGACGGATTGCCAAATCCCGGCGCCGGCGTGATCGCGCTGCTCGTGCCGATCAGCCGGCCCTCC
>JBGSPJ010000580.1:0-3628 GCA_041738655.1 Rhodothermales bacterium | reverse complement strand
GCGACTGGCCAGATCGTGCGCTTCGTGCACCTCGCCGTGCGCGAGATGCCAGGCTCCGGGAAACCGGACGAGCTGCTCGACGCGGCGAAGATCTCGGCGCGGCACATCGCCGGTGCGATCCGCGAACTTTCCCGCACGCCGCGCCGCGAGCGTGACACCCTGAACGCATAGGAGGAACCACATGCAACTCGGAATGGGACGGGGCAACGTGATCGCGTCGTGGCTGCTGTACTTGACCTCGGCTGCCCTGCAAAAGGATCTGGCGCTCGCGAGCTTCGACGGCCGGGTGTCGGATTCCGGCGAGGGGCGCTGGACGATCGAAGCGGCCATCGACGAGGGCGTGCCCGTGCCGGTGCTCAGCGCGACGCTCTACGCGCGCTTCAGTTCGCGCGGCGAGGCGGAGTTCACCGGCAAGCTGTTGTCCGCGCTGCGATTCGAATTGGGCGGCCACGTCGTGAAGGAATCCGAATGAAGGCCCGCACTCGCTCCGACGCGCTGGTCTTTTTCGGCGCCACCGGCGACCTCGCCTTCAAGAAGATATTCCCGGCCCTCCACGAGTTGGCCCGGCGAGGCAACCTGAACGTCCCCGTCATCGGCGTCGCGCGGTCGGGATGGACGCTGGAACAGCTCCGGGCCCGGGCCCACGACAGCATCGAGGAGCACGGCGACCTCGACGAGAAGGCCTTCGCGGAGCTTTCGGCGCGCCTAAGACTGGTCGGCGGCGACTACCAGGAGACTGCCACGTTCGACGCTCTGCGCAAGGAGCTCGGCGACGCGAAGCACCCGGTCCACTACCTCGCCATTCCTCCGAGCATGTTTGCCACCGTGGTGGAGGGTCTCGGCGGCTCGGGCTGTGCGCGCGGCGCCCGTGTAATCCTGGAGAAGCCTTTCGGTCGCGACCTCCCGTCGGCGCAGGCCCTGAACGAGACGCTGCACACCCTCTTCGACGAGTCGGCGATCTTCCGGATCGACCATTACCTGGGCAAGGAGGCGGTGCAGAACCTGCTCGTGTTCCGCTTTGCCAACACCTTTCTCGAGCCGATCTGGAACCGCCACTACGTGGAGAGTGTGCAGATCACCATGGCCGAGAGTTTCGGCGTACAGGGCCGTGGCGGTTTCTACGAGGAGGCAGGAGCCATCCGTGACGTGATTCAGAACCACCTGCTTCAGGTAGTGAGCATCCTCGCCATGGAGCCACCGGCGGCGACCCATGGGGAGGCCATGCGTGATGAGCAGGTGAAGGTATTTCGGATGATTCGCCCCCTCAGCCCGGACGACCTGGTCCGCGGGCAGTTCCGCGGGTACCTGCAGGAGGAGGGAGTGGCGGCGGACTCGCGGGTCGAGACCTTTGCCGCCGTGCGGCTCGCCATCGATTCCTGGCGTTGGGAGGGCGTGCCCTTTTTCATCCGGGCCGGCAAGTGCCTGGCCACGACCACCACAGAGGTGCTGGTCAAGCTCAAGCGGCCGCCGCTCAGCAAGCTGTGCCCGGACGAGACGAACTACGTTCGCTTTCGGCTCAGCCCGGACGTGACGATCGCCATTGGTGCGCGCGTCAAGCAGCCCGGAGGGAAAATGTTGACCGAACCGACCGAGCTCAAGGTGGTCAACCAGCCGGAAGGCGACGAGATGGAAGCGTACGAGCGCCTGCTCGGCGACGCGATGGCAGGCGACGCTACCCACTTCGCACGCCAGGACGCAGTGGAGGCGGCCTGGGCCATCGTGCAGCCCATCCTGGGGACAGAGACACCGGTGCACGAGTACGAGCCGGGGAGCTGGGGCCCGTCGTCGGCGGCGGAATTCGCGGCTGACGCCGGCGGCTGGCGCTGCCCGGAGTGCGCGGAGCCAGGATCATGACGACTCGCGAGGGCACCGCCGCTCACCGCACGAATGGACCGGAGCACGACGCCGAGTCTCGGCGCTCCGGTCTGGAGGTGATGCCCACGAAGACTCGCAACCGGGTCGTCTTCCTCCTTGACGTCGACAACACGCTGCTCGACAACGACCAGGTCACGGCCGAGCTCAGGAGCTACCTCACCCGCGAGCTCGGGCAGACTTGCCAGGAGCGGTACTGGGCGATCTTCGAGTCGCTCCGCTCCGAGCTGGGATACGCCGACTACCTCGGGGCGCTCCAGCGCTACCGGGTAGAGAACCTGCACGATCCCGATATCCTCGGCCTCTCGTCCTTCCTCTTGAACTACCCGTTCTCCGAGCGACTCTACCCGGGGGCACTGGACGTACTCGAGCACCTCGCGCGGTGGGGACCGACGGTCATCCTCACCGACGGCGACGTCGTCTTCCAGCCGCGCAAGGTCGAACGGTCGGGGCTCTTCGACACCGTCGATGGCCGTGTCTTGATCTACATCCACAAGGAGCGCGAGCTCGACGACGTCGAGGCGCGCTGGCCCGCGGAGCACTACGTTCTCGTGGACGACAAAGTCCGGATCCTCACCGCCGTCAAGGAGATTTGGGGCGAGCGCCTGACCACCGTCTTCCCCCGCCAGGGGCACTACGCGCACGACCTCGACTTGGCAACCTATCCGGCGCCAGACTTGACTATAGAACGGATCAGCGATCTCCTGGATCTGGAACTACCGGTGCTGCTTCGGGCGGCGCAGAGGGAGGGCAAGCCATGAATGCCAATTTGATATCTAAGGACACAACGATGAAAGACAATATCTATGACCTGATTGTGATCGGCACAGGAACGGCGGCCAGCGTAACCGCCATGGGCTGCCGCAAGGCGGGTTGGTCGGTAGCGATCATCGATCACCAGCCATTCGGCGGCACCTGCGCCCTGCGCGGCTGCGATCCGAAAAAGGTGCTGATCGCCGCCACGGAAGTGATCGACGGCTTCGAGCGCATGAGCGGCATCGAAACACTGAAAGGCGAGTTGCGCATCGACTGGGCCGCGCTGCAGCGACACAAGCGTTCGTTCACCGGTTCGGTGCCGGACAAGCGCGAGCAGGCGTATGCCAAACAGGGGATCGACGCTTATCACGGCCGCGCTCAGTTCAGCGGCAGCGACACCGTCGTGGTGGACGGCAAGACTCTCAAGGCACGGTACATCGTCATCGCTGCCGGCGCCGAGCCGATTCGGCTGCCGGTCGCGGGCGCCGAGCATCTGGCCTTGAGCGACGACTTCCTGAATCTGGAATCGCTGCCGCGCCGCATCGTGCTGGTCGGCGGCGGCTACATCGGCTTCGAGTTCGCCCATATCGCAGCGCGAGCGGGTGCCAGCGTCACCGTGCTCAACCGCGGGCCCCGGGCACTGACCGGCTTCGATCCGGACCTGGTCGCCCTGCTGGTCGAACGCACCCGCACGCTCGGCGTCGATGTGCGCCTGGGTCACGAAGTGAAGGCGGTGCGCAGTCGCGGCGAGGGCCTCGAGGTCGAGGCACAGGGCCCAGGCGGCCGCATCGTGATTGAAACCGATCTGGCGATCCATAGCGGCGGGCGCGCGCCCGCGCTCGAAGCGCTGCACCTGGACGCGGCCGGCATCGCGCACAACAAAGGAAGGCTCACACTGGACAAGCATTTCCGCAGTACGTCCAATCCTGCGATCTACGCCGCCGGTGACGCGGCCGGCGGCCCGCTGCCGTTAACGCCGGTGGCCGCGCTGGAGGCGCAT
>JBGSPJ010000546.1:0-4026 GCA_041738655.1 Rhodothermales bacterium | reverse complement strand
CCCGCTCGGCCGACAGCGCGAAGGCGCGGCGAGCGCTGTCGTTCGCGAGGTCGATCGAGACCACCAGCGCCACGCCGAGCGCGATGCCCAGGATCGACAACCCCATCAGAAGGGGATGCCGGCCAAGGTACCGGAGGCTGGAGCGACGCAGGAGCGGGCCGGGGAGATGATCCATACGATTACTCGACGGCCGTGGGGGAGGTCTCGGAGAGGACGCCGGCGTGCAGCACCAGCACCCGATCCGCCATCGAAATCATCGAACGGTCGTGCGTCACGATGAGGGTGGTTTTGCCCAGCCGGCGCAGGAGCGTGTCGAAGAGTTCGAGCACCCGGCCGGCCGTCTCGTCGTCCAGGTTGCCGGTGGGTTCGTCGGCCAGGATCAAGGGAGGATCGTGGGCGAGGGCGCGCGCGATGGCCACCCGCTGCTGCTCGCCGCCGGAGAGGCGATCCGGATAACTGTCCCGCCGGTCTGCCAGCCCCACCTCGGCGAGGATGTCGAGCGCGCGGTCGATCTCTCCCGCGTTCATCCGGCCGTTGAGTTCGAGCGGGAGAAGGACGTTTTCCTCGACGGTGAGCGTGGGAATCAAGTTAAAGGCCTGGAATACAAAGCCGATGCGCTCGCGGCGGAACAAGGTCCGCTCGCGCTCGCTAAGACGGGTGAGATCGACCCCATCGAGCGCGACGCGCCCGTTGGTCGGGCTGTCGATCCCGCTGATCACATTGAGCAGGGTGCTCTTGCCGCTTCCGCTGCGGCCGAGTAGGACGGCGAAGGCGCCGCGATCGAGTTGGAAGCTGACGCCGTCCAGCACCCTGCGTTCGTTGTCGCCCTCGGTGAAGGCGCGCACGATGTGCTGAAGATCGATAACAAGCGGGGAGCGGTCGGGCATTGTGTTTGTGAGGCTTTCGGCGGAATGCCGATGCGTTGAACGCGCCAGCGCCGGCGCGTTCCGACCGCCTCACCCACCGTTTCAGTATCCCCGCCGCCGCGTCACGAAAAGATACTAACCCTGATATCGCGCCGGCGCGCCGGCCGATCCCCTAAATCCTGAGTGTGTCATGAACTCCCCACGCCGCATGCCTCGCTTCACCCGCCCGCTCGCCATCTGGATCATCCTTCTGGCGGCCGTCTGCCCAGTGCTCGGCCAGACCGATCCCCTCCTCCGCCTGAACGCCGGCGGCTCCGATGAGACGTTCGACGGCACGACGTTCACAAACGACATTTTCTTCTCCGACAGCAAAACGACGACGTTTGGCAGCCGCGAAATCGCCGGCACGGACGCCGACGCGCTCTTCCTTTCGGAACGCATCACCAACGACGCGGGCCAGCCGTTCGGGTACAGCATCCCCGTGCCGGACGACGGCATCTACGCCCTCCGCCTGCACTTCGCGGAAACGGCCTTCCAGGAAGCCGGCCGCCGACAGTTCGACGTAGCCGTGGAAGGAACAACGGTTCTGGATAACTACGACATTTTCGACCGCGCCGGCGCGGGCAACACCGCCGTGACGGAGACGATCCTGAACATCGCCGTCAACGACGGCGTGCTGGACATCACCTTCACCGCCGTACTGGAACGGGCCAAGATCAATGCGATCGAGGTACTCGGGACACTTGCGCCGATCGAAGCGCCGTTTGGCGTCAACGCCGGCGGCGCGGCCCTCGACATCAGCGACGTCACCTTCCGCGAAGACAACGAGGGCTTCTTCCTCTCGGGCTCCACGTTCATCGCTACCGCGCCCATCGCCAACACGACGGCCGACGCGCTGTACCAGGCGGAGCGCTTCGCAAATACGTTGCGCTTCGTGCTGCCGGGCGTCCAACCCGGCATCTACACGATCGAACTCCACTTCGCCGAGACCTTCCACACGGGCGCCGGCGAGCGCCTGATGGATGTGACGATCGAAGGCGAAACGGTCCTGAACGACTACGACATTTTCGCTGAGGCCGGCGGCATGAACATCGCCGTGATCGAGGAATTGACGGGAATCGCTGTGGATGACGGCATTCTGGACATCGTCTTTGCCCGGATCAACAACCAGACGGGCACGGCCAAGGTCTCGGGCATCGCCATCACGGCCGCCAGCCTGGTCTCCAACGAATCCGATGACGACGCGTTGCCCGGCTCCCACCGGCTCACGGCGGCCTACCCGAATCCGTTTAATCCCGAAACCCAGTTTACGCTGACGGTCGCCAAAAGCCAGCAGGTGGCGATCCGCGTGTTCGACCTGCTCGGCCGGGAGGTTGAACGCCTCTTTGAGGGCGCCCTGTCCGCCGGGCCGGCGCATGTGTTCCGATTCGCGCCCGACCACCTGCCCAGCGGCATCTATCTCATCCAGGCGAGGGGCGAAGGGTTTACCGAGACGCAGCGGGTGGTGTTGTTGAAGTAAGTGGGGCCGACCTCCAAACATAATACTTCGGACAGTTTACAATTCAGGGCGCTGCCGTGTGACAAGTCAGGCCCCTCCTCGGATCGAGGAGGGGCGAGGTCCGACGTCGATTTATCGATGTCGGGACGGGGAGGAGTACTGCCCTACGTCAACGCGGATCATTTTTTTACAACACGACCTGACGGCCGAGTTTGCGAACATACAGGCAACGACTGGGGATGCCTTATGACCCATCCGCCCGGCAACTCTTCGCTCCTCCCCATCCCGTCACCGCTTCGCGCCGACGGAATTTGCCCCTCCTCGGGGCGAGGAGGGGCCTGATCGTCAGAAACGGTCCAGCTACAAAAACTGTTGAAAGTATTTAACCTGAACCCGGAATACCTCACAGGCAGCTGGACGCCAGTTTGATATCGGCGAGCGCCCAGGCCTTATCGAATTGGATCTTGATGAGCGCCGCGTTCTGGTGATCGCCCTGTGCCACAAGGCTCTGATGTAATCCGAACAGCGACCATCCGTTTCGCGGGTAGCGCTCGAGATCGTCCCGGTACACCCGTTCGGCCTCCGCAAACCGGCCGGCGTTCATGAGGACGGCCCCGAGGATCTGGCGGACAGGGTGGTGCCAATCGGCCGGCTCGCTATAAACCAGCGCCTCTTCGCGTTCGACGCCGGCGGTTAAATGGGCCACGGCCTCATCCACCCGCCCCTCCGCGGCCGCCAGTTCGCCCAGTACGATCCGATCGGCGATGGCCATCAGCTGGCCGGCATTGTTCAATCCGCTCACGGACAGCGCCTCGAGCGATGCATCGCTCCCGTACCGTTTCATGGCCGCATAGGCCTCTTTCGCCTCGTCGACCCGCCCTTTTCGGATCAGCGCGATCGATCGTCCGTACTGCCACACCGCGCGGGGGTAGATGAGGTCCTCCGCCGGCATCGGCTCCGCGAGCACGTCATCCCACTTCCCAAAACGGACCATCGCATACATCGGCGTCACGAAAAAATGCTGGAGCGAACCCCAGGCCGCGTCGCGCATGATGTGATGGTCGGTATGGGAGGCCAGTTGGCGGGCGGAGGCGATGGCCTCCTCGCTTTTGCCGGCCAACGTGGCCGCAGCCCACAGAAAGTGGTGGTTGTGCGGCATGTACCCCAGCGGATAAATCCCCTGCTGCCGGCACTGCGTGACGTAGCTGTTGTCCGCCACGATAGCCAGCCGGTTGGCCTCGGCGGCATCTTCGTACCGCCCGAGGCGGATGTAGATATGCGCCGGCATATGTACCAGGTGGCCGGCGACGGGCACGAGGTCGCGCAGGCGATCGGCCGAGCGCTCGCCCAGCTCCGGGTGTTTTTCCTCCACGGCGTGGATGTACAGGTGGTTCGCGCCCGGATGGTCGGGCATGTGTTTCATCACCCGCTCCAGCGTTGCCAGGATCTCACCCGTGATCGGGCCGGGGGTGCCGTCGTCCTCCCAGTAGTTCCAGGGTGTCGTATCCATCATGGACTCCGCGTAGAGCGCCGCGGCGTCCATGTCGTCCGGATACTTCTCGGCTACGGCACGCATCGCGTCTTTGTACGCGGCGTCGAGCAGCGAGCGATCGGCCGGCGCCACGGGTGCATACCGCGTCGCGAGCGCCTCGATGAAGTCGC
>JBGSPJ010000457.1:0-6360 GCA_041738655.1 Rhodothermales bacterium | reverse complement strand
ATCGACTTCGACATGCCCGAGACGCGCGTCCGCCTCGACGCGGCCGGCAACCCGGTGGCTATTGAACGCAAGGACCGGATCGCCAGCCACTTCCTCATCGAAGAGCTGATGCTGCTGGCCAACAAGATGGCGGCGCAGGAGCTGGCGAAGGGCCGGCACAAGGGCGAGGGCGGCAAGGGCGTATACCGCGTGCACGACAACCCGGACGCCGAGCGCCTCACGAACCTCGCCACGTACGTCAAGGCCTTCGGGTTCATGCTCCCCCTGAAGGAGGGCCGGGTGCGGCCGCAGGACCTGAACGCGCTCATGGACGCCGTGCGCGGCAAGCCGGCCGAGCCAGTGATCAAATACGCCGCCCTCCGCTCCATGGCCAAGGCGGCCTACAGCACCAAAAATGTCGGGCACTACGGCCTCGGCTTTAGCCACTACTCCCACTTCACGAGCCCCATCCGCCGGTACCCGGACCTCATGGCGCACCGGCTCCTGAAAGGCATGGCCGCCGGCGGGCCGGCGACCGAGGACCTGGAATCCCGCTGTGTGTATTGCTCCGAACGCGAACGTAAGGCCGAAGAGGCCGAGCGCGACTCGATCAAACAGAAACAGGCACTCTATGCCCTCAAACACCTGGGCGATACGTTCGAAGGCGTGGTGACCAACGCGACGCGATTCGGCATCTTCGTGGAGATCCCGTCGCTCCTGCTCGAAGGGCTCATCCACGTCCGCGAGATGGACGACGATTATTACGAATACGACGAGCTGCGTTTCGCCCTGATCGGGTCGCACTCCGGCAAGTCCTACCACCCAGGCCTCGCCGTCCGCGTCCGTGTCGAGGGCGCGAACCCGAACACCGGCGAGATCGATTTCGGGTTTGCAAAAACTCAAAAATCGCGTTGACGGGGATGAAATTGGGCGTTTGTTGATGATCGCGTGTTGAAACTGAAGTCCGTAGAGACGCTCCTGTGGAGCGTCTCCTGACGGCTTCCGTTTTTCAAATAGCTTCAGGCGCGGCAGAAACGTCGCTAAGACGCCCCAATGTCACCCTGAGCGTCAGCGTGGGGTCTTCGAACGGCAAAACGCAACGAGATCGCGAATACCTCTCGGATCGTGCCGGCTGGATGGGTTGTGCCCGGGGTTGCCTCTAGTTGGTTAAGGATCCCTCGCTTTCGCTGCTATGACACATCATGTCACCCTGAGCGTAGCGAGGGGTCTTCGAGCGGCAAAACGCAACGAGATCGCGAATACCTCTCGGATCGTGCCGGCTGGACATGTTGTGCCCGGGATTGCCTCAAATCGGTTAAGGATCCCTCGCTGACGCTCAGGATGACATATCAGATAGAGACGCTAACACCGAAATCCGCCGTTTGTCATGCCCGAAGAGAAAGCCCCGCGCAGCTGGGCTCCCGGTCTCACAATGACCTGCTTTTATGTGACATTTGACCTTAAACCGCCCCAGGAGGCAGCACCCAATCCTCCCGGCGGATGAGCCCCCAATCAAAAACCGGAATCAGATCTTTTGCAGGGATGGGCTCGGGTTCGGGCAGTAGCCCCAGGGAATAGCCCAGATACCCCACGACCTGTTCGGGGCGTGCGCCTGCGTCACGGAGAGAGGCGAGCGTGAGGCCCGCGTCGCGTTTGGAGAGCTTCTGGCCGTCGGCATTAAGCACGAGCGGGACGTGCGCATAGGCCGGCGGCGTGCCGCCGAGGGCCTCGATGAGCTGGATCTGGCGGGGGGTGGACCAGAGAAGATCGGCGCCGCGGACGACCTCCGTAATGCCCATCGCCAGGTCGTCCACCACCACCGCGAGTTGGTACGCGAAGTAGCCGTCGCGCCGGCGGAGCACGACATCACCGACGGCCTCGGCCACGTTTTCGCGGACGCACCCGAACACCCGATCCTCGAACACCACCTCATCCTCCGCCACCCGAAACCGAATGCTGGCGTAGGGCTCCGGCGCGGTCAGCAGGGATTCGAACCAGTCGTCGGGCACCGAGGTCGGGCGCAGTTGGGCGGGGTACGGCGTCGATTCGCGGCCATGCGGCGCCGAGGCGAGCGTTTCCAGATCTTTGCGAGAGAGCGTGCAGGGGAAGAGCCGGCCGGCGGCGTGGAGGGTCCGGAGGGCTTCGATGTACACCGCCGTGCGTTCCGATTGCGTGTAGGGGGCGAACGGCCCGCCGATATCCGACCCCTCGTCCCAATCGATTCCCAGCCAGCGCAGGTCGTCGATTGCCGCCCGCGCCAATGCTGGGTCCGCACGGGCCGTGTCGAGGTCCTCCAGACGCCAGACAAATGCACCGCCCTGCCGACGCACGGACAGCCAGGCCGCCAGCGCCGAGCGTGCATTGCCGAGGTGGATCAATCCCGTGGGCGACGGGGCATAACGTCCCCGTATGGCTGTGTCATTCCGCCGCATACCTGGAAGTGTCATGACTGGATGTTACCTTACGCCTGCAACCCGGATGCGAACGCCGGGTAAGGGAGCGTATTCCCCGCCTCGCCTACATGTAATTCCACCCGCGAATGTTCCATCCCGCCCCGCCGACGATGGCGGTGTATCGTCAGCTGCTTGCCCATCACTGGAAGAGCTTCACACGGTCGTTGAGCCGGCGGAATCGCTGGTTGACGGTGCTGGCCGGCGGCATGGTGATGCTTTATGTGACGGTGCTTCTCGGCGGGATGGGGTTTTTCTTCAAGGAAGTCTTTCGCGGCACGCCGGCGGGGATCGATTCCGTCAGCTTCCTCAACCAGCACCTGATCGAGGTCTTGTTGGGGATGTTTTCGATGCGATTTTTCTTGCAGCAGGGGCCCAGGATGAAGATTCGGCCGTACCTGCATCTCCCCATCCCTCGGAAGAAGCTCGTCCGTTTCTACCAGCTGTTCTCGCTCTTCAGTTTCCATAACGTCATCCCGTACCTGTTTATTCTGCCGTTCTGGATGCGGTATTTCATCGCCGGCGGCTACGAACTGGGCGGCGCGCTGACGTGGCTGGCCGGCTTCACGCTTTTTCTCTTCCTCTCCCACTTCGCCATCAACCTGCTGCGGACCGTTCTCAGCCGCAACTCGTTCCATTTCCTGATCGCCGTCTCCGTGATGGCCTCGTTGCTGGTGATAGACCAGGTGATCCAGACCCATTTCGTGAGCCTGATGTCGTTTGTGTTATTCGGGCAGCTCGCGGCCGGCAACCTGTATTTTCTGGGGTTGATCGCGGCATGCACGGTAAGCATCTTCCTGTATTCCAGTGCCGTCATCCGACACAACCTCCGTTCAACGCCTGAGGCACACGGCAGCCCGCGGGTCCTCCGCCGGGCCATCTTCTTCGGCCCGAAACGCGGCCAGGTGATGAATCTGGTCATGCTCGAATTACGCATGATCTGGCGCAATAAACGCCCGAAACACTACTTCCTGCTGAGCGTCGTCTTCGCGCTGGCGTACATCTCGCTGATGCTGGCGGACACCGACATGTTCCAGAGCGAGGCAATCAACGCCGTGATCGGATTGTTCGCGTCGGGCACCTTCGCGCTCAACTACGGCCAGTTGATGTTCGCCTGGGAGAGCATCTACTTCGACGGCTTCCTGGCGCGGTCCATCCGCCCCGAGGAGATGGTGCTAGCGAAGCTAATGATCCTCCAGGGTTCGTGTTTGTTGTTTTTCCTGATCAGCCTGCCGTTGTTCATCTGGTTGAACCCGGACCTGCTGCTGCTGCACGTCACGTTTCTGTTTTACAACGCCGGCGTCACCAGCGTGCTCATGTTGGCGCTGGCCGTGCGAAACCAACACCGGGTGGATATCGCCCGAAGCGGAAGCTTTTTTAATTATGAAGGGTTCTCCCTCTCCCACTGGCTCTGGATCATCCCGACTGTTTTGCCGCCGGCCCTCACTCTGTTTCTGCTCCAGAACATCCGATGGACAGCATTACTGTTTATCGGCGGGGTAGGCGTCGCGAGCCTGGTGTTTTCCAGGCAATGGAGCGAGTACTTCACCCAACAACTCCTCAGCCGAAAATATCAGATGGCGATGGGGTTCAGGAAATATGAAGATTGACGTCCACCGGCTCAAGAAGCGGTATAACGACCATTTCGCGCTCGATGTGCCGGCCCTGTCGATCGAGCCCGGGCAATCGTTTGGCCTGGTGGGCAACAACGGCGCCGGCAAAACGACGCTCCTGCGCCTGCTGCTGGATCTCCTGCCGGCCGACGACGGCGAGGTCCGCATCGGCGACGAACCGGTCGCCCTGGCGGAAGCGTGGAAGCGCCATGTCGGCAGTTATCTGGACAGCTCTTTCCTGCTCGACTACCTCTCCCCGCTCGAATTTCTGTCCTTCATCGGTAGCGTCTACGGCCTGTCTCGGTCCGAAATCCTCGATCGCCTCACTCCCTTCACGCCCTTCCTCCCCGCCGGCGCGCTCGACCCCCACGGCGTGCTCATCCGCGACCTGTCCACCGGCAACGCCAAGAAGGTAGGCATCGTCGCCGCCCTCTTCTTCGAGCCCGACATCGCCATCCTCGACGAGCCGTTCGCCAACCTGGACCCCCGCTCCCAGATCGTCCTCAAAAACCTGCTGCGCGACCTGAACACAAAGAAAGGCCTCACCCTCCTCATCTCCAGCCACGACCTGGCTCACGTAACCGAAGTCTGCAAACGCATCGCCGTTCTCGAAGACGGCCACTTCATCCGCGAGATCGACACCTCCGAGGAAACGCTTCGCGAACTGCAGGATTACTTCGCGGCGGAGTGAGGGGCGTTTCGCGTTGCGCGTTATTCCGTTGCGCGTTATTCCGTTAAAAAAAGCGCAACGCCAAAACGTGCAACGAAGCGATTTACGCACAGCTTTCCAACGCTCTCCGCTGGGCCCGGAGGGTCTGGGCCAGCTCCTTGGTGCCGTGGCGGGTGGAGAAAAAGAAGGCTTCGAACTGTGATGGGGCGAGGTAGACGCCCTGGCGAAGCATGGCGTGGAAATAACGTGCGTAGCGAGCCGTATCGCAGGTGCGGGCGGAGTCGTAATCGGTGACGGGGCGATCGGTGAAGAAGAGGCCACCCATCGAGCCCACGCGCGTCTGGAAAAAGGGCACCCCGGCGACCAGGAAGTTATCCCGCGTTCCCTGTTCGAGGGCATCGCCGAAGGCCTCCAGGTGGTCGTACAGATCCGGCGTATCGGCGATCTGGCGGAGGGTGGCGTAGCCGGCGTTCATGGCCAGCGGATTGCCCGATAGTGTGCCGGCCTGATAGACGGGGCCGGCCGGCGAGACGTAATCCATCAACTCCTTTCTTCCCCCGTAGGCCCCCACCGGTAGCCCTCCTCCGACGATCTTCCCCAGCGTCGTGAGATCGGGCCGGACGCCATACCGTTCCTGTGCTCCACCCCGCGCCACCCGAAATCCGGTCATCACCTCATCGAATATCAGCAGGATGCCGTGGGCATCGCAAAGGGCGCGAAGGCCGGCAAGGAAGCCGGGCGCCGGCGGGATACAGCCCATGTTGCCGGCGACGGGCTCAAGGATGATGCAGGCGACTTCGCCCGTGTTGGCCTCGACGAGCCGGCGGACGTCTTCCAGGTCGTTGAATCGGGCCACGAGGGTATCCCGCGCGTTTCCGGGCGTCACGCCGGGTGAGTTGGGCTCGCCAAACGTCATCGCCCCGCTACCGGCGGCGATGAGGAAGAAATCCGCATGCCCGTGATAATGCCCCTCGAACTTGACGATCTTGTGCCGGCCCGTGACGCCGCGGGCGAGGCGAACGGCGCTCATCGTGGCCTCGGTGCCCGAGTTGACAAAGCGCACTTTTTCGATCGAAGGCACGAGGTCGCGCACGAGTGTCGCGAGCTCGATCTCGATGAGCGTCGGAGCGCCGAAGGACGTAGACAGGCCCGCCGCTTTGCGAACGGCCTGGACGACGAGCGGGTCGGCGTGTCCGAAAAGCATCGGTCCCCAGGAGCCGACAAAGTCGAGGTAGCTGTTTCCGTCGAGGTCGTACAGGTAGGCTCCTTCCGCCTTCTTAAAAAAGACCGGCGTGCCTCCCACGCTCTTGAAGGCTCGAACGGGCGAGTTTACACCTCCAGGGATCACCTCCTGGGCGGCTTCGAAGGCTGCTTTACTGCGGGATAGATTGAGGTTATCCGACATCGAAGGCGCACACGGTGGGGCTGAAGGGCTGGATGAGAGGAGAGGTGGAGACGCAACGCAGTCGCGACACACTGAGGCCGTCGCGGAGATCGGGTGGGAAGCGTTCAGGGCGCCTCAGTTCCGGGCTCGACCATCCCCGGCTTGACGCGCGGCGGATCCACGACAGGGAGCGGCTCGGTCGTGCCGGGGGCCCAGCTCCGGGCGTCGACGACAGCCGGACACTGATGGCAGCGCCGGCAGGAC
>JBGSPJ010000377.1:0-2001 GCA_041738655.1 Rhodothermales bacterium | reverse complement strand
GAGGTAGGTCTCGCGGAGAAGCGGGTCCGGCAGGCGAGAGATCGTCTCCAGGATCGAGCGCATGGCCGCGGCCTGGCCCTCGGGCGTCGCGAGCTGCCCCGTGGCGCGGGCCTGCGCGTACTTGAAGGTCACAAAATCCTGCCGGTTTCGATCCAGATAGCCGATCAACGCCTCACCGCCTTTTTCGCGGACGAACGAATCGGGATCCTCCCCTGTCGGCAGGGCAAGGCTGTATACCGCCAGCCCCTGCTCCAGGACGATATCCAGCCCCCGGACCGCCGCGTTGGCGCCGGCCGAGTCCGCATCATATAGTACGAGCACCCGCTTCGCGTACCGCGAGATCAGCTTCACCTGCTCGGACGTCAGCGCCGTGCCGCTCGATGAAACGACATGCCGGACGCCGGCCTGGTGGAGCGTGATCACGTCCGTATACCCCTCGACGAGGATGACCTCGCCGCGCTGGCGGATTTCTTCCTTCGCCTGCGAAAGCCCGTAGAGGACCTGGCTTTTGTGGTAGACGCTGGTCTCGGGCGAGTTAATGTACTTTGGTTGATCCTCCGCCGGCGTCAGGATGCGCCCGCCAAAGCCGAGCACTTTCCCGATGTGCGAGAGGATGGGGAAGATCACCCGGCCCCGGTACCGGTCGTAGTACCCGGATTTGTCCCGCCGGGGGATGATCAGGCCGGCCTTTTCGAGGATCTCCGGCTCAATCGCTGCTTGCGTGGCCGCGTTCAGAAGCGCGTCCCACGCATCCGGTGCGTAGCCGAGTCCGAAAGCCTTGATGGTCTCCTTCGTGAAGCCGCGGCCGAGCAGGTAGTCGAGGCCGGCCGCGCCTTCAGACTCGCGCGTGAGCTGACGATAAAAGAAGCGCGCGGCAAAGCGAAGGGCGTTGTAGATCGACTCGTTTTCGCTCGTCTCCGCCGGGGTGTCGTCCTCCGGCAACGGGATGCCGGCCTTGTCGGCCAGCAGGCGGACAGCCTCGGGGAAGGCGAGGTTCTCGACCCGCATCAGAAACTGGAAACTATTCCCGCCGGCGCCGCACCCGAAACACTTGTAAATCCCGAGCTCCGGATTGACGTTGAACGACGGCGTCTTCTCCTGATGGAAAGGGCACAGGCCGATGAAGTTCGATCCGCGCCGTTTGAGCGCGACGTAGTCCGCCACGACATCGACTATGCCGATGGCGCCGCGGATCTCATCTACCTTCTCCTCGGGAATGCGCATGCGTCGTCTCGTGTACCAAAAAATCTGAACCGCCCGCTCGCCGCGACGACCTTCGGGCACACCCGCGCGTGCCGGCTACGTCGCGCCTGGCGTGTGCGGACAACGCGTGATTTGATAAGTGACACCTCAGATGGTTCCCTCCCTTCCCTGGCACTCGCCGCCGGCCGACCTGACGCTTCCGCCACGGGAAATCCACGTCTGGCGGGCGCAGCTGCAGCAGCCGCCCGAGCATCTCGACCGCCTCGATCGCGTGCTCTCGATGGACGAGCGCGCGAAGGCGAGCCGCTACCGATTTGATCACAACCGGAAGGACTACATCGTCGCGCGTGGCGTGCTCCGGCATATCCTCGGGGCCTACGTCGGCCGGCGTCCAGAGTCGCTCCAGTTTTTTTACAGCCCGTACGGGAAGCCGGCGCTGAACGCCGAAATCCGCGGGCAGAAGGTGGGATTTAACGTGTCGCACAGCGGCGGGTATGCCCTGTACGCCATCGCAATCGGCCGGGAGATCGGGATCGATGTCGAACGCGTCCGCCCGGAGGCCGCGCAGGACGGAGTCGCCGAGCGGTTCTTCTCCCCAGGCGAAGTAGCCTCGCTACGTGCGCTACCCTCTCACGCCCAGACGATCGCATTTTTCAACTGCTGGACACGCAAGGAAGCGTATATTAAGGCGCGCGGCGAGGGGCTGTCGTTGCCGCTCAACCAGTTCGACGTAAGCCTCGTGCCCGGGGAGCCGGCGCGCCTCATCCAGTCGCGCGTCGACCCGGAGGATGCGGCCCG
>JBGSPJ010000100.1:0-1927 GCA_041738655.1 Rhodothermales bacterium | reverse complement strand
AGGAAGCGATTCTCGCTCCCCGAACTCGGCCAGCAGCCGGGCATCTACTTCGTCCGTCTTTGCCCGCTTCATCCGCATACGCGCGAAATGTTTGACAACCAACGGATTGACCACACTCTGCTTGATCCCGGCCTCGTTTAGACACAGCGCCAGACCCAGGTAGTAAGGTCCTGTTGCTTCCATCACCAGATGGGCGTCTTTGGGCAAACGGGAGATCAGCTTCTGGTAGCCGGGCAGATCGTTATGGAAACGATGCTGCTCCCAACTGGACTCCGAATCAGGGAGCCATGCCAGGTCGAGATGGTCTTTAGATACGTCAACACCTACGTAGCAAACGGGGAGGTCTTGCATCAGCGTTCTCGTTGGTGGAAGTACCCTACGCCGTCCCTATCAATCCTTCATGCAGGCTCGGGGCCTAATGAACTGTTCAGGGTGAACGTAGGAGTCAGAGCGACGAGCATCCTGAACGAGCTCTAGGCTCCATGACCAATCTCCGTCTCTACTCTCTGACTCACTTCCAGGGTGAACAAAAAGGACGCTACGATCTCAAAAAAAGTCAAAGAACAACATAGGATGACTTCCGACATCTTTTGTAGAGACGCCCCGCTGGGGCGTCTCCCTTCGTGCATCTGCAAATCGTAAAGCGGACCACCCCATCCCCGATACTCGGGGATGACATCCATTATCTCACCCTCATCACATACGCCCCCGGCGCCAGTTCGTAGACGGCTCGCCCGTCCTCCATCCGCAGGAAACGGGACCCTTCCATCTCCCCCGAAACCGACGCCGGCGAGGCGGCCGGCAGGCGGAGGGTGGCGGCGGTGTTCGCCGGCACGGTGAAGCGGTAGGTCACGGCATCCCCCGTCCGCTCCCAGCCGCTTTCGATGCGGCCGTAGGGGGCGTCGTAGTGGCCGCGGGCCCAGGTCATCTGGCCGGTGGGGTCGGGGGTGGGCTGGAGGATGAACCGCTGGAAGCCGGGGGTGCCGCGTTCGATGCCCAGCGAATAATTGTACATCCAGGCGCCGACGGCGCCGAAGGAGTAGTGGTTAAACGAGTTCATGCTGTTATTCCCGCCGAACCCGTTTTCGATCGTGTACGAGTTCAGCCGCTCCCAGATCGTCGTCGCGCCCTGGTCGACGGGGTAAAGCCACGATGGGTAGGAGGTCTGCTGCAGGATGCGGTAGGCGGCCTCGTCGTAGCCGGCATCGGACAGCGCTTTGCTGATCCAGGCCGTCCCGATGAATCCGGTCATGAGCGAATACGCCGGCCGCGCAGCGCCGCTGTCGTCGGTGTTTTCGCGCATCACGGTTTCGGCGAGGAGCCGGGCGGCGTGGGGGGCGTGGACCTCATCGAACACGCCGAGCGCGAGCGGGACGGCGTACGACACCTGGGTGTCGATCACCTGGCCGGCGGCCGGCGACTGCCCTCCTCCAAAGCCCCGCACCACCACGCCCGAGCCGATCGTTTGATGGGTGGTGGGGTCGACGTAGGTCGCGTTAAAATGAGCCTTCCGCTCCGCGTGCCGCTTCCAGTAGCGCGCGGCGTCGGCGTCTTTGCCCAGGATGCCGGCCATGCGCGCCATCATCTCGAGGTCGAACACATGGTAGGCCGACCAGAGCAGGGTGTTGTCGTTTTTGCCGCCCTCGGGGCTCAGCCAGTCGCCCAGCGGCCCCTCGTTGATGATGCCGGTCGTCGTGTCGATCCGGGTCTCCAGGAACTCCATATACCGTTGCATGGCCGGGTAGTGCTCGGCCAGCAGGTCGCGGTCGCCGTATTGCTGGTAGGCCTCCCACGCCACCGTCAATCCCGCGCTGCCCCAGAGGATGCCGCCGAAGCCGCCGCCGACCGGGGCGACATCCGTGAAGCGGCCGTCGGCACGTTGGGTATCCCGCAGGGCAAGGAGGTGCCGGCGCAGGAAGGGGCCGGC
>JBGSPJ010000359.1:0-22487 GCA_041738655.1 Rhodothermales bacterium | reverse complement strand
GCCGCCGGCGCCATCGTCGCCTTCCACGCCGCACTCATCGCCGCCACGGCGCCCTACGCGTGCGCCTACAAAATCAACTTCGCCTTCTTCGAGGCCCACGGCGCCGCCGGCTGGGAGGCCCTCCAGGAAACCCGTGCCCTGATCCCCCCAGACACCCTGGCCATCGCCGACGCCAAGCGCGGCGATATTGGCAATTCAGCCCAATTTTACGCTCGCTCGGTGTTCGAAGCGATGGACTTCGACGCCTGCACGGTGTCGCCCTACATGGGGCGGGATTCCGTGGCGCCGTTCCTTGCCTACCCGGGAAAAGCCGCCATCATCCTCGCCCGCACGTCGAACGCCGGCGGGGCGGACCTCCAGGAACTGGAGGCGCAGGGGAAAAAAATCTACCTCCACACCGCGTTGCTGGCCAGCCAGTGGGCCGCCGAGTTGCCCGGTGAGGCCGGCCTCGTCGTGGGCGCCACCAACGCCGCGCCCGTAAGAGCTATCCGAGCTGCCTGCCCCACGCTGCCGTTCCTGATCCCAGGTGTCGGCGCGCAGGGGGGCGATCCGCGTGAGATCCTCGACGCGGGCGGGCATGCCTACGGCCTCAACCTCATCAACAGCAGCCGGCAAATCCTCTACGCCTCCTCCGGCGGCGACTTCGCCGAGGCCGCGGCACGCGAGGCCGCCACGCTGCGCGACGAACTCGCCGCGATCACCACGGCCTGACGCCGACACGTGCAAAAAAAATCGTGGCGCGAGGGTATGCCGGGGCGGGATTTCCTGTCTAGTAGGAATACACCCCTCCCCGATCGCGCCATGTGCCATACCCGAACCCACACCCAACCCATCGGTCCCGACACCCCCTTTTTTGTCTACCACGATTCCGATCGCCTCCTCGAGGTGCATCTGCACGAGCCGCGTACGCCGGCTCGCGTACCGGAGCGACTCGTGCACGACCTGTGGGCGCAACAGCGCTTCGATCGACGCGGCTGCGCCACCGTCGACGGCCGGCGGATCACCATCCTCCACCCCGGGCTGCTGAACGGGCACGGAGGGCCGGATTTCAGGGACGCCCGGCTCGACCTGGAAGACCAGGCGTGCCATGGGGATGTCGAGATCCATGTGTTCTCGGGCGACTGGCAGGCCCACGGCCACCAGGATGATCCGGCGTACAACCGTACCGTCCTCCACGTGACGCTGTTTTCGGACATGTTCACCGGCCGGCTGCGCCGCGCGGACGGGCAGGCGCTGCCGGAACTCGTTTTATTTCCGCTGCTGCAGACGTCTCTTCGCGGGCTGCTGTACGATTTCAATCGTCTGGAGAGCGGTGGATTGCCCTGCGCCCCGATGTGGGATCGGATCGACCCCGCCCATGCGAAAGCGTGGATCGCCGGGCTCGGGCGCAACCGACTCGCCGAGCGCAAGGGCGACCTCGCCAATGCCTACCTCAGCCGCCCCGAAACCGAAGCGCTCCTGCATCGCCGGCTCTTCCACGCGCTCGGCGCCGAGCCCAACGGCGACGCCATGGAAGAACTGGCCGGCCGGCTGCCGCTGCCGCTGCTTCGCACTATCGACGTACCACTCGACGTCGAGGCACTGCACCTGGGCATCGCCGGCTTCCTCCCCATTGCTGGCGAGGAGCTGACGCGGTCGGACCGGCCTTCGTCAGACGCCGTGGTGGTGGACCTCGAACAGCGTTTCGAACGACTGAATGCGCGGCTGCGCCTGGCGCCGATGCCCCGTTCAAGCTGGCAGTTTTTCAGATTGAGGCCGGCCAACTTCCCCACCCTCCGCATCGCCCAGGGCGCCGCGCTCACCGCCCCGGGAGGCTGGCTCCACCAGGATCCCATCGGGCGGCTGACCATGGCGGCCCGGCTCCCCGGGGCCAGGGAGGCGCTGATCGATCTGTTCGATGCCGAGCCGTCCGTTTTTTGGGCGACGCACTTCCGGTTCGGAAAACGAAGCCGCGGGCAGCGCTCTGCGCGTATCGGCCGGCCACGGCTCGAAAGCCTCGTCGTGAACGCCCTCGCGCCGGCGGTGCTGCTTATCGCGGAGCAACATAACGACCCCGAGTTGGAGGCTGCCGGACTCGCCCTGCTGCGTCAATGCAAACCCGAACACGACCGTGTGACGGCGCTTTTCGAGCCGCTCGTGGTGCCAGAAAACGCCCTCGTTACTCAGGGCATGCACGCGCTGTACCGGGGCTATTGCCGGCATGCGCGATGCCTGGAGTGTGCGCTCGGTCAACGTATTCTGGGGGCGACGGCGGGGTGAGTGGTGGGATCCTCTCTAGGTACCGAACGGTTTGCGCAGACCTCGTACCTACCTCCAATCCAGAGATTCTCCGTGATCGTCCGCCTCGTTCGTCTTTCCCTCCGCCCGGACGCGCTTGACGCGTTTCATGCGTTGTTTGCTGCTTCCTGCGAAACCATACGCCAGTTTCCGGGCTGCCTGCGCCTCGAGTTGCTCGAAGATGTCGATACGCCGACCGTGCGCACCACCTATTCCTTGTGGGAAAGCGCCGAAGCCCTCGATGCCTATCGCCAGAGCGCCTACTTCAAGTCCGTCTGGCGGCAAACCAAACCGCTGTTTGCCTCGCCGGCCGAAGCGCACAGCTACCGGACGCTGCTGACGGCCTGATGCTGCACGGGCCAAGGACTGCGCTATTCAGAGCCCTGCTTAACCGCGCGAATTCTCCACCGATACCTGAAATTCGAGCACGGTAGGCATTCGGGACAGGCTCCCGGCCCACCACCCCACCCGGCCCAGTCAACGCATCCCCACGCCATGATACACGCAGGTCAAAACGAAGCCGACCAGCGGGAGCAGTTGTTGTACGACCTCGAACTCCGCTTCCCGCCACTGTCCCGCACGGTGTCTGAAATCACGGCCTTACTCTCCAACAAAAGCGAAGCGCCGAGCACCGAACGGTTGATAGAAATCGTCAAGATGGATCCCGTGGTCGTGTCCTCCGTACTGCGGCGCATCAACTCGGCGTATTACGGCCTCCAGCGGCATTTCGACGACATCAGCAAGGCGATCGTGATGATCGGATTCCTTGAGGTGAGCAACATCGTGCTGACGTCGGGCTACATCGGTATTCGGAAGAGCATCACGTCGAAAGCGCAGTCGGTCGTGCTGGAGAACATGATCCGGGCGAGTGTGGGCGCCGGCTTTTTCATGCGTCTGATCGCCAGCCGGATCCAGGTGCAATACACGGCCACGGCGTACACGACGGGGTTGCTCCACAGCGTGGGCCGCCTCGTGCTGCTCTACAACAATCCCGATGTGTATATCGAGCTGTGGCGGTCCAATACCAACGGCTTCGCTCCGCCGGCAGAAATGGAGCGGAAGTATCTGGGGATCGATCACTCACAGTTGGGCGCCATCGCCGCGACACACTGGCGGCTGCCGTCGCCGATCAGCGAGTTGATCGAGTTCTACCTCACCCCGGGGCACGTGCAGGACCCCACGCTTCGCAGTCTGGCGCTCAGCCTGAAGGTCAGCGTAGCCGTTTCCGAGCAGCTCTGTGCGTACCGCGAGGGGCTCGTACGCGCCGGCGAATCATCCCTGGACCATGTCAAGCCAGATTTCGCCTTCATGTTTATTCCTGAAGTGGCGATGCTGGCACAGGCCTGTGGCATGCAGACAAGGGATCTAGAGCAGCTGATTGCGTCAAACCAGCAGGACGCCTTTCAGTACATCGAAAGCATGACGCAGTAACGAGACGGCGAAGCGTCAGCCCGCGACGGGCGGTTCCAGATTCAGCCGGGCGCGCTCTAATGCATACCGAAGCTTCTCGTAGTAGGGCGGCACGATCTGGTAGCGGCCAATTTCGGCCGGCGTTTCGACCTGGAAGGCCCCGCCAAAAACGATCCCACGGACATCCATCGCGAGGGCTTCGTAACCGATCTTCAACTCCTGCTGTTCGGATACGACGGCGCCAAGCGCCTGATTGAGATCGCGGTACGAGCGCGTGAGCCGGCCGATGGCCCCCGTCTTGACGTCAAGATGGGCGAGGCGCTCTTTGTGATCCTCCACCATGGCGGCGTGCGATTCGACCATCGCCTCGAACTGACTCACCAATGGCGCGAGGGCGGCGTTGCCCTGTGCGGCCTGCTTCAACGCCGGCAACTCGTTCCGGGCGCCGGCAAGCTCTTCTTCAAAGGTCGACACGACTTGAACGATCTCGTCATGCGTAGCCTGCTCGGTACCATGGCCACCATAAGTGCGGCAGGAGGCGAGCAACAACATCGAGAGTAACAGGGCCCCTACCATCGGGCTATGCGTGCGTTTCGCGTACATAGAAATGGAAAAATGAGTGCTGGGTGATGTGATAATCCGTGACGCTGGAATTCCCAAAACCCTACATCGTTTCGAAAAGGCCACGGATTCGGTAGTTTTTCACTGTGTTTGGGCCGTCGGCCGGATCGCTTGACTAGATCACGGTCCCATCCTCTATCCGGACGTTTTTGGGGATGACGACGATGCCGTCCCGAATGTAAAACGTCTTATCGTCTCCCCCTTCCTGGATACCGGCTTTGTTGGCGATCACACACCTGTTGCCGATGCTGACATTCTTGTCAACAATCGCCCCTTCGATGAACGACTCCTCGCCGATACCCGGTTGATCCGGACCTTCGAGATGCTCGCGTTCGCTAGAATCATGCCAGTGGAAATAATCCGCACCCATGATGACGGACCGCCGAATCGTGGTGCCGCGCCCGATGAAGGAGCGGATGCCGATCACCGAATCCGATATGTCGCTGTCCACCACCACGCTGGCCTCTGCAATAATGGAATTCCGGATGACGGCGTTCGAGATCTTCGCGTGGGGCAGCGTGCGCACCTCCGTGTACAGCGGTGCGTTGGGGTCGTAGACGTTAAACTCCGGCTTGGGAGTCGTCAACATGATGTTGGCGTCATAAAACGACCGGATCGTCCCGATGTCGCTCCAGTACCCGGTAAAGGGGAAGCTGACGACCTTTTTCTGCTTAATGGCGGCGGGGATCACCTCTTTCCCAAAGTCATGCCAGCTCTCGTCCTCCGCCAGGAGGTCCCGCAAGACGTCCTTATTAAAGATGTAAATGCCCATCGACGCGAGGTAGACCCGTTGCTGGGCGCGCATTTCGTCGTCCACGGGGCTTTCCTTGCCGGCGAGGTCGTAAGGCTGGGGCTTTTCGTAAAACTCGGTGATGGTGTGTGTGTCGTCCGTTTTTAAAATGCCAAACCCGGAGGCGTCGTTGGCGTGGACGGGGATCGTCGCGATCGTGATGTCGGCCTTTAAATCCACATGATGCTTGAACATCTCCTGATAGTTCATAGAGTAGAGCTGGTCCCCCGACAGGATAAGCACATGGGAATGCCGCGACACGCGGGTGTGCATCTGGATGCGCCGGACGGCGTCGGCCGTGCCCTGAAACCATGAGGTCGACGCCGGCGTCTGCTCGGCTGCCTGGATGGTCACAAAGCCACGGTCAAACCGATCGAACCGGTACGCATTCTGGATGTGGCTATGCAGACTGGCCGAATTGAACTGGGTCAACACAAATATCCGGTTGATGCCAGAATTGATGCAGTTCGAGATCGGGATGTCGATGAGACGAAAGCGGCCGGCCAGTGGCACGGCCGGCTTGGATCTCCGATGCGTAAGGGGATGGAGCCGGCTGCCCGCGCCCCCTCCCAGGATGACGGCAATGATTTCGTTCATGAGCTGATCTCCGCTAAACAGGTCGCGACATACCCCTGGTGGGTTGTGGAATATAGGCAAACTTCCCCGCAACACAACCTGCCCCCGAACGGCTGGAACGGCGTTTGTTTTCCGCGTTATATACGCCATGTAGATGCGAAATGTAATTACCACCAGGCACCGACCCCGGCCTCTGCTGAAACCCGGATGCCATCGCCGCTGTAGAGCATAGGCCCCCTGTCCACGACGTGCCCCAGAGACGACACCGCTCATGAGCGAAAAGACCCAGGCTTTCATCACTTCGCTTCGTCAACGCCTGCACGCTGTGGGCCGCCGGCAGCAGTTCGCCGAGTTTGCCTGGGGCGGTGTGTTTTTCCTGGGCGCTTTCGCCGCCATCTGGCTGGTGGCCACGGCCGTCGAGGCCAGCCTCTGGCTCGATACCGCACTTCGTACCTTCCTTTTCTGGTCCGTCTTGCTGGTCGCGCTGGCCGTCGCCTACTGGATGGTTGCCCGCCCGCTGTTGCGCATGGCCGGCTTGTTGCGTGGCCCATCCGAGCAACAACTCGCCCGCCAGGTGGGTCAGCGGTTCCCCGAAATCTCGGATCGCTTTACCAATCTGCTCCAGTTGGTGGAAGGACGAACGAGCCCCTCTTCGCCGGCGTTGATCGACCATGCGGTCGCCTCGCTCGGCCGCACCATCGAACCGGTCCCGTTTGAGCGGGTCGTTTCGTTTGACCGGGTGCGACGCGCCTCGCGCCTTGCCCTGATCCCGGTGGCCGGCGTCCTCGTGTTTCTCCTCGCCGCACCTGGCGCCTTTCTGGGGGCGTCTCACCGCCTGCTCGCTCCGAGCACCCACTTTAATCGCCCCTCCCCGTTCCAGCTCAGCGTCGAGCCCGGCGATGTCGCCCTCATCCGGGGCGACTCCCTCACGATCCGCACCATCGCGACCGGCACGGAGATGCCGGCCTCGGCGACGCTCGAAATGCAGAATCTGGAGGAGGAACTGGTCACGACCGAGGTGATGCGCGCGGATTCCACTAGCCGCTTCGAACACCGCCTCCTCAACGTGCGCCACTCGTTCCGCTACCGGGTGACGTCTGGTGAATATGCCACGGCCTGGTACACGGCGGAAATCGCCGAGCGCCCCCTCATCCGCTCGCTCCGTGTCGAGCTGGCCTTTCCGCGCTACGCCCGCATCCCGCCGCAGCGGCTGGACCCGAACGTGGGGGATGTCCAGGCCCTGGTGGGCACCGCCGTTCAGCTGGAAGTCGATCTCAGTGGACCCTCGATTTCCGAAGGCTATGTCGTGCACCAGGATGGCCGGCGTGATACCCTCTCGATCGGCCGGGCTTCGGCGGAAGGTTCGTTCATCGTGCGCCAGGAGGGGACCTATCACCTGCTCTTCGTCGACGATCGCGGCATCACGAACAGCGACCCGATAGAGTATACCGTTCGAGTCGTCCAGGACGCCCGGCCACAGGTTCTCGTCGTGGAGCCCGAACCCGTCTCCGAACTCAACGACGCCCTCGCTACCACGCTTCGTCTGCGGCTCACAGACGACTTCGGCTTCAGCCGGCTAACCCTCAACTACCGCCTCGCGGAATCTCGATTCGGCACGCCGGCCACGGATTTCACGGCGGCGCCGCTTCACGCGCTCACGCCCTTCGAGCTCGATCAGGAAGTCGTCCACGCCTGGGATCTCCGCCGCGACACGCCGCTGGACCCGGTGCCCGGTGATGTCATCGAGTATTATGTGCAGGTGTGGGATAACGACGCCGTGGCCGGCTTTAAAGACTCCCGAAGCGCCACGCTCCAACTCCGCCTCCCCTCCATCGCCGAACAATACGAACAGCTCGACGAAACCGAAGATACTGCCGAAGCGGAGATGGAGGAGATCATCGATGAAGCGCGCCAGATCCGCGAGCAGTTCGAGGAACTCCGTGACGAACTGCGCAACAAGCAGGAAAGCGACTGGGAAGATCAGCGCCAGCTCGAACAGGTCCGCGAAAAACAATCCGCCATCGAGCAGCGCGCTGACGAACTCAACCAGGCGTTCGACGAAATGATCGAGCGTATGGAGGAAAATGACCTCGCCTCGGAACGTACCCTGGAAATGTACCAGGAGATGCAAAAGGTGGTCGAGGAAATCAACTCGCCCGAGTTGATGGATGCCCTCAACAAGCTCCAGGAAGCCATGCAAGAGCTCGACCTCCAGCAGATGCAAGATGCCCTGCAAGAGTTCGAGTTCAACGAGGAGCAATACCAGGAACGCCTCGAGCGCACGCTCGACCTCTTTAAACAGCTCCGGGTGCAGCAGGACCTCGAAGAAGCGGCCCGCCGCGCCGAAGACCTGGCCGAAAAACAGGAACAGATCGGCGAAAAAACCGAGGAACTGAGCCAGGAGCCAGAAGCCGGCGAAACGCCCGAGGAAAACGAAGGCGAACAGCAGGAAGGCGAACAACAGGAAGGCGAAAAACAGGAAGGCGAACAACAGGAAGGCGAACAGCAAGAGGGCGAGCAGCAAGAGGGCGAGCAGCAAGAGGGCGAGCAGCAAGAGGGCGAACAGCAAGAGGGCGAGCAGCAAGAGGGCGAGCAGCAAGAGGGCGAACAAACCCCTTCGCCCCAGGAGCAACTTGCCAAGCAACAAGAACTTTCCAGCGAAGAGATGAAGCAGCTGGAATCGCTGTTGGAACAGATCAAGGAGCGGATGGACGAGCTCAAGCAGGCGCCGACCGAGGATATGGAACGCCTCAACGAGCAGGTCCAGGAGGAGCAGCTGCCACAGCAAATGCAGCAGAACGCCGAGCAATTGCGGCAAAACGAACTTCAATCCGCTCAGCAGCAACAGCAACAGATGCAGCAGCAGTTGCAGCAGATGCAGCAGCAGTTGCAGCAGATGCAGCAAGGGATGGAGGGATCGCAGATCCAGATCAACATCGCCGCGTTGCGTCGCGCCCTGAGCGACATCCTCACCCTGTCGCAGGAGCAGGAAAAGCTGATCAATAACGTCCGCGCGCTGTCGCCGGACAGTCCGGCACTCCGCCAGTTCGCGCAGGCCCAGGTGGAACTGGGCGAAGGGGCGGCCGTCGTGAGCGACTCGCTCCAGAAGCTGGCTCGGGATATCCCGAACATGACGCGTGAAGTGCAGCAACAGGCCGGCGAGGCGCTCCGCGCCATGGGCCTATCGACAGAGGCTATGACCGAGCGGCAGTCCGGCCAGGCCGCCGCGCACCAGAAAAGCGCCATGATGCACCTGAACGAGCTGGCGTTGCTGTTATCGGACCTGCTCGACCAGATGATGAACAGCCAGAGCTCCAGTTCGGGCAGCGGGATGTCGATGCAGCAAATGACGGAGCAGCTGCAGAACGCCGCGCAGAAGCAGCAGCAGCTCAATCAGCAGATCCAGCAGATGCTGAACCAGATGCAGGGCGACCGGCTTTCGCCGGACATGCAGGATCGCCTTCGCCAGATGGCCGCGCAGCAGGAGTCCATTCGCTCCGAGATCAAAAACCTCAGCCGCAACCCCGAAATGAGGGGTAAGATGATGGGCGATCTCAACAAGATTGCCGAGCAGATGGAGGAGACGATCCAGGAGTTGCAACGCGGCCAACCCGGCCGGCGGACCCAGGAGCGGCAGCAACAGATCCTCACCCGCATGCTGGACGCCACGCGTTCGATGCAGGAACGCGGCCGCGAAAACCGCCGTGAAGGCCAGATCGGCGAGCCGACCCCACGCGATAGTCCGGGCCAGCTGCCCGCCTCGGAAGACGCCGAAAGCCTCCGTCGTGCGCTTATCGAGGCCCTCGAAAGCGGGTACTCGCCCGACTATGAGGACCTCATCAAGCGGTACTTCGAGCTGCTCCAGCGGGCACCGGAAAACCAGCCCTGATCAGCCAGCCCACATCAACTTGCCGGGTCATCGAGGAAACGCGCGCGCAGCTCCGGTGTCGGGATGCGACAGGTCTCGGTGCGACCGAACCAGCGATACCGATGGCGGGCGATAAGTTCGTACACAAGGTCTCGCACCAGGCGGGGGAATAGTATCCCCACATAGACCACGGGCCACAGCCCCGACAGCCGGCGTGCGATCCGCAGGGCCGCGTCCGAGCGGGAATAACACACCCCTCCCTCCACCAGTACGATGCTGTCCAGGGTCGAATCCCCCCTGCCGCAGTGAGCCAGGGCGGGCGCCGCGGCGTCCGACTGGAGGGCTGCGAACCTGAAATACGCGTTTGGGTCTCTGTCGATGATGAACTGAACCGAACCGTTGCAGAGATTGCACACCCCGTCGAAAAGCACCAGGGCGTGGCCCGGGGCCAGCGTGTTGGCCGGCGAGTCGTTCTGAGACGTGGGGTTCGGGGCGTTCATGGGTTGGCAGGTCTGGTTGCGTTCTGGGTGATCGCCATGGGACCCACCATTGTTCCATCATATCCGCCATGGTCGTGAGGTCCGTCGTTCAACCGGATACGTTCAACGCGAAACGTGCAACGTTCCACGCGAAACCTGCTTAATTCAAGTTCCGGGGCCCTGTTGTTTCTCATTGAGCAAAAAACTTGTCTCGAAAACGCTTTTTTCGTACATTTGCGCTCGTTCTGTCCGCCCGCCAGAATACACCTGCCCGACGGCCCGGCATTGCACCGGGGACCCGGGCACGTGTCCACCACCGAGGCAAGCCGAGACTACAGCTTTTCTGTCAACCCCAACTTACAGAAGTACGCCATTGTCTATGAGGATCTTATTTGTCTCTGAAGAGGTCGCTCCTTTTGCCAACGCCACAGAAATTGCTCAAATCGCCCGCCTCATTCCCGAGCAGCTCCAGGAGAGTGGTGACTGTGAAGTTCGGATCATGATGCCCCGATATGGCCAGATCAGCGAGCGCAAGAACCGCCTCCACGAAGTGATCCGCCTGTCGGGCAACGATATCCGGATCAACGGTCAGAAGGAACCCCTTAAAGTGAAAGTGGCCTCGATCCCCGGCATCCGGCTCCAGGTCTATTTCATGGACAATAGCAATTTTTTCAAGCGAAAAGGGATTTTGTCGGATCGCGAGGGGGGTGTATTCGTGGACAATGTCGAGCGCGCCTACTTCTTTGGCCGTTCGGTGTTGCAGACGATCCGTAACCTGGGCTGGCAGCCAGATATCGTACACTGCTTTGGCTGGCTTAGCTCGCTCACCCCGCTCCTGCTGCGCACTGAATTTTCGGACGACCCCATCTTTTCGCGTACGCGCAGCGTGTACACGCCGGGGCTCGAGTCGTCGGATCAGCAGGCAAGCGCCGCGTTTCTGTCAGAGCTTGTCTATCCGGAAGGCCTGACGCCACATTCGCACAGCGTTTCAGCGATTGCGTCGCATCTGTCGGATCAGACGATCCACCTCCCTTCCGCGAATGGATCCGCAAATGGCGGGCTGCGCTTTTCAACCGAGCCCGGCACGTGCTGCGAACAGGCGACACAGCTATATGAACAGGTCTTGAATGAAGTGGTCGTGTGAAACCTGGCCTTCATTCGGGCATTGACTCCATTCTAAAAAACCCCGGCGGTCTGACTCCTCCGGGGTTTTTGGTAGAACGAAGTCGACCCTATACGATTTCCCCACTTCGGTCGTTAGTACCGGACGTGCCTCGCGTCGATTCCCGCCCGACGAGGACTCACCTGATGTAACCTGGCGGTCGATACCCGCCACCCCGCATGGTTTCACCTCGACCCATTTACCTGGCTATTTTTCTGTGTGTCGGCGTCCTTTTATTGAGCGCCTGCGAGGATCCTTCAGCGGTTGGACTGAACCTTGTGGACACCGAGGGAGGCATCCCGGTGGTAGAGCGTGTCGCACTCGATCGGCTTGAGACAACGACGGGTGACGGCCTGATCGACAACGCGACGATCGTCCAGGCCGGCTTCGTCGATGACCCTGTCGCCGGCTCCATCGAGGCGACGGGTTACATCGACTTCCTCGAAAACCTGGTGCTTCCCGCCACCTATCGGAATAACCCACTCACAGGTCTTTTGCTACGCCTGGAGCTCGCCAGCGTTTATGGCGACTCGTCGGCGCCTGTCACCTTCGCCCTGCATGAGGTCCTGAGCGAATTCGAGTCGATCGGGAACGAACTGGAAGACGTACCCTCCGTCGGCCCGGAAATCTTACAGTTTTCTGTCAATTCCGGCGATGATAATGTACTGATTACCCTGCCAGAGTCGTTTTATGCCGGCCGGGACACGACCTTTCGCACCGTCCACTTCGGGAGGTCTTTTCATGGGTTTCAGGTACGACCGATTGCCGGCGCCGCGGTGATTGGCCTGTTTAATTCAGTCACGTCAGGGTCGAACCTGCGGGGCATCGTACAGCGAGTCGAAGCGGGTGCCGTGCTTGCCGACACCGTTACGTTTCTCGCGGCCAAGGGGCTCACAGCCTACACCCGTCCCACGCCGGCACCGGTCCGGCCAGGCCTCACCATCCTCCAACAGGGTATCGGACCTAATCTCGCGTTCGACTTCGATCTCACGGCTTTCGAGCAATCTTCCGTCAATCGTGCGGCATTCCAGGTCACGCTCGATACGCTTGTGTTCGAAAACGACCCACCTGCCTTTGTACGCCCACCACGTTCGAGTATGGTGCTCCATGGTGTGTTGTCGGATACGACGTCCATCGTCCTTGCCGAGGCCACCCTGCGGAGCGACGGCGTCACCCTGGACTTTGACTCGCCCCCGTTTCGCCTGGCCCTACAGAGCGTGTTGCTCGGAGCCACGCCGTTCACACACTACGAAATCCGCTTTTTATCAACCTCCGGAAATAACCTGGCCACGCTTGTTTTCAAAGACACAACGTCCACGGAGACTCCTCCCGGCCTGTACCTGACCACCACGCCTTTAAATTAGGGCGTAAAACCAGGGCGTAAACTATGGTACGGCCGCCATATCCGCCCAGCGAGGCCATGCCAGCCCGCTTCCACTTTCGATCACCCACTCCCACGCTTGCATGTCCTTCTCACCCCGTCTCCTTTTCGCCCTTCTGGCCACGCTCCTGGCGCTGGTGCAACCTTGCGGCGTACGGGCCCAGCAGCGTAGCGACGGTTCCGTATACTCCCGCTTCGGCATTGGAGAGTTGTACAGCAACACATCATCCCAGATACAAGCATTGGGCGGCGGGGGAACGGCGCTCTCGACGTTTAACTACGTGAACCTCGCGAATCCCGGGACCTGGGCCGATCAGGTGGTGACGCGTCTCGCCGGCGGTGTACAGTTCCAGGGGCTTGACATCGAAGACGCAACGGGAGAGACCAGCCGGCTCAATTCGAGCATGCTCGGCTCGTTTCAGCTCGGTTTCCCGATGATCCAGGGCAAGCTTGGGTTCGTGGCCAGCTTTGCTCCCTATTCGCGGGTCGCGCATAGCGTCCGCACGGGCCAGGTGGTCATCGAGGACCCCACATTGTCCGCGCCGGCGGCTTACAACATCCGTTTCGAGGGCAGCGGCGGCCTCCAGACGGCCGCACTCGGCCTCGGGTACCGGATCAATAAAAACGCCAGCGTGGGCGGCGCGCTCAATTTCAACTTCGGCATTCTTCGGGAATCGCGGTTTACGGAGTTTACCACTTCTGAGTTCGCCTCGACCCAGCTCGACTTCTCGACACGTCTATCCGGCGTCTCCGCCACCTTGGGCTCCCTGTTCACGTTCCGAAAACTGGCATCGGACAACGATGCTGTCACCATAGGCCTGAGCCTCACGACGGCCAGTCAGATCGATGGCGTCCAGACCGTTACTTTTGGTGATGCCCTCGAACCCGATACGCTCGGTACCCCATTGCGAGGACGAATGGACCTACCGCTCCGGTTTAATGGTGGACTTGCGTATTATCTGAATCGACAGTGGACCTTCCTGCTCGATGGTACGATAGAGCCCTGGGACAAGCTGGATGGAGACCTCGCGCTCGCCGGCTTCGCTCCCGACGGCTCGTCGATCCTTGATCAGCGGACACGCCTTTCGGCCGGCGTGGAACACCTCCCTTCCATCAACCCGCTCGACTCCTATTTCAAACGGATCGCCTATCGCCTCGGGGGCTACAGCGATACGGGCTATGTCATCCCCCAGGCCGGCGTCAGCTTTCGGACGACCGCGCTCACGGGTGGCCTCAGCCTACCCACGCTCTTCCCCGGCACACACATTGATATAGGATTCGAAGTAGGCCAACGAGGCAGCACCGATGCCGGGTTCGTCCGGGAGTCCTTCTACAAGGTCCTGGTGAATATGAATATCGGAGAACGCTGGTTCGATCGCCGGAAACTCGGTTGAGGTCTACTTGTCTTTTATGTATACTTCACCGCTTCGCCACCGCGAAACCTTAACGAACATAGGTCAGATGAACCCTTCGGAACGACGCCATACCGCTCAATGGATTGGTCTCCTTACCGCCCTCTTGCTCGCCGGGGCCACGCAAACGCCGGTTTTTGCGCAAGAATGCTCGGACCCACCCGAGGCCAATGAGCAGGCCATGAACTACAGCCTCTACTGGGAATCCTTCAAGAACAAGGACTACGCGTCCGCGCTGCCCTACTTGAAGTGGGTCCTGAAGTGCGCCCCGGCCTACGCCGGCCCAGGCAAATTCGACGACCGCAACTTCGACCGCGCCACCAAGCTCTACGAAGCGCTGGCCGAGGAGGCCGCCGATGAAACCGTTTCCCGCGCCAACCTGGATACCGCACTGTCTTATTTTGACGCCGCGGTGCCTACTTTGAAGGACGCTAATGCCGACTACAGCGAGGCCGAGTGGATCCTGAACAAAGGACGTTTTATCCAGAAACACACCGCGAAACTGGCCGACCTCCAGGAGCAGGTTGGCCCGATCTACCGGCAGGTCTATGACATGGACCCGACGCTGCTCAATCCGCGCCCGTATTACCTGAACGTCATCGTGTCCGACCTGGTCAAGAAAAATGAAGTCGAGCAAGCGCTTGCCTTCCTTGACGATGCCGAGTCGAAATTTGGCGGAGAGGCCGAAACGGTCGAACTCATTGCGCAACAACGCAATGCGCTCTTCGTCGACGACGAGGATCGCATGGGTTTCCTCGAAGACCAGCTGGTCAAGAAACCGGGGGACGAAAAGATCATCGATGAACTCATCGATATCTACAAATCCCTCGAGGAGCGCGAAAAGCTGCTCGGGATGCTCAACCAGATGCTGGCCATCAAGCCGACCGCCAAGGTGCATATGGAAATCGGGGTGATCCACCTCGAGGACGGCGATGCCGGCGAAGCCCTCAAGAGCCTCGAAGCGGCCCTGGCCCTGCCGGACGGCGGACAGTATTCGCGCGACATTAACTACAACCTCGGTATCGCCGCGCAGCAGCTCGAACAGTACGCCCGCGCCCGGACGTATTACCGTAAGGCACTCCAGGAGGACGCCTCGTTCGGACGCGCCATCAAGGCAATCGGCGATCTGTACGCCAGCTCGATCCGCGAGTGCGGGGCCAACATGGCCCGGACGGACCGCGCCGTGTACTGGCTGGTTGTGGACTACATGGAGCGCGCGCGGCAGGCGGATTCCTCGCTGTCCAGCACGATCAACAGCGCCATCAGCACGTACAAGCCGCTCTTCCCGTCGGCCGAAGACCTGTTCTTCGAAAGCTGGAAACCCGGCGACACGTATATGGTTAACCAAGGGTGTTATTCCTGGATTAACGAGTCGACGAAAGTTCGATCACCCAATTGATCTTTTTTCGTAGAACATAGGTACCTTACAGCCGGTGTGTTTTGAGACCGCCGGCTGTTTTTTTATATCTACCCGGTACGTGAATCCGTACGAAACTATCTACTCTTCAACTACCTACTCCACAACATCCCCGTTTTCTCTCCAATGCCAACGATCGATACCATTCGCGCCCGCCAGATCCTCGATAGCCGGGGAAATCCCACCATTGAAGTCGATGTCATCACCGAAGACGGCATCCTGGGCCGCGCGGCGGTGCCGAGCGGCGCCTCGACGGGCGTCCACGAAGCCGTCGAGCTTCGGGACGGCGACAAAGCCCGCTACCTGGGCAAGGGCGTCCTGAAGGCGGTCGAGAATGTGAACGAAGAGATCGCCCGCGAACTGCTGGGCTGGAGCATCTTCGAGCAGAAGCAGATCGACGCGCACCTCATCGCCCTCGACGGCACGGAAAACAAAGGCCGGCTCGGCGCGAATGCGATCCTGGGTGTATCCCTCGCCGTGGCCAAGGCCGCCGCAGACACCGTCCAACTGCCCCTCTACCGCTACCTCGGCGGCGCCAACGCCTCCCGCCTGCCTGTCCCGATGATGAACATCATCAACGGCGGCCACCATGCGGACAACACGGTGGACATGCAGGAGTTCATGATCATGCCGGTCGGCGCGACCTCCTTTAGCGAAGGCCTCCGCATGGGCGTCGAGACCTTCCACCACCTCAAGCAGGTCCTCAAGAAGAAAGGCTACAACACGGCTGTCGGCGATGAGGGCGGATTCGCGCCAGATCTCCGATCGAACGAAGAAGCCATTGAAGTCATCCTCGAGGCCGTCGTGAAGGCCGGCCTGAGCGCCGGCAAGGACGTGTTCATCGCCCTCGACCCGGCCTCGAGCGAAATGTATAAGGACGGCTCCTACCTTTTCTGGAAAAGCGACCCGACCAAACGCCGCTCCTCCGAGGACATGGTCGCCTTCTGGACCAGCTGGGTCAACCAGTACCCGATCATCTCCATCGAAGACGCGATGGCGGAAGACGACTGGGACGGCTGGAAGATGCTGACCCAGGCGGTCGGCAACAAGGTGCAGCTGGTCGGCGACGACCTGTTCGTCACCAACACCCGCCGGCTCCAGCGCGGGATCGACGAAGGCTCGGCCAACGCCATCCTGATCAAACTCAACCAGATCGGAACGCTGACCGAAACCCTCGAAGCGATCGAGATGGCGCACCAGAACAAATTCACCGCCATCATCAGCCATCGCTCGGGCGAAACGGAGGACGCGACGATCGCCGACCTCGCCGTGGCGACTAACGCCGGCCAGATCAAGACCGGTTCAGCCAGCCGCAGCGACCGCCTCGCCAAATACAACCAGCTGCTCCGTATCGAGGAAGACCTCGGCACCGCCGCCACGTATCCCGGGCTCCGCGCCTTCAAATTCTAACCGAACCCGCGCTCGCCATGAAACCGATCGCCGCGCTTCGCTCCCTCACCCAGCATGTGCTCGCCACGCCCCAATCGCGGCGCCGGGCGCTGATCACCGGACTCGTCGTGCTGGCCGTCTGGCTCACTTTTTTTGACAGCCATAGCCTCATCCGTCGCGCACGCTGGCACAGCGAGCACCGCGCCCTCGTGGCCGAAAACGCGCGCCTGCAGCTCGAAGCCGACTCCCTGAGCGCGGCGATCGAGGCGGGTCTTTCGGATGAAATCGTCGAGCGCATCGCGCGGGAAACGTATGGCATGCGCCGGCCGGGAGAAACCGTCTATCGCATCAAGGAAGTCGACTAGCCCCACGGCGTTCGAGTGAACATGAATACCTTTGCAGTTGGCGTGGATCTCGGCGGCACCATGATCAAGGCCGCGCTCGTTGAGCGTGGCCAGGGTATTCGTGAGCTCGTTTCCATCGACACGCTGGCCGAGGAAGGCCCCGAGCCGGTCATCGACCGAATTGCCGGCCTCGTGCGTCGACTCGCTACGGGTGCCGGATCGGGTTCAATCCTTGGCATCGGCATCGGGGCGCCGGGCGCGGTAAACTGGGAACGGACATCCGTGAGCCGGGCGCCCAATCTCCCGGGCTGGGATGTCATCAACCTGCAAACGGCCCTCCAGAGCCGCCTCGGCGCGGCTTTTCCGGTAATCGTGGAAAACGATGCGAATGTGGCTGGCCTGGGGTCCGCGCATTATGGCGCGGGATTGCCATTCGACTCGTTCATCCTGGTCACGCTGGGAACAGGTGTCGGCGGAGCGATCATCTACCGCAACACGATATTCCGCGGCGCTACCGGGGGCGCCGGCGAGATCGGTCACATGACCATCGACTACGAAGGACCGTTTGACCGATCCGGAGTAGCCGGCGCCATTGAGGCGTATCTCGGCCAGCGCTTTCTTTCTCGTCACGCACGCTACCAGCTGCTCAACCGGCCGGACAGCGTCATCCACAAGCTGACCGGTGGCGATCTCGAAAAGATTACCCCCAAAATGCTCCACGAGGCCGCCGTCGCCGGCGATGCCGCCGTCCAGTCGGTACTCGCCTGGGCGGGCCACAAACTCGGATGCGTGCTCGGCTCGGCAATAAATCTACTCGATATCCGTAAAGTGATTGTGGGCGGAGGCGTTTCCGCCGCGGGCGACTACATCCTGAAGCCGGCGTATGATTCGATGGTACGTTTTGTGATGCCGGGACTTCGCGATGGATTGGAAATCATAAGAGAACACCTCGGCAATGAAGTCGGCATGCTCGGCGCGGCGCATCTCGTGTTCGAATACCACGACGAACACAGCACGGCTTCCTCCTGACGGAGGCCGCCGCTTCGCCCGGGTGCGCTCGCCACTTCTCGCCGCCTTCGTGCTCCTCTTCACCCTGGGGGCAGGCCTCGCGACCGGCGCCAGGGCCCAGTCGGATACCCGGCCGAATGCCGCCGACAGCGACCTCAAGAACCCCGTCGAATCCACAGCCGACTCGCTCGTCATCGTATTCGGGGGAAGCGACGGTGATATCGGAACGCTTTACGGCAAGGCTTCCGTCGCCTACGGGGAAACGAAACTCGACGCCCAGACGATCGAGATCCTGTTCGATATCGACGAGTTACGCGCCCGTGGTGTGCCCAGCGACACCGGGATGATCGGCCGGCCGCAGTTCAAATCGGGCGAAGAGACCTTCCAGGGGGATCAGATGGCGTTCAACATGCGCTCCGAACGGGGGCGTGTCACGAACGCGGATGTCGTATACGATGATGGTCACATCCGCGGCGGAGTGGTCAAACTCGGCGAGGACAGCACGGCGTACATCCGCAACGGGCGGTATACCACGTGCGAGTGCGCGGACGATCCCTCCTACTCGCTGCGCTCGAACAAGATGAAGGTCGTCGATCAGAAGAAGATCTTCACCGGCCCGATCCAGCTATTCCTTTTTAATATCCCGACGCCGATCTGGCTACCGTTTGCCTTCCTGCCGGCGCAGGCCTCGCGCCGCAGCGGCCTGCTCGCCCCCACCTATGGCGAGGACGAACTGGGCTTTTATCTGCGTGACCTCGGCTGGTACTTCGTGCTCAGTCCGTACACCGACCTCCAGTTGCGCGGCGGGCTCTGGACGAGCGGGAGCTGGCAGGCCAACACGCTTTTCAGGTATAACCGCCGCTATCGGTACAGCGGCCAGCTTCAGCTGGACTTTGCCCGCCAGCGAAACGGCGAACGGAACGACCCTGGATTCGCCGTCCGCAACAGCAGCTCCTTTCGCTGGAGCCACAACCAGACGATTAATCCCTCCACCACCATCAACGGCGATATCAACCTCACCACCGCCGGCTACCTGCGGACCATATCAGAACAATACGACGACCGGGTCTCGCAGACGATCTCCTCCAGCATGCGGTTCTCCAAGCGGTGGGCATCCACGGGGCGTTCGCTGAACCTTAGCCTCTCCCAGCGTCAGGTTCTGGATACTGACGCGGCCAACTTGCGGCTCCCTTCGCTTTCCTTCTCCCAGAACTCGCGCAAGCCGTTTGTCCGCGAAAACCGTCCACCCGGCTCGGGCGAGCCCTGGTACGAGAAGATCAGCTACACATACAATTTCGCACTTGACAACACCTTCGATTTCCGCCCCCGCACGGACGCCCAGCTCCTCGCCGCCGGCGACACCACGGCGCTCGATATCACCTGGATCGATGCACTGTTCGACATCGACAAGTACCAGCGGGCTACCGGGGAAGATGAACCGTTCGACTTCAAGGCCTCCAATCGCATCCCCATCTCTGCGACTTTCGCTGCCAGCCGGTTCAGCCTCAACCTGACCCCAAACCTGAATTATACCGAGGACTGGTACATCAGTACCCAGCGGCGTGGATTCGAATTGCAACCCGACTCCACCCAGCGCCTCGTCACGTCCGCACAACCGGGCTTCTTCGCCCTGCGCCAGTTTTCCTCGGGCGTATCCGCCAACACGACCATCTACGGCCTTTTCCCCATACGAGTCGGGGCCTACAGTGGACTCCGTCACACCATCCGCCCCACCCTGTCCTTCACCTACCGGCCGGATTTCGGCGGTGATTTCTGGGGATATACACGGTCCTACACCGACCAGAACGGCAACGAGGTCGAGTACGGCATCGTGAATGGCGTGCAGCAGGGGTTGCAGCAGGCGCTGTCCCTCTCCGTCGGTAACACGTTCGAGGCCAAACAGGTCACCGTGGATTCGACCGGGGCCGACCGCAGCAAAGTAGTCAAGCTCTTCAACCTCGACGGCACCGCCAGCTATAACTTCGCGGCCGACTCGCTGAAACTGTCCAACATCGGCATCAACGGGCGAACCAGTCTGCTCAACAATACGCTCAACCTGAACGCACGCGCCACGTATTCGCCGTATCAGCTGAACGCCGAGGGCACGCGTGTGATCGACGCCTATGTCTTTTCCCTCGAACGATTTCGTCTGGCCCGTCTGACAAGTCTGTCGCTGACCGCGAATACCTCGTTTCGCAGCAAGTCGGGCGGAGGAGGCAGGCCGCTCGAAACCTCACGCGCCACGCTGAATGGGGATCGCGGGGGCGTTTTTGGGGATCCCAACTCCAGAATCGGGAACAGCATCGTAAACCCGACCGGCGATTATGTGGATTTCGACATCCCCTGGTCGTTGTCGGCCGACCTGACCTACGGCGTCCAGAAGCAAACCAGTACCCGGACGCGGACGATCACCCTCAATGCGCGGTTCGACTTCAGCCTGACACCAAACTGGAAGGTGCAGGGTCGCACCGGGTACGACTTTGAGCGGAAAGAGGCCGTGACGACCAACATCAGCTTCTTCCGCGACTTCGAATGCTGGCAGATGTCGCTCAGCTGGGTGCCGTTCGGACGGTACCAGTCGTTCGGATTTAACCTGCAGGTCAAGAGCGGACAGCTCAAGGATTTCCTCCGCATCCGCCAGCCGCGTTCGGATGTTGGCGGACGCTTCGATGGGTTGGTGAACTGACGCCGGGCCTACTCCTTCGGTACCACCAATTTGGCCGCTCGGACGTAGTGCGATGTGTGCGAAACGCAGTAGAATGTCGGTAAACGCACACCCAAGATCACCCTTCCCCATCCAGGCGTGATACCATGACGTTCGCCACCCCCTTGTTCAGCCGCTTCGCGCACTCATTTACTCGTCTTTTTTCGACGACGCTGACCGACCGCCAGATCGCCGGCTTCCTCGCCGAGTTGTTTGAAAGCGAGATGGACCACACCGCCGCCGAAGGGCTCCGTTTTTATGTCAAACGGGCCATTGTCACCCTCCACGGCACCCTGTATCGCGCCGACGACCGCGATCGCGTGATCCAGCTCACCGCTCGGATACCCGGGATCGAGGCCATCGTGGACCGGCTCCAGGTGGTCGATGACGTGAGCCAGGCCGCGCTCAACGCCCGTGTCGTCCTGCTACTCAATGGCACACACGCGACCACCCATTTGCAACCCGCTTGAACTCCAAGTGGGCGTAAAAACCGGACGACAACTCCGAATCCTTGAGGAATAGTTCGGTACCCGCACACGCCTCGACGACCGCCTGGATAAGCGCTTTCCCAACCCCGATGCGCTGCACGTCCGGCTCGACCACGAGGTCGCACAGATAGCTGAACATCACCCGATCGCTCAGGACCCGGGCGAGCCCGACCAGTTGCCCGTCGAGCCAGGCCGTCAGGACGATCGAGGCGTTTTCGAACGAGGTCCATACTTCGGCCGGATCCCGGGCTTCGCGAAGCAACGGGCCACGGCGGAACAACGTGATGATCCTCGCCGGCGTGAGATTGTCGAGGCCATCGCGGATGACCAGGTTGGCGATGTTCTTCCGGGAAGGCTGAGAAGCAATCATGACGCGTTTCGGGTTCAAGAGTCTCGATCAGGCATCATTCGTCACCCACCGGGCATCGCGAGCGACGAGGTGTGCCGTTTCGGAAGGCGCCGGCACGGCCGGATCGGCCCATACCCGGAGGCGTTGTCCCGCCGCCTCGAACCAGTATTCGACGTAGGTCCCGAGGAATTGCCGGGATAGTAACCGCGCCTCGACGCCCTCCTTCCCCCCAAACTGCACATTTTCCGGCCGAACCGCAAGCACATGCGACGCTGGCGCCGGCGTTGCCGAAAAGACTTCGGTGATCGGGCCCGGCGAAACGATATTGCTTCCCCCCAGGAATCGGGCGACAAACGCCGTCCGCGGCTCACGGTAGAGCATTTCGGGGGGGCCGACCTGCACCAGGCGACCGGCGTTCATCACCGCGATCCGGTCCGACAACGCCAGGGCTTCCTGTTGATCGTGGGTCACGTAGATGCTGGTGGTCCCGAGGGCATCCTGCAGCTCCTTCAGCTCCACGCGCGTCTGTTCGCGAAGCGCGACATCCAGGTTGGAGAGCGGTTCGTCGAACAGGAGCACCCTCGGGCGGACGGCCAGCGCGCGGGCCAGCGCCACCCGTTGCTGCTGGCCGCCAGACAGCTGCGTGACGGGGCGGTTTTCGTAACCCGACAGGCTAAGTACACGACAAAAAAATGATCTGACCGCAGGGGTTGTTAGCTTGGTTTGGTTCCAAACAACCCAAGCCACCCCCCGGTCAGATCATGGATCATGTTATTGCATTGCAGCAGCTTCTGCAAGTTCATATTCCCTGG
>JBGSPJ010000317.1:0-5320 GCA_041738655.1 Rhodothermales bacterium | reverse complement strand
GCGCGCAGGAGGAGCTCCAGCGCCGGCGGATGGCTGTGCCGCGCGGCTTCCCGCGGGTGCGTCACAATGCAGATCGGCGTCTCCAGCGTCTCCATGGTTTTTGAATTATTTATTGTCGATGATCAATGATCAATCATCGATCAGGGCTGTTAACAAAACGCCAACTTCCACGGCATTGTCATCCCGGACTTGATCCGGGATCCCGAAGAATGGCTCATTCGGCTGGATCCCGCATCAAGTGCGGGATGACAAACTGCCTTTTTTGATCGAATCGCAATTTTGTTAACACCCCTGATCATCGATCGATAATCGACAGTCGAGTATTGACCATATACGGTCCAGACTCCCCTCACTCCTCCGTAAGCGCCTTGTCCGACGTCTTCTCCAGCGGCTTTACCATATCGCGCGGGAGCACGAGCGGCTTGCGCCAGAACGCCGGATCGGTGCGCCAGCTGTCGTTCTGCGGCACGCCCGGCCTGGCCTCCGGCGTTTCCCACTGGCCGCGGGGGACGTGGCTGGCGAGGCGCTTTTTGAGGAGGCGTTTCACCAGCCGAAAGCCGATGCGAAAGCGCAGATAGCCGAGTTTGCGGAGGAGGACGCCCGGCACAAGGGCGGCGAGGGCGACGATGACCGCGAAGTAGCGGGCGTCGACGACGACCAGCATGATGGCCATCAGGCCAAGCGCGGCGTTTAATACATAAAGGAGGAGGACCGCCCCGGGCACCGACATCTTGAACTTCTCGATGAGGCGGTGGTGGATGTGGTCCTTGTCCGGCGCGAACGGCGATTGCCCGTTCAGGATGCGGCGGACGAAGGCGACGGAGGTGTCGAGTAGCGGGAAGCCGACGGCGAGGATCGGGATGATGAGGGCCAGGACGGGGTTTTCGTGGCGGGTGCCGGTGAGGGCATAGGTGGCCAGGACGAACCCGAGGAAGAGGCTCCCGCTATCGCCCATGAAGATGGTGGCGGGGCTGAAGTTGTGGACGAGGAAGCCGGCGATGGCGCCGGCGATGACGAGGGCGATCGGGAGAAACTGGAGGTCGCCCAGGGCGCTGAAGACGAGGGCCAGACTGCCGAAGGCGATGAGGGTGATGCCGCCGGCGAGGCCGTCGAGCCCGTCGATCAGGTTGACCGCGTTGATGACAGCCACATACCACAGCAGCGTGAGCGGGAGGGCGAGCGAGGCCTGGATGTAGGGGTCGTCGCCGAGGAGCGGGATGCTGGTGACTTCGACGCGGAAGCCGGCCATGAACATCAGGTAGGCGACAAGGAGCTGGGACAAGAACTTCTTCTTGAAGCCGAGGCCGTAGGCGTCGTCGTAGAGGCCGGTGAGGGCCATGGCGAGGGCGCCGAGGAGGAAGGGGACCGAGGGGATGTAGAGGTCGAACCCGAAGGCGGCTTTCAGGTCGTCATCGAGCATGTAGAAGTACGCGATGCCCATCAGGAAGGCCACGACGATGGCGATACCGCCGGCGCGGGGCGTGGGCCGGCGGTGCATGGCCCGCTTGCCGTCCGGGATATCGACCCACTTCTGGCGCAGCGCCAGCCAGGAGACGATCGGCGTCAGGATCAACGCCGTCAGAAACGCGAGGGAGAAGCCGGTTAATAAGGAGATGGTGCTCATGCTCGTTCCCGACCCGGGACAGCGCGTCGCGCAGCCCGGGGTTACGGTGTAAGAAAAGCGATCAGGGGCTCGCCTACGACAGAGCGGGGGGCGTCGTGGGCGAGCCGGCGGCAACGGGGAGCGGATCGGCGCCGCGGAGTCGTTGAAAAACGGGTCGTGTCGTGAAAAGCCGGGAGGCGCGATGGCCGGCGTAGTACGCTTAGTGCGTCCAATCCTGCCGGTAGCGGCAACCTTTTCCGGATGTCGAAGCCCCGGTTCTGGCGTCCAGAGTGGCCTGAAATGAGAGATTTAAGGCTTTCTGGCGCCGGAGCGAGTGATGCTTCGCGGCTATGCCGTGGTTAAAGCAAGCGGTGCGCCGGATCGGCGGGTGTGAGCGGCGGTCTGGAGAAGGGTGAAGATGCGATCGGCGCGTTCCTCCGGGCGGCACATCGCGAGGATGCGGCGCCGGCCGGCTTTACCCATCCGTTCGGCAAGATCCGGGTGCTGAAGGAGATGTATGATTCGCTCGACCATGGCTTCGTAGTTGTGCTCTTGCACGAGGTACCCGGTTTCGCCATCGACAATGTTCTCCGTGAGCCCGCTGTGCGCTGTTGTGACCACGGGCAATTCGTGCATCGCGGCTTCGGCGGGGCTTACGGGAAATCCCTCCTGATCCCCTGAAATCGAGGTGACGCTGTGTTGGGCGAATACCTGGCATCGGTTCAATATCGGGAACGAGCGCTCCCGGCTCAGGGCGCCGTGCAGGGCGACAGCCTGTGAAAGCCCCAGCGATTTGATTCGACGTTCGACCTCGGCGCGGAGCGGTCCGTCTCCGATGATTTCCAGCCGGGCATCGGGGATAGCGCGGTGGACAAGGGCGAAGGCGTGGACGAGGGCGATCGGGTGTTTTTTCTCGGTCAGCCGGCCAAGGTGGACCACCGTCGGCGGCAGCCGCCGGCGCTCGCTCCAGGGCATGGGGCTGATGGTGTCCGCCGAGACGCCATACCGGATGACCTCGATCTTGTGCTCCGGCGCGCCAGCGAGGACGAGGAGCCGTTTCAGGTGATGCGACGCCGCGACAATCGAACGGGCGCCGTGGCACGAGTCGATGAAGGCCTGTTTGTACCGCGGACTCGAAAGGGCCGTCGAAACGTCAAACCCGTGCACATGGACGACAAAGGGGATGTCGAGCGACGTAAAAAGCGGTGCTAGGATCGCGCTGGACAGACCGTAGTCGATATACGCCGCGTCGAGATCCACCAGCGAGGCCATTTCCTGCCTGAGGATGCGCTGGGCGGTCGCCTGCGCATAATTAAACCGCAACACGTCGCCCCGCCGGCCAAACACCTGGCCGACCTTGTACAGTCGGTAGCTTTTGGCCTCCGGAATTTCGTGGTACCCCGTGGGTAGCACGGTGACGCCGGCGAGTGCACGCGTTGACGTGGCGCCGGAGAAAAGGGTTAACTTCGAAGCGCGGGCATCGAGGCCATAGATGAGGTCGTGGATAAAGGTCTCGCTGATGGCGACGGGGCTGTGAGTGAAGTAGCCGATGTGCATGGAAGGATAGGTTAGGATTGAGGTTAGGTACCGCGGTGACCGTACCAGGCGACCTGGCCCCTCCTCGATCCGAGGAGGGGCAAATCCCGTCGGCGCGAAGCGGTGACGGGATGGGGAGGAGCGAATAAATCAGCTTGAGTTGTAAAAAATGATCCACGTTGACGCAGAGCTTTACTCCACCCCGTTCCGACATCGGTAAATCGATATCGGAACCCGCCCCTCCTCGATCCGAGGAGGGGCCAGATTCGTCACGCGGCCTCGCACACACGTTAAAGCTGGTGCCAGCTTTCCGGTATGCGATCGGATGAATCGAGTTGACCGCTTTTTGACCACTTTCTGGGGGCAATCACGAGCTTGTCAGGATCTTTGCCGAGCCATGCGCCCCACCATCCGAACGTGCTGTTGGGGATGATGAAGTGCCGGCAGGAGGACATGAGCATCAAATCCTGAATAGCCGCTCCACCTGTAGCCTCGGCATCAACAAACGTCAGCGAGTGGTCGGACGCGAACTGTTGGCGACACCAGGAGATATCGTCGGAGAAAATGAAGTACTGTGGATTGGTCAGCCTGGATTCTATGTATGTGAAGGCTCTTTTGTAGTAGTCCGGCTCGACAGCACCCAGTAGCGCACTGTAATGCGGATTGGTGACGTAATCTCCCCGTCGAACATGGACGGCAACGGATTCGCCGGCGTCGATTGCCGTTGCGATGGGTCGCGCGGTGTCGCGCAGCGTATCACGAAATGTGAGTTCTTCCCTCAATTGTCTTGATATCGGTAAGAAGTACCGTTCACTTTGCAGTGATCCAACGATACACATCGGGGCCGGTAACTCGGGAATCGTAGGGTCGAATGTCCTGCCCTGTTCCCGGTACACGCGCTGCGGGAGGATGGCCTTTTTGAGCCGATGCCCAATTCGTTCAAATAGCGTTATTGGTTCTGGATTGAAATACCGGATCTCATCGACCGTGGCTAATTCCGCTTCGATGAGGAAGGCGCCAAGCTCGAAATCGCGGTAGACGGCGTGCTCGCCACCCATTCGGTCCTCAAGCAGGGTCAGGTCCAATTTTAGTGGCGCACGGTTTCGAAGGGCGAGGGCTCGGCCGGCGGCATACTGGAAGAGTTGATTGCCAAGCCCGCCCATCAGTCGGATAAGGATCATGGATGTGTGATTTGGAATGCGTCAGTCGCTATTGCCTTTTGCCAGATCGGCAATAGGCGACGAAATGGTGAACCAATTCATGATCACGCCGGCTGGACGGATTCAGCACGGGGGGACGTTTAGCCGGTTTAGGATCCCTCGCTGACGCTCAGGATGACGATGTGCTTTAACGATTTTGAGTACGAGTACCGCTTCGCTGAGTACGAGTACGAGTACGAGATGATGATCTGAGAAACGCTCAACGAGCCAACGTTCAACGCCTTGATACTTTAATTATTTAATATATTAATGTGTTATGCACGCGCTATCAGCCGGCAGGCAGTCCAGGATGCCTACTACGAATTGCAGGATATACGAGGCGTCGAGGGGGGTGACGAGGCCGTTGCCGGTGACGTCGGCGGCGAGGAGGGCGTCGCCGCCGAGGAGTTGCTGGCCGGCGACATGCTCCAGCACCAGCGCGGCGTCGAGGGCGCTGATTTCGCCGTTGCCGCTGGGGTCGCCGTAGACGAGGGACGAAGCCGGCGCGATGGTATAGGTGACAGATGCCAGCGCCGGCATCGCGACTACGCCGTCGGCGCCGAGCAGGTCGATCATCACATTCTGCACCCGGGCGCTCAGGGCGGGGGAGGTCCACACCGCCGGCGCCAGCTTCACTCGGCGCGGTTCCTCGAATACGATCTGGACCGGCTGCTCGAACCGGGTCGAACGGATCGCCGTCACGCCGGCCTGGAGATCCGTCGTGGCCACAATCCATTCCGGACCCACCCGCCACTCGATCCGGGCGTCGCCATCCGATTGGCCGGCGTCGCGGAGGTACAGCGGAAGCATCTCCCATAACCCTCCCACGGCGTCGGCGCCGTCGGAGACGAGGGTTGAGGTGACGGTGACGCCGCTTTCGGCGAGGGTGAAGGTGCGGGTGTAGTCGACATCGCCGGCGATCGCGCCGCCTGGCGCGCTGAGGCCTCCGTCGTGCGCGCCGATGGCTCCGCTGACGACGATC
>JBGSPJ010000301.1:0-2671 GCA_041738655.1 Rhodothermales bacterium | reverse complement strand
GCACCGGACGACGAGGTACGCGGCGTGCCGGCGCGGCTCGATGCCCAGTATCGCGGCGTCGGGCGAGAAGATTTTTGCGCTGGACATGCGGTCAGGCCGTGGTTACGGTGGGCACGAGCTGCGCGACCTTCTCGCGGAGCGCCCCTTTCTGGAACATCGCCGCGTTCCGATCGCCGCGCTTCTCCGATGGCAGGGCCGACAGCACCTTGCGGGTCTCGGTCACCTGCTCGAACAACGAGTAGTGCTGCTCGACAAAATCGCGGTACGCCTTCGAGCTGTAGATGTGGGACGTGACCATCCCGACCGCTTCATCGACCGTATTAAACAGCACCTGCTCCGGCCAGATGCCGCCCGAGAACGGGAAGTTGTGGACGACCGGCTTGATGCCGCAGGCCATCGCCTCGGCGATCGAATAGCCGAAGCTTTCGTGCATCGAGGTGGACAGGAGGAACTGCTTGTCCGACAACCAGCTCCCGATGTCCTTCTGCCAGCCGTCGAACTGGACGTTGTTCGTCAGGCCCATCTCCTTGATCATGTGATTCCAGTAGATCTGCACCATCGGCTCCTGGAACTGGCCGGCGACATATAGCTTGTACCGGGAATCGAAGCGGACGAGCTTCGCGAGGATCTGCAGGAGCAGCGTCGGGTTTTTGCGGGAGTGGATGTAGCCCACGCTGGCGAGGTTGAACCCCGGGCTGCGCGGCGTGAACCGGTAGCGGTCCGTCGCGACGCCGTTGCGCACCACAGCCACCTGGACGCGGTCCTCGATCCCCGGCACGGTGCTGCGGAGGATCGTGATGAGGTGGTCGGTGACCAGCATGAGGGTGTCGATGTTCTCCCACTGGACCTGCGCCGGCATCGGGGTGAAGACCTCGTAGCGGTGCAGCCGGCAGACGATCGGCTTGCGGCGGGCGACCTCGAGGCGCGAGGCGTGGACGACCAGCTCGTCGCACCACTCGAACCAGCAGATGTCGGCCTGCTCCATGAGCGGCGCGACCTCCTCGATGCGGGAGATGACCGCTTTCTTGACGTCGTAGTGCCGGCCGAGGCCGCCGATGAGGTCATCGAGGAATTGATCGAAGCCGGCGCGCACGAAGAGCGTCAGCTTGCGCTTGCCCATCGTCAGGCCGGGCTCAACCCCGGGGATACGCTGCGGGACGGCATCGATCTGGGCGAGCTGGCTGACGTTGGCTACGAGGCGCGCCTTGCGGTACCATTCGAGCGAGTAGGGGTAATCGGCCATCTGCTCGTACAGGTTGCCAAGCAGATACAGCACCTCGAAGCGCTCGGGCGCCAGTTTTTGCGCGGCAAACAGCCGTTCCTCGGCTTCCGGAAACTGCTTGCGCTCGAGGGCGACGATCCCTCCGAGGAGAAAATAGAGTTCGTCCTGCCCGTAGGTTTTCTGCCAGGTCGCCAGCAGCGCTTCCGCCTCCGCCAGCTGCCCGTTCTGAATGCAGGATTTGATGGTCTCTTTTGCGTCGAACTGTCGTTGATCCATGGCCATTGAGGGTGTTGTGAGATGAAATGAGTAGCGTTAATTCCAGCCGGCGAGCCGTTTAAATTCGGCCGGCAGGAGGATTCGGTTGGATTCGAGCACGCGGAGCACCTCGCGCGACTCGTCATCGGACGCGACGGGCTCACGGCCTCCCAGAAGGTGTGCGATAAACGCCGCCGCATCGCGGCCGCGGGTGTAGGAAGCCTGCAGGACATCGCCCCGTTTGTGGAGCAGGTCCCGGAAGAGCGGCAGACTGAGGCGCCCCATTTCGATCAGATAGGTAGCGCCGACGCACATGGACACGAGGTGCATGGTGATCTTGTCGATCCCATAGGCCTCGCGGGACGAGAGCGACCCGTGCTGGACGAGCCGCATGTAACGGCCGGCGCGCGCGACGCGCACCCGGCGTTCGGGGAAGCGTGCGCAGAGGCGAGCAAGGAAAACGTAGTCCTCGCTCACCTTAAAAAAAGACTCCGGCTCCGTACCCCGGAGGTCGGCCGGCCGGAAGAGGCTGCCGAGCGTGAGCACCTGCATTTCCCCCGTCGCGACGAGGTAGCACAGCAGTTCGAAGCCCGTCTTGCCGTCGAACCCGCGACGGTCGTACTGGAGGTTCATCTGGAGGGACTCGTTGAAGGCGAAGACGGCCGGCATCGCGGTGAACAGCGCGGGCGTGTCCATCTCCATCAGCGCCGTCGCCTCATCCAGAAACGCATCTGCCTCGTTCAGGAAGTCGTCGTCGTCGCAGAAGCCCATGTACGGAGTGTCGGCGAGGGCGATGCCGGCGCCGCGGGCGCAGGCGACGCCGCGGTTCGTTTCGTAATGATGGATGCGGATGTCGGGACGGCCGGCAGTGAGCAAGTCCAGATCCGCGCGCGTCGTGGCGCTGGCGCCGTCGCAGACGATCTGGAGCGGCAGCCCATCCCACAGCCCCTCTTCCAGGTAGTGGCCGAGGTACCGGAGGCGGTCGTACAGCGGCATGACAAACGTCACGTCGGCGTGCCGGCTGGCGCCTCGCGGCGTGGCGCGGGTCTTCTGGAGTTCGAGGATGCTGTTCATACGAAGGGCGATAAAAAGACGTGTGCCGGCCCCGAGGTCAAAAACCCTGCCATCACCCGGCAGGTCGTCCGCGGGATGGGCCGGGCGTCGCCGGCCGCGCGTCGGGACGAATGCCGGGCC
>JBGSPJ010000282.1:0-13653 GCA_041738655.1 Rhodothermales bacterium | reverse complement strand
AGCGGGCCGGCGATCCTGCCGAACTCACCGCGCTCCGCGCGCGCCGCGATGAGCAGCGCTCGCTCCTCCAGGAACTCTATACCCGCACGCGCTCCGAGGGCTTCGGCGAAGAAGTGAAACGCCGGATCATGCTCGGCACGTATGTGCTGTCGTCAGGCTATTACGACGCGTATTACGCCAAGGCGCAACAGGTGCGCACGCTCATCCGGCGCGACTTCGACGCGGCGTTCGAGAAGGTGGACGTTCTGCTCACCCCCGCCACGCCCACGCTCCCGTTCCCCCTGGGCAGCAAGACCAACGACCCGCTGGCTATGTATCTGGAGGATGTCTACACCGTCACCGCGAATCTCGCCGGCATCCCCGGCCTCGTTGTACCCGTCCAGGGTCATCCGTCCGGGCTGCCGGTCGGTCTGCAATTGCTCGGTCGACACTTCGACGAGGCCACGCTCCTCCGGGTCGGGCAGACGGTGGGCCAATCTTCCACAGATTTCCACGGATAAATTCCCACGCCGGCGGAGCGAAAACGGCCGCGTCGTGTTAGAGCCAACAATCATTTGTCAAGCGCGCATCCAGAGTAGACCGAACCGAACGCATGAGCATCCTAGTCGATAAGAATACCCGCCTCATCGTGCAGGGCTTTACCGGCCGCGAGGGCACCTTTCACGCCGAGCAGATGCTGGCGTATGGCACCAACGTCGTGGGCGGCATCACACCGGGCAAAGGGGGGCAGCAGCACCTCGGCAAGCCGGTGTTTAATACCGTGGCCGAGGCGGTCGAAAAAGAGGGCGCGAACACGACTGTCATCTTCGTGCCGCCGCCGTTCGCGGCGGACGCGATCATGGAGGCCGCCGACGCCGGCATCAAGGTCATCATCTGCATCACGGAAGGCATCCCCGTCCGTCAGATGATCCCCGTATATCCCTATGTGAAGTCGAAAGGCGCGCACCTCATCGGCCCGAACTGCCCCGGTGTCATCACCCCGGGTCAGGCCAAGGTAGGCATCATGCCGGCCATGATCTTTAAGCCCGGCCCGATCGGCGTCATCTCCCGCTCCGGCACGCTCACCTACGAAGCGGTCGACCAGCTCAGCCGCGAAGGCCTCGGCCAGAGCACGGCGGTCGGTATCGGCGGAGACCCGATCATCGGCACCCGTCACGTGGACGCCCTGAAACTGTTTCAGGCAGATCCGCAGACGGAGGCGGTGGTGCTCATCGGCGAAATCGGCGGCACGGCGGAAGAAGAGGCGGCGGACTACATCAAGGCGCACATGACGAAGCCGGTGTTTGCGTTTATCGCCGGCCGCACCGCCCCCGCCGGGCGCCGCATGGGCCACGCCGGCGCGATCATCTCGGGAGGAAAAGGTACCGCGGCCGATAAGTTCGCGGCGCTGGAAGGCGCCGGCGCCGTTATCGTGCTGAATCCCGCACTCATCGGCGAGACGGTCAAAGCCCACCTGAAGGCGGCCTGAGGACACTCCCCGGCCCCCCTCGCTTCCCCTGTACCCATGACCATACGAGACGTCCGCTTCGTTCGAGGCGCCGCGCGCTGGGAACACCTGGCCGAGGACGGCCTCCCGGAAGTGGCGTTTATCGGGCGCTCGAATGTGGGGAAAAGCTCGCTGCTCAATATGCTGACCGGCCGGCGCGCCCTGGCACGGACGAGCGGCACGCCGGGGAAAACGCAGGAATTTAACTACTATCTGGTCGATGAAGCCCTGTACTTCGTCGACCTGCCCGGGCTCGGGTATGCCAAAATCTCTCAAACGGAACGCGCCCGGTGGGAGCGTTTTATCGTCCGTTACATCACCGAACGCGAGCCGCTCCGCCTGGTGGTGCAACTCATCGATTGCCGGCACCCGCCGACGTCGATCGACCGCGATCTCATGCATCTGTTGAAAGAGCATGAGATCCCCACGGTCATCGCGCTGACCAAAGCGGATAAACTTTCTTCCAACCAGAAAGCAGCCAGCCTCCGCGCGCTCAAGGAGTCCTTTGCCGCGATCGACTACGAACTCCCTGCCGTTTTTACCTCCGCCACCCAACCCGCCGGCCGCGAAGAGTTACTCCGCTGGATCGGTGACCTGACAGGCGTCTGACGGCCCACCCGCCATCCCCTTACCCTCATGGCTATGCATGTGATCATCACCGATGCCGTCGCCCAGGCGTGTATCGACCTGCTCGACGCCGCCGGCATCCGCGCCGACGTACAGCTCAAAAAAACGCCCGAAGAGCTGAAAGCCCTCGCCTCGAAGGCCGACGGTTGGATCATCCGAAGCGGCACGACGATCACGGCCGACCTCATTGAGTCCGCCGAAAACCTGAAGGTCATCGGCCGCGCCGGCGTGGGGGTGGACAACATCGACCTCGACGCCGCCACCCGCCGGGGCGTGCTGGTGATCAATGCGCCGGACGGCAACACGATCTCGACGGCGGAGCACACCTGCGCCATGCTGCTTTCGCTCGCCCGGCACATCCCGCAGGCGAATGCCTCGCTCACCAGCGGGAAATGGGAACGCAAGGCGTTCACGGGATCCGAACTGGAGGAAAAAACGCTGGGCATCCTCGGGCTCGGGAAGATCGGGCGGACCGTCGCCTCGCGGATGCTGGCCTTCGGGATGCGCGTCATCGGGTACGACCCCGTCATGTCCCGCGAAGCCGCCGAGCGTCTGGGCATCGTGCTGGCCTCGATCGATGAGGTGCTCGAGCAGAGCGACTTCATCACGGTCCATACCCCGCTCAACGACATGACCCGCGGCCTGCTCAACCAGAAAACCATCGCGCGCTGCAAACCGGGCGTCCGGATCGTGAACTGCGCGCGCGGCGGCATCGTGGATGAGATGGCGCTGCTCGAAGCGCTGGAAAGCGGGCAGGTGGGCGGGGCGGCGCTCGACGTGTATTCGCAGGAACCCCCGCCGGCCGCGCTCGAACGGCTGCTTCAGCACCCAAACCTGGTCGCCACGCCGCACATCGCGGCCTCCACCGAGGAAGCCCAGGAGAAGGTGGCCCGCCAGGTTACCGAGCAGGTCGTGCTCGCTCTCCAGGGGAAGCCAGTGAATTCGCCGGTCAACGGCGCGGCCATCCGCCTCGCCGCCCAGCCGGAAGTCCAGCCGTTCCTGGTGCTCGCGACCAAGCTGGGGCGCATCGCCGGCCAGCTGATGGAAGGCCGCATCGAGTCGCTCATGGTGCGTTGTTACGGCGACGTACCGCATCGCTACGCCGAGGTCATCTCGGTTGCGGCGCTGAGCGGACTCCTGGGGTCGCTCCTCACCGAGCCCGTCAACCTGATCAATGCCTCCGTACTGGCCGAGTCGATGGGTCTGCGGGTCGAAGAACAACGCGCGGCCACGCACGACAGCTTTACGAACCTGATCGAGATCGTGGTGGGCTCGGGCAAACACACGCGGCTTGTCGGCGGGACGGTATTTGACCGAAACGATCCCCGCCTCGCGCGGGTCGATGACTACGACGTGGAGGTCCGCCTCGAAGGCCGGCTCCTGTTCTACACCAACGAGGACCGCCCTGGTATGCTCGCCGCCGTCGGCGGGATTCTGGCGGACGCCAACATCAACATCGGCGTGCTCCAACTTGGCCGGAAAGGCGGTCGTGGCACCATGGCCCTCACGGCGATGAGCGTGGACGACGATATCCCGAAGGCGGTGCTCGATACCATCGCCGGCCTCAAGGGGGTGCTCGGTGTACGCCTGGTGACGGTCTAACCGGGCACCCGTGCCTTGGAAGCCGATACGCTGCATCGTATCCTGGATTCCTTATCAGAGCTGTCAACAAAACACAAACACCTACTGCGCTGTCACCCCGCACTTGATGCGGGGTCCAGAAGGATGGCTCATTCGGCTGGCTCCCGGGTCGGGGCCCGGGATGACAAACTGCCCTTAGGAGTCGTTTCAGAATTTGTTAACACGCATGATTCCGAATCCACGGAGCGCGACACGGCATGCACATCGACGCGAGAACGCTTGAAACCGGGTCCCTGATCGAGGGGGATCTCTGTATCGTCGGCGCCGGCGCGGCCGGCATCAGCCTGGCGCTCGAATGGGCGAACAGCCCCTACCGCATCATCCTGCTGGAAGGGGGCGGGTTCGATTACCACCCGGCGCTCCAGGACCTCTACCGCGGCGAGATCCCCGACCAACCCTACCTGCCCATCGAGACCGTCCGCCTCCACTATTTTGGCGGGACGACGGGCCACTGGGCCGGCTGGTGCGCGCCGATGGAGCGGTCGGACTTCGAGAAGCGCGACTGGGTGCCAAACAGCGGGTGGCCGATTTCCCGGGCGGACCTCGACCCCTTCTACGCCCGCGCCCACGCCTACCTCGAACTCGGCCCGTACGCCTACGATGCCGCCCACTACGAAGCGGCGGATCCCAGCCGTCGCCGGCTGCCGTTCGACCCGGGCACGATCTGGAGCAAGATGTGGCAATTCAGTCCGCCGACGCGCTTCGGGTCGACCTATCGCGACGCCGTGGTTGCCTCTCCGAACATCCACCTGTACACCTACGCCAACGCCACGGAGGTCGTCGCCAACGACGCCGTCCGGGAGGTGGATTTCCTGCGGGTGAAGACGATCGACGGGCGCGAGCACCGCGTGCGGGCCCGGCAGTACGTGCTGGCCTGCAGCTCGATCCAGAACGCGCGGTTGCTGCTGGCTTCCAACAACCAGGCGCCGGCCGGCCTGGGGAACGACAGCGACGCCGTGGGTCGGTATTTCATGGAGCACTTCGAGATGCCCGGCGCCCAGCTCATCTTGAACACCCCGGACCCGCTTCCACTTTACGGGATGGATTTCACCACCCGCCGGCCGCGAGCCGAGCTGGCCATAGGAGAAGACGCGCAGCGACGCCACGGGGTACTCGCCGGCACCTGTTCGTTGAGTCCGGGCCAGTTTGGCGCCGAGATCACCAGTTATTTCACCCGGTTTCGCGAGCGATTGCGGCGGGAGGCCGCCGGCGAGCCGGCCGACGCCACGAGTGTCCCACCCCCGCCGCCACCCCCGTCGGAGGAAGGTCGTGCTTACATGCTCCAGTCCCGCGCCGAGCAGGCCGCGAACCCGGAATCACGCGTCGTCCTGGGCGCCGAGACCGACGCCCTGGGGATGCGCCGGGCGAACCTGCACTGGAATTTTACCGAGCAGGACAAGCGCTCGATCCGAGTGTTTTACGAAGTGCTGGGCCAGGAATTTGGCCGGTTGGGCCTCGGACGTGTGCAGCTGCTGGACTGGCTGACAGAAGGGGGAGACGCCGAATGGCCGGGATTTCTCAGCGCCGGCCGGCACCACATGGGCACCACCCGCATGAGCGCCGATCCGAAGCGCGGCGTCGTCGATGCGCACTGCGCGGTGCATGGCATCCCGAATCTCCATGTCGCCGGCGCGTCCGTGTTTGTCACCTCCGGCGCCCCGAATCCTACCCTGACGCTCGTCGCGCTCACCCTCCGCCTGTCCGACCGCCTGAAGACCCTGCTGGGGTGAGACGAGCCTCGCCGAGCATGTGCTGCTCTTATAAGGAAAAATGCCACGTATCAACAGGATGCGTGGCTTTTTAGCGGAAGTGCAGGGGAGAGGAGCTATGCGGATTGTGCATCCGGACGCCAGATTTGCCGGACGCTATTGAGCACCGGATTGCCCCGCTCCTGGGTCAAGTCGTAGTTCGTCTGCAGGCGAATCCAAAACTCGGGCGACGTGTTGGGGAAGGCAATCGACAGACGAAGGGCCATGAGCGTACTGATACCCGTCTTACGATTAACCAGGCGTGATAGCGACTTGCGATCAACATCAAGAAGCGCCGCGGCTTCGGTGATCGTCATGCCGAGCGGCTTGATGTAGTCTTCCAATATGTGCTCGCCCGGATGAGGCGGATTTTTCATTCCCATAGCCATACCCCTTAATGATAATCCAGATAATCGACCTCGAGGGCGTCGCTCTCCTCGAAACGGAAAATCACGCGCCAATTCCCCGAGACCTTCACCGCATAAAAGCCGTTCAGCTCTCCTTTGAGCATGTGCAGGCCCCAACCGGGCGCATCGAGTTGCTCGGGCCTATCGGCCGCATCGAGCGCAGCCAGGATACGGGCGAGTCGCTTAACATGGTCTTGCTTGACCCTACTCGTATCGCCCTCTTCAAAGAGCCGTTTTAGACCTTTGTGCTTGAAGGATAAAATCACGGGCGGCGACGATCAATTCATAAACACCCCCAGTGTACCATGTTACGGTACAAGGGTCAAGAAGTTTTCCCACCCTACGGAGTGGCTTTTTCGCGGAAGGGCAGGGGAGCCAGAGAGAGCCCTCGAGGCACCACGATTTTGCTTCCTCAGAGGATGGAAACCAATCCCACATAAGAACCAGCGGGAAATTAATCGGGATTGTGAAAGCCAGCGTGGGTGGCCTGGCCGCTTCGGTCGTCGAGCCGCGCCAGGTGTTCAAAGCCGCCATTCTCGCCAATGCCGCCTCCGTGATAGTTTGTCATAACCACCCTTCGGGCAAACCCGAACCCAGCCGGGAAGACATCCGCATAACCAGGCAACTCGTCGAGGCCGGCAGGCTGATGGGTATCCCCGTTCTCGATCACGTGATAAGTGCGACCCGTTCTTGCTAAACCGACGCTTCAAACCGTCGGGGGACGCAAGGCAAAGTAACCGGTCTGGCAACCGACGTTCTTTGACAACTGTGTATCCGAGTGGGTTCAACTCCCACCCCTGGAGGTAGACCAGGAGAAAGCACGATCCCCATGCGAGCGGCTGGCTTTCAACCGTGTGAAGCGGGATCGAACGTACGGTAAGCGGTGAATCAGCACCGTGACCCCGGCAAGCATGCTGACTATGGGTAACAGAGGCGATACGATATGGCTGATCCATCAGCCTCGCCTGGTGAAGATGCGTTTGAAGCGTCGTGATGGTCGAGCAGCCTAATCTGGTTATCGCACCGGAAACGGTGTGGAGGCTGCGTCCAAAAGGACATAGGGCCAGTGAAGCGGTAGTTTATGATTACCGGCTTCAAGGGACGGGCGGTGGATTATCGTTCGTTCGCGGCAGAGCCGTCGGTAAGGCTCTGCTTTCTACCCGGAGGCGCCCTCGGCGTAAAGCATCACCCTACGGCAGCGCGAAGCGGATACATGGAACGAGGCAACCCTCGCGCGGGCGCTCTAATCCAACAAAAAGGAGCCGGCGGCCAGCTGCATACCCTGCGAGGAAAGGATCGTCCAAGAAGCAAAAGCCTCGGGTAATGCCGGGGATAGGCTGACGTGGACACGGCCATCGAACAGGTAGAGGTACTCACGAAGCTCAGGTGCTTAGACCGATGTTGCGTCCCAGAGACAATCATACGGAAGACTGGAATCGAACCGACTGGAAGGGTCTCCAGCGGGAGGTATTCCGGCTTCAACAGCGCATCTACCGAGCGGCACGTCAACGTGACTGGAAACGGGTTCGTAACCTGCAGCGGCTTATGCAGCGGTCATGGGCAGCGCGGCTACTGGCCGTACGGCGGGTCAGTCAGGACAACCGGGGCAAATCGACGGCGGGGATCGACGGTCGAAAGGACCTGACGCCCAGCCAGCGCTGGCGCCTCGCCCTTGTTCTGAGCCGTGGAAAGGTGAAAGCTGATCCGGTGCGGAGGGTCTACATCCCCAAATCCAATGGGAAAATGCGGCCTCTCGGCATCCCCACCATGCGGGACAGAGCCTTGCAGGCACTGGTCAAACTGGGACTGGAGCCGGAATGGGAGGCGAAGTTCGAGCCGAACAGTTACGGATTCCGTCCCGGCCGCAGTGCACACGATGCGGTCGTGGCGCTTTTCAACGCGATGAAAGTCAAACCGAAGTATGTGTTGGACGCCGACATCGCGAGCTGCTTCGACCAAATCGACCACGAGTACCTCGTCGCCAAACTGCGCGCGATTCCTGCCTACGAGACGCTCATTCGTGACTGGCTCAAGGCCGGCGTATTCGAGGATGGACACCTCCATCAGTCCGTCGCCGGAACGCCGCAGGGCGGGGTGATTTCGCCCTTGCTGGCCAACGTCGCTCTTCATGGGCTGGAGCATGAAGTCAAACGCCGCTTCGACACCGATCGGGTCAAAGTGGCGTGCATTCGGTATGCCGATGACTTTGTGATCTTGCATCAGGACGGCGCGGTGTTGGAGCGCATCAAGGCGGCGGTGGAATCGTGGCTGGCCGCGGCTGGATTATCGCTCAGCAAGGAGAAGACGCGCATCGTCCACACGTTGGAGGGCGCCTCGCCGGGGTTTGACTTTCTCGGCTTCACTTTCCGGCAACACGAGGCCGGGAAATACCAGGTCGGGAAGGATAACCATGGTAGACCGCTGGGCTTTAAGACGGTCATCACGCCGAGCAAGGAGGCTCAGAAGCGGCATCTGGCTAAGTTGAAGACCATTTTGCGATACAGCCTTTCGTGGAGCGGCGCGGAGGTAATCGGGCGGCTCAATCCGGCCATTCGTGGCTGGTGCGCCTATTACCATCATGTCAGCTCCAAGCGTGTATTCAGCCGAATGGAGCATCTGCTTTCCCAGAAGCTTCGGAAATGGCAATGGAGGAAACATCGCCGAACAGGGCGCCGAAGGGTTCATGAGCGCTACTGGGACGGGTACACCTTCACCTCGGGCGGCCTGTCGCTCTACCATCATGGAGCGACGAAGATCGTTCGGTACGTCAAGGTGAGCGGGGATCAGAGTCCCTATGACGGCGATTGGGTGCATTGGGGGAAGAGGTGGCGCACGCAATACCACGGCAAGATGTACGTGGTTGCGCTCCATAAACGCCAGGAGGGTCGCTGTGCAAGGTGCGGGTTATACTTCCAGTCAGGCGACCGGATGGAAGTCCACCATCGGGATTGGAATCGAAGGAATAACCACCTCTCGAATCTTTCCCTGGTGCATGGACATTGTCATGATGACATCCACCGGAGCCGCCCCGATGACAACGGATAGAGGCCGAGGAGCCGTGTGCGGTGAAAGTCGCACGCACGGTTCTGAAGTGGCGGCGGGGGGGAAGCGATTCCCCCGCCGACCATAACTCGCCGAGCAGCGATTCACGAGTTTCGCCGAACGCGGATTGCTGTCCTGAAAGCACGCAAGAGAAAAAGCCACGTACCTAAATCAGGTGCGTGGCTTTTGACGATAGGGCAGGGGAGAAGCTCCTGTTTTATTAATACTCCTCGGGAAGGTAGGGTAGGTGCCGGGCGCGTTACCTGTGGAGGACGTTTCCCGACACCCCCCTCCGAACCGGGCGTGCACCTTTCAATGCACCCGGCTCTCCATCTGTCGTTCTGACTTCGTCTTGTCTGCGTGACATGGGATGCAGAGCGTCTGGACATTGTCCAACGTATGCGCGTGCCGCGGATTTACAAACCGCTTGACACGGCGTATGTGGTCGGCCTGGGAAGATCTGTCGGTCACGGCTCTTCCGCACGCTTGGCATTGATACCCTGCGCGCACGAGGGCGAGACGTTTTAGATCGGCCATTCCGGGTCGAGATTCCTGTCCGAGCCATTTTGGCAGCTCGAACGCATCCTCTCTGTCCAGAGGCTGTTCCTGCATCGTATACGGGTTGGGCTTGTGCAATGATTTTCTATAGCGCGCCGTCTTGATCGACGTCGGCCGGAGAAGCTGGTGCGTATCGGCTTCGAAGAAACCACGCCGGACAAACCGGCGCATCACTACGGGCATCTGGATACGGTATTTGCGCCCTAACCAGTGGGCGAACCGCCAGAATAGCACGTGCTCGAGTTGAGAGAAACTCCGGCTCGTGCGGCTTGCGTAGCGATAATAGTTGCACCAACCTCGGACGATCCGATTAAGGGCAACGATTTTTGTCGCTACAGAATCGCGCTCGGTGCCTGGCGCGGTAGCCGCGAATAGCGTATCGCGCACCCGGCGCAAGGCTTGGGGCGGAATGAGCGTAACGGCTACCTTCTTTCCGCTAGAGCCTCGCTTTCGGACAATCCTATAGCCTAGAAAATCGAACCCATCATTGACGTGGGTTACCTTCGTCTTCTCCCTTGATAGCTTCAGACGCAGCGCTTCTCGAAGGAAATCACCTAACACTTCCTTCATGTCCGCGGCCTGCGCATGAGTGCCGTTACACATGAGCACGAAATCATCGGCATACCGGGCATAGATGAAATTCGCTTGCCCCGCTGCCCGGCGGCGGGATCTCTGCCCCGCAGAGAACCCGGTGTAGTGTTCTTCCACAAACCGGTCGAGTTCGTGGAGATACACGTTGGCCAGTAGGGGACTTACGATTCCGCCCTGCGGCGTGCCTAGCTTCGTGTCACGGAACAGCTTGCCTTCCATGACCCCTGCACGGAGAAACTTCCAGATGAGATCCAGCAGCTTCTCGTCTTTGACACGACGGCGCAGCAGCTTGATGAGCTTTCTGTGATTGATCGTGTCGAAGCAAGCCGCGATGTCGCCTTCGATGGCCCAGAAATACTTTGTATGATTCTGGGCCACACCACGCAGGCGATGTACCGCGTCCATCGTGCAGCGGCCTGGCCGGAAACCAAAGGAGTCTTGACGAAACGTAGCCTCGTAGATGGGTTCAAGCACCATCCTCAGCGCTTCTTGCACGATCCGGTCACGGATGGAGGGGATGCCCAGAGGGCGAACCCCACCACGCGCTTTAGGGATCGTCACGCGTCGCACAGGATGTGGTTCGAAGTGGCCTTCGGCGAGCGCCCGGGCGATCTGTTGCAGATGCTCCTCGAGCTGCTCGTCAAAAACCTGCATCGTGATTCCGTCGCACCCGGCCGTTGAAGAACCGGCATTGGAAGCGACGTGGTCATGAGCCGCCCGTAACCAGTCGGGGTTGCAGACGAGGTCAAACAGGCCATAAAAGCGACGGTCGCTGTCCTGTTCGGCCCATAGACTAAGTTTCCGTTGCATTTCGCCAACGTTCATGGATCTTCCTCCATGTTGATATTTGGCTACCTTTGCCTGTAGACGTCTCTCGTCTACCGGAAGTCACAACAAACTGCCGCCCTTCGCCATGGATCACGGAGGATCCTTGTGCCAGGCTTTCCCTGGCTCCGACTACTACGGCGGCTCCGCCACCCGCCCGGATCATCGACCGGATGTTGGTCTTGTCATCTCCGGACAGGCTTCCCACGTTCACAAGTTGAGACTCTATCGAGATGACGTAGGTGGTGGTTATCTGCCTCGACTCATCCCGCTCTTTGCGGTATTCCGAACGGATTCGGCGTAGATCAGGTTGAACCGAATCTACCTTTGGATCGCACATGCTCCTTGCGCGATCTCGGCAGCGCACGCTTCACAGGGTGAAGCAGGGGCCGTTCGCCTCCTCTCATTATCCGGGTGTCCATCTCCGGCTGTGTTGGGCATTGGGGAGGAGGGGTCTGGATTTCCCGTAAGTCGATCCCACTTCGTTTGACTCACCATATCATCTCTCAGCCAAGCGCGGCGTCTTGGCGGCCAACCTCGCGCCTCACCGTGCCTTTTAGGGCCAGCTATTTCACCACGACAGAACACCCCGTCGCAGCTACGGCCCAGAGGCTCACCGTCAGCCTGATACTGACTGTGGGGCATATGTTCAAAGAACAAAGGGGCCCATTCCCATCTTGCGCTTCGTGGCGCACGAGCATCGTCCAGTAATCGTCCTCGGGTGCGTACTCGCCCGAGGCCTTCATCGCCCAGCTGAGCTGACAGATGCAGAAGACGCGGCGCCCGTCATCGGAGTCGTACGTTTGCAGGTAGTCTATCCCGTTCTTCTCCCGGATAAACGCCTGGAGGTCACGGACGATGGCGGCGATCTCTTCGGGCGCCAGTTCGCGCGAGACGCCTGCGGTCATAAAAGCCCGACCATCAAAAAAATACTGCCCCTCACACTCCTGCGGATTTCGTGTCCAAATAGCCATGGGATTTAGCAGATAGGTTGAACTTACCGCTGCCCATTGTGCCAGGAGATAGAGGATTGTCAATAGCCGAAAAAAGAGGTTGGTAGGGTAGGGGGCCTGTGATAGGATGAAAGGATGAAACACCACGTCATCACAACGACATCGGAGGCGTACCGGAGCGAACTTCTCGAGGTGCTCACGCGGCTTGAGGAAGGATCGCCGTTGCCGACGATCTACATCGAATAGGGGCGCATCGTGACCCGTAGGGGAGAGGCGCGAAAGTTGCGCCATGGTAGATGAACCCATCGAAGCGAGGCCCCATGCGCGTAACCACGGTCAACAAGCGCGACGTCCGCCGCGTGGCGAAGATCCTGCGCGAGAACGGATACAGCTACGAGCAGTCCCGGTACCTGATCATGGAAGCCCGCCGGGAGACAGGCCTTCGTCCGCCGAAGGATAAGAAGGGAAGCGTGAACCGGCTGAACCGCGACGAACTGGAAGCGCTGCTCGAGGCGGCCTACCGCAAGAGCGGCGTCACGGGTCTCATGATCCGCACGCTGCTCGAAACAGGAAGCCGCGTCGGCGCCTACTGCGCGTTTTCGGCCGAGGAGTTCTCCTACGCCGAGCGAGAGATCCGGGTGCTGGACAAGGGGCAGAAGTATAGAGACATCCCCATTCTAAAAAGCCTGGCAAATGAACTCAGGCTGCATCTGGGCGAGCGCCGAACGGGCTATGTATTCCCATCGCCCAGGGGATCCTGTTACACGCCGCGGCGGATCCAGCAGTTGGTGAAGGAACTGGCCGCCGAGGCCGGCATCGTCAAGCGGGTGTACCCGCACCTGTTCCGCCACACAATCGCGCAGTACCTGGCCGATCGGGGTATGCCGGAGAACCTGCTGCAGAAGTTTCTGGGCCACGAGAGCCCTCGCACGACGCAGATCTATTACCAGCCGAACCGGATGAACGTAAAGCGTGCATTCGAGGAGGCGATGCGCCAAGACCCGTTTGTGTAACCGACGTTGGCGCCGGACGGCACCTGTCAGAACCCGCCCGCAGCCGGGCTAATCCGGGTCTTTTTGTGCCGTCGGGACTTCGCAAAAGCGCGCCCGCAGCGAAGTTATTGAGGTTTTTGTTGACAGAGTGAGGGATAGGAGGTTACCTTGGGGAAGATTTCTTCGCCTTCGCGGCCACCTTACCAAGATCTGGCCCACCGATACCCAATTGGAACGACCGAATTACACTATTTGCAGTCAATTTCGTGCGTGAACATTAATCGAGACGATAACGATGAAATCAATCCTGACAACGGCGCTCCTGGGAATATGCCTGGTGGTATTAACCGCGTCCACACCGCCTGACGATAGAATTCTCGATGTGGTTTCCTGTAAATTGAAGGATGGGAAAACCATGGACGAGGTGCATGCGGCGAATGCTGCGTGGGTCGTGTTTATGAACGCCAACGTTGAGGGTGGCGATATTGGAAGCTTCGTACTGACGCCGCGCGTCGGCGACATTGAAAATGGTACATTCATGTACGTTGATTCGTACCCAAGCCTGGAATCCTGGGCGGCAGGCGACAAGGCAACTAAACTCGAAGCGGGCAAAGAGGTTATGGCCGCACTAGGTGCGGTGGCGCTCACTACTGGACACTTTTCCAGGTTGACAACCACGTAACTGCAACATAAACAGTGGTTTGGTGGCCAGGTTTTTCTGGCCCATAAACCGCAAAAACATAGAAGAGAGGGCCGGAAGGCGTAGGTTTGGGTTTGCAACAA
>JBGSPJ010000265.1:0-3795 GCA_041738655.1 Rhodothermales bacterium | reverse complement strand
GGCCCGGCCGGCGTCGGCGGTGCTCAGCTGGAGGACGATACTTTCGTCGGTGTGGTCGGCGAGCAGATTCCAGCCGAGTTCGCCGCCCAGGGGCACGAAGCTGCCGGGCTGGCTGGCGACGCCGAGCTGCATCCCGTGGGGCGCGAGGCTCCGGGCGATCGTGTTCAGGCGGTCGGTCATCCGCAGGAGGGACTCGCGGCTATCGTACGTCCCCTCGGGCAGCCCGCGCAGGATCAGGCGGGTGTTTTCGACGGCCTCGCTGAAGACGAGTTTCTCAGCGAGGGCGGCACCTTCGAGGTCGGCCAGGGTGACCTGGTCGCCGCTCGGCACGATCCGCCAGGTGCGGATCAGGAATTTCCAGAGGGCGGTATCGACGCTCTGGTTGCCGGAGAGCTCCACCGCATCGACGTTCCAGTCGACGAGGAGGTCGAAGGTCTCGTAGAGGCTGGTGCTGATCTCGTGCTGGAGGAGCCTCATCGGAACGGTGGGCTCGGGGGTCGAAACGCGGATTCCGGGAAGGAGCGGGTACAGGACGCTGGCGCCGAGCGCGCTGATCGATTGACCAAGAAAGCGGCGGCGTGTGAGGTGTGGCAGGGTTGTCATGGCGATGATGCGGAATGGGGCTGTGTTCGTGGCTGGTTTCGTGGGCTGGTTTTCTGTAGCCAGACGTATGGGTGGATGGCTGCATCATGATGATAAAGATGCACGACGCGCCTCCGAGTTGCCGCCCGAACACCGCCGGCTGGATTTTTTTCTTTCGCCGGAGCGGGTCGGAATCCCTGGCGGCCGTCCACCCCTGCGCCCGCGACCCGTGCGGCCTTCCTCCGGGAGAGCCTGGGGCAGGGACGCCGGCGCAGCAACAGGGCGCCCCGTCTTTTTTCCCCTTGTCCCCGCCTGCGGCGGGTCCAATTCCTCGCGAGGCAAAAAAGACGCGTCGCCCTGTCGAGTCCCTCCGCTTCGCTCCGGGATGCTCGCGCCGGCCTCCCTACCCCTTTAACGGCTCCCGGAAGGCCGCGAAGGTCGCGGTCCCAAGGTTTATCGGAGTAGCCGCCATGAACACCGCCCCGCACCACCCGTCGAATCCCACCAGCCAGCTCGAGTTCGCCTTCGACGGCGCCCCCATCGTCCAGGTCCGCCTCGTGCGCGATGTCGCCCATTCCTTCGAGCCCCGGATCCAGGTCCGCACCCCCGAAGACGTCGCCAGCGTCGTCGCCCCGTATTTCGCCGACTGCGCCGCCGAGGAGTTTCTGACGGTCAATCTCAACACCGCGAACGCGATCATCAACATCGTCCACCTGACCCGCGGAGGCCTTGCCGCCTCGATCGTCGAGCCGCGGATGGTATTCCAGGCCGCGATCCTGTCAAACGCCGCCGGCATCGTCTGCTGCCACAACCACCCCTCCGGCAACCCCGAGCCCAGCCGCGAAGACATCCGTATCACGAGGCAACTCGTGGAGGCCGGCAAGATACTCGGTATCCCGATCCACGATCACCTCATCATCACGGGTGGTGGCTACACGAGCTTCGCTGAGCGCGGATTGCTGAGTTAGCGGCACCCTTCGGGGTGGGGCGCCGGCTCCACCCCGATAGGATGGCGGTCCGTACCGCAGCCGGGCATCAGCTACTCTGTTTTCGTCCGAGAAATCAAAGACGAGATGCAATCCAATGGCTAAGGTCGAGAGGTTGAAGCGGAAACCCTTTCTGCGTGGCTGCTGTAGCAGACGCATATGCCTTGAGTGCCTTTCTGGATCACTATAACGCAGCTGCCATGATGGACTGGAGACCCTATATCGACTCGAACCCCAGGGTCCTCTTCGGAAAGCCCGTGTTCAAAAACACCCGGATTCCCGTGGATCTACTGCTAGAAAAACTCGCGGCCGGGGAGACTATGGAGGGCTTATTGGCGGCGTATCCTGGCCTTCATAAACAGGCTATACTCGCGGCGCTCGCCTTTGCTGCAGATACGATTAAAAACGAAGTCGTCTATTCGAACAGCCCGTCGACACTATGACGCGGTTCCTTGCCGATGAAAGTGTCGACTTTCGAATCGTCACCTGGCTCCGGGATGCGGGTTATGCGGTCGAGGCCGTGGTTGAGCTGAGTCCAGGCATCGTCGATGATGAGGTACTGACACTTGCGCTGCATCATGAAGCCATACTGATTACGGAAGACAAGGACTTTGGAGAGCTTGTCCACCGGCTTCGTCGCGTGCATGCTGGCATCGTTCTGCTGCGACTGATCGGGGTTGAGTACGACGAGAAAATACGCATCCTTAGCCGGGTATTTGGCGACTTACACGCGCAGTTAGCCGGCCATTTTGTAGTCATTACGTCAGATCGCATTCGATTCCGGAAGGGCTGATCCGGGTTAAACGCCTCGTTTAACCCGGGGTGGATTCGTGAAACGGATTCCCATCAAATAGCGCCACCCTCCCCATCCTGAACTCCCGGTCCCGGTAATACACCAGCTTCTTAGCCCGAACCGGACGCTCGCCGCGGACGAACAGCAGCTCCTCGTCCTCCCCCAGCCGCTCGACCTCATCCGGCAGCAGCAGCGCCCGCGCGGTCTCGGAAACGCTCACGCTGTGCGGGGATCCTTTACTCGCGCTCGCCTGGCTGTCGCTGCGGACGAAGACGGTCTGCTGGCCGGTCCGCCGGCTCAGGTACTGGCACGTCATCGGGTCGCGGCTGCCGAAGGCTTGCAGGGCCTCGCAGTTGGCGAGGAAGGTCTCCCAGTCGGCCGGGTAGACGGCGCGGAGGCGGGGCAGGTCCTGGATGAAGAACCAGAAGGTGGCGCCGTAGCCGGCCATGAGGGTGACGGCCTGGGCGAGGAGGTCCATACGGCCGAGGTTGGCGAACTCGTCCAGGAGAAACAGCACCCGCGACGCCGGCCGATTCCGCGTCAGCACGAGCAGGCACGAGGCGATCATGAGCCTGAGCCACCCGCGGTACGTCGCGAGCCGATCGGGCGGGACGACGAGGAATAACGACAACGATCCATCCACCAACCCGTAGGGGTCGACGGCCGCCGACTCTCCCGCATTATCGTTTGAACCAAGCACCCGCTCCATCGCCGGCGCATCCAAAAAATGGGTGTGGCTGAGCGCGGTCGAAAGCACGCCCGATCGCTCCTTATCGGCCTTCTGTAAATGCCGGCTCGCCGCCCGGCTGGCCGGACCCTCGCCGGCGGAGAGCCGCTCGAAGAACACTTCCATCGCCTCCGGTGGCAGGGTGAGGAGGCGGCGCACGCTGAGCAGGTCGCGCGGCAGCGGCTCTCGGCCCGGGGCCAGCACCCGCGCCTGATCAGACTCGGTCATCACAAAATACACCAGGCCGGCGATGAGCGCGCGGGCCTCTTCGTTCCAGAACGCCTCGCCGCCGCGCTCGACGATGAGCATGTCGGCGATCATCCAGGCCTCGTCGAACGCGTTCTCACGCGAGGTCAGATCCAGCGGATTGAGCCGCGCCGCCGGCGCGCCGGTGACACCGAAAGGATCAAGGGCAACGGCCCGCTGCCCAAACACCTCCCGCCGGGCCCGCGAGGCGACGGCGTAGTTCTCGCCCTTGATGTCGGTGACAACGACGGGGCCAGGGTAGGTGAGGAGCGCGGGGATGACGGCGCTCACGCCCTTGCCGCTCCGGGTCGGGGCAATGGTGAGGAGGTGGCCCTCGCCGCTGTAACGGAGCATCCCACCACTGAGCCGGCCGAGGGGCAGGCCGTCCGTTCTCCGGAGACTCTTCGCGTCCCCCCAGGCCGCGCTGCCGTGGGCGTGTGAGCCGGGCCGGGGCGAGGGCC
>JBGSPJ010000260.1:0-15339 GCA_041738655.1 Rhodothermales bacterium | reverse complement strand
CGGCGCAGGCGGCAATCGCGGCCGTTTCCGCGCGCAAACGCCGCTCCCCGAGGGATACCACGCGTGCGCCGGCCGCCGTCAGCCGCGCGACTTCGGCATCGGTGAAGCCGCCTTCGGGGCCCACCAGCAGGGTTAATGCCGGCGGCGTACCCGCCCGCACCAACACGTCGAGCAACGCATCCGACGAGGCGTCGCTCGATTCGTGACAGACAAGCACCAACTCGTCGCCGATGATCGCCATAAGCGCATCCAGCGCGCGCGGCTCGGATGTCGCTACTACGCGCGAGCGCAGACATTGCTTCATGGCGGCCTGCAGGATGTGTTCGACGCGCGCCGGCCGAATCGACTGCTTCTCTGTCCGCGCCGTCACCAGCGGGATCACTTCCGCCACGCCCAGCTCGGTCGCCTTCTCCAGAAAGTTACTGAACCGCTTCTCCTGCTTGAGCAGCGCCATGCCCACACGCAGCCGAAACGCCGGCTCCCCCACTTCCTTCCGCCGCTCGGCGATCCGGCCGGCTACCTGGCGCGCATCGATGCCTTCGATCACGACTCGGTACCATCCTCCCTCCCCATCCACCACCACAATCTCGTCGCCGATCCGGTGGCGAACTACCCTAAATGCGTGCAGGGCCTCGTCGGGTGGAAGCGTGAGGCGGTCTCCGTGGATCCTATCGGGCGGGGTGTAAAAGTAGGTGGTCATGCGGGATGGAATGATACGCGGGCAACCACCAAATCCCTGCACCGGCAGGGTGTTCCCTGTGTGTACCATTCCAGGTGTTCGAGCCCCATTCACAGCCCCACGGAGAGCCCCACGTGGACTTTTGCATCCGTCGGCGCGTCCTCCGGGCTGAGGGCGAAACTGGTGTTGATCAGCCCCATCGCCGTTTCAAACTGGAATCCAAAGCCATAACCAGGGTAGACCGTTTTCTGACGCAGCGCGTTTTGCAACGCCGGACGATCCACGTAGCCGAGGTCAAAAAACACATAAGCAAACGAGGCCCGCTCGAACTGATATCGGTACTCGACAAAACTCCGGTTCACCACCTGGCCCCGGAATCGATCCTCCTCGTACCCCCGCAGGCTCGCCGCCCCCCCGAAGCGAAACAGGTCGCTCTCGTCCAGCGCCGCCCCGATCACAGCCGAAGCCTCATTTCCAATAACGGCCACCAGACGGGGCCACGTGGGGAGGTACGCCCGGGCCTGCATCCGCAGCCGCTCCTGCCGGCCACGCGTCACGACCCGCAGCGTATCGCCGCCCACGCCTGCCTTAAACAGGGCGCGCTCCTTGGTCCCGCGCTCGAACCGGGTCTCGATCGACACCCCCCGGCTCGGATTCAATGGGCGATCCAGCCGCCGAAACCGGACCGTCGCGCCGGCGAATAGCGCCTCCGCCCGGGCGATACGTTGCTGGCCGGAAACGAGCTGCGCGCCGGCGAACCCCGGTCGCGTCGCCTCCCGGCTCAGTGTCAGCAACAACTCCAACCCACCTGGCAATCGGTACCCGATCGCCCCGTCGTACCGCTGCCGGCCGTACGTGGAGTCCTGCTGCAACCCTTCGAAATTGAGTTCGAGTGACAGGGCCAACTGCGCGACAAAGGGATCGCGAAACGAGGCATCCAACTGACTGATCTGGCCCGGCAATCGATTGAGCCGCAACGCCATCTCGCGGCCCCCTCCAAATAGATTGCGGAGTTGCAGATGGCCGTTCCCCACCAGCCCCTGCGCGCGTCCGCTCCCCGTCGGCGGCTGATACCCGAGCACCAGATCGAATACTCCGGGCGACGCCTCCTCCAGTCCAACCCGTAACCCGATCCCACCCGAATCCAGCCGATACAGCGCCGGCCGATCGACACGCGCGAAAAGCATCGTCTCTTCCAACCGTTGCCGCAGGGCGTCCAGATCGCGCGTCAGGGGATCGCCGGGGCGCAGCCCCAGCATCCGTTCCACGAAATAGGGCCTTGTACGCCCCGCACCAACAAGTTCGATCGAACCAATGATCACGGGGGGCCCTTCCTCCACCACAATGTCGATCCCCAACACAGACTCGCCGGCCACTGCTTCCAGCGTCACATCGGTGATGCGGACATTCGCCAGAGCAAAACCTTGCTCGACGTACGCATCGAGTACGGCCGCCACGTCCTCCGTCAGCACCCGGGGGTCCAGTACGCGTCCCGGCCGCGTCCGCATCAGCGCCTGTAGGGCCTCGGGTGGAATCAAGCCGACGCCATGGAACCGCACGGCCCCTACGCGGACTTCCGGCCCTGGAGCAACATAAACGACTACACGGCTCTGCCGGCCCCCCTCGTCGCGTCGAATCGAGTCCACCTGCGCCAGGTAATGCCCGAGCCGCTGATACCGGGCCGTTACCTCCCGCGACACCCGCGCCAGACTGTCCGGATGCCAGCCCGGCTCTGGCTTGATGTCACGGCGCTCACGGCCATCGTCGGTCTGCCATCGCAACGACGCCGTGCCCGTCTGGTTTTGAGCCTGTTGGCTGGCCTGTGCGTCCATGCCCATGCAGGCTACCACACACCCAACCAGTACCAGGACGCCGGCCCATTTTTTCAGCCGCGACGCGGTGGGATTCCCCGTGGCTTTTGCATATCTTCGCATAAACAACGCTTGCGACACCATGCCCGTGTATCGTCTGTCCTCTCCTACCGCCTTCCTGTCCGCCGCCCTGCTCGTGCTGGTCGCCCTCATGGCCACGACGGGCTTCAAGGCTCCGGCCTCGCACCGGCTCGACCTGCAAACGAACGCCTCCCCCCTCCGTTCCGGGGCCGACACGACGCTTGGGGGTGAACCGGCCATCCGGGCCGAAACGCTTTCGTATGTCATCCAGTCCGGCGAGGTGCTCATCTTCAACCTTCCGGCTTCCTTTGGTTCGCGGCGCATGGAGCGGTACCGGTTGAAGCAAGCGCCGGCGCTCAGCTGGCTCGTCGAGCGGTCGTATTTCTGGCGGACGCTGTCCAAGGATGTCGGTGAGCATACCCTGATCTTCGAGGCCACGACGGCCGGCGCCGCGACCGAGGACGTGTACGTGCTGGTCGATGTCCTCTGACGACATCCCGGCCCTCCCGGAATTCCGAGACGCGTTGATTGGCTGGTTCGCCCGGGTCGCGCGTGTGATGCCGTGGCGCGTCGCGTCGGATCCCTATCGGATCTGGTTATCGGAAGTCATGCTCCAACAGACGCGGGTCGATCAGGCGCTCCCGTATTACGAACGATTCGTGGCGGCCTTTCCCGATCTGCCGGCCCTCGCCGGCGCGCCGCTCGACCAGGTGCTCCTAAACTGGGAAGGACTCGGCTACTATTCTCGCGCCCGGAATCTCCACGCCGCGGCGCTCGTGATGGCCGAACGCCACGGCGGACGTATCCCCTCCTCGTACATGGCCATTTCCGAACTTCCCGGGATCGGCCCCTATACGGCGGCGGCCGTGCTCTCGATCGCCTTCGGCAAGCCGCACGCCGCGGTGGACGGCAACGTGATCCGCGTCCTTTCCCGTCTGTTTGCCCTGGCCGAAGACGTAGGCGCCGGGAAGACGCGCGCCCACCTGCAGCGTCTGGCGGACATCCTGATCGACCCCGCCCGGCCAGGCGACCACAATCAGGCCCTGATGGAACTCGGCGCGACGGTCTGTACCCCGCGTTCGCCGCGGTGCGGGGCCTGCCCGATCGCCCCCTGGTGCAGCGCCCACGCGGCCGGCACCCAGGAAAACTTTCCGGTGAAGACGAAAAAAGCACCGACTCCGCACCACCATCACGCTGCGGGTCTTGTCCGCAATACGAACGGTGAATATTTAATCTTCCGGCGTCCTGACGATGGGATGCTGGGGGGATTATGGACCTTCCCCGGTGGCCGGCTGGCGCCCGGCGAATCCGTCGACGCCGCGTGCATGAGGCTCCTCCGGCAGGATTTCGGGATCGAGACGCCGGCCGCGCGGCCGTTTCATCGCCTCTCCCATGCGTATTCTCACTTCAAAATCACCCTTCATGCCTGCCATTGCCCGACGGCCAGGGCCCCGGTAGACGTCACCGATCGGGGGATGCGGTGGGTCGCCGCCGATGAGCTGCGCGATCACGCCTTCGACCGGGCGAGCCGCAAGTTGATCGACGCTCTCCCCCCTCCCGAAACCGTCTAGCCTGTTTCGGCCCCGACTTTGAGTTTGGACGCGCCTGCCAATCGGCTTCGTCTTTTTGCACGTCTCGAACTCCTGTCGTCATGGTTCTTCTTCGCACCGGGTGGCCGGCCGCTTTCCTCCTACTGGCGATCGCCTCCGATAGCCTCGCCCAGGCGCCGCCCATCAACCGTACAATTCCCGCCTCGATACGCGCCGCCGAACGCGCGCGTATGGACGCCATCTACTCCCTATCCAACGCACCCGAGGAGACGTCTATCGCCCTGATCGGGATGACGGACGGGCTACCGGTCTATTTTGGCATTTACAACGATGCGTCGGCCAGAGCCATCGGAGCGCGTGGCCTGCAGCGGCGGACGGGCGCCCTGCTCACGGGGGCGGGCACCCGGATCGGACTATGGGATGAGGGCCCCGCGTATGCCGACCACCAGGAGTTGACAGGCCGCGTAACCGATCGTGACGGCGGCCCTCCCTCGAACCATGCCACCCATGTCGCCGGCACCCTCGCGGCCTCGGGAATCGATCCCAACGCGCGGGGCCTGGCACCGGGCGCCGCGATCATCTCCCACGACTGGCTCTTGCACGCCTCCGAAATGGAGGACGCGGCCCAGCAGAACATGCTTCTGTCCAACCATTCTTACGGGCGTGTGGCCGGATGGCAGCGGATCCGCGTGAGCGAAAGCGAAAGTGTCTGGTACTGGTTCGGCGATCCCCGGGTAAGCCCGGAGGAAGATTACGCCTTCGGGGCCTACGACCAGGATGCGGCGCACTTCGATGCCGTGACGTCGGCCTTCCCGTATTTCCTGCCCGTCGTGGCCGCCGGCAACGATCGCGAGGACCTCGGCCCCTCCACGGGTACCTACTGGGCGTTGACGGAAGAGAGTCGCTGGGTACAATACGAAGCCGACCGCCGGCGGATCGCTCCGGATGGCGGTGCATCCGGGTACGACACGATCGCGAGCTTCGCCCTGGCGAAGAACGTGCTCACCGTGGGCTCGCTGGCGCGGGTTGTTGGTGCGAACACGGGCGAGGATCGCGTGAGCCGGTTCAGCGGGATGGGACCGACCGACGATGGACGCATCAAACCCGACCTCATCAGTCCGGGGGAGGATATTTATTCATCGGTCGCCCTCGGGCCGGCGTCGTACCGCGTTTCGTCGGGAACGTCGATGGCTGCGCCGACCGTGACGGGCAGCCTGGCCCTCCTGCAGGAACTGGCCGTGCTCGAACGCGGCGCACCGCTTCGCGCGGCCTCTCTGAAGGGACTCGCGCTTCACACGGCGCGGGATGTCGGCACCGCGGGCCCCGACTTTGCCTCCGGATGGGGCCGTTTTGACGCCGCCGCCGCGGCCGAGACCCTGCTCGAAGCCACACGCCATGCCATTGAGTTGCAGGAAGTGGCGTCAATTCTGGCCCTCCCGCATCGCGTCGCTGTGGCCGTCGATACTCCCGGGCCGCTCCGTATCACCTTGTCCTGGACGGATGAACCGGGCCGGCCTCTGGAGGGGCGGTCGCCGGCTCTCATGGACAACCCTCATCCACAGCTGGTGCGGGATCTGGATCTTCGACTGACGCATCTCGCGAGCGGCGTCGTCTACCAGCCGTATGTCCTGGATCCTCAGGCGCCGCAGACCGCGGCTACATCGGGCGATAACAGCGTCGATCCGATTGAACAGATTTTTGTCCCGGACGCCCCGCCTGGGTCCTACGCCATCGACGTCTCGAAGAAGCAGGCTCCGACGACCCCAATCGCTTTCACCCTGCTGGTCTCCGGCGCGCGCGAGGACACCGCCCCGGTGGCGGTGGATTCCGCCCGTGCCGATGTCGCCAATGAAGCCGTGCACCTGGCGTGGGTCACTCGACGCGAGCCCTTTCCCGGCAGCTACGTCGTCGAGCGCGCCGTCGCTGGCCGGGCAGGCTTTGACGAGCCGCTGGAGGCCCGCTACGAAGCCATCGCGCGAATCGACTCCGAGTCCGGGGCAGCCCAGCCCCTCGACGCGGAGGTCGCAACGAACCACCGGTACCGCGTGACCGACCCCATCGAAGCCTCCGGCACGCGGTTGTATCGCATCTATTTCGTGGCGCCTCGATCCAACACCCGCTTTCTCGCCGCATCACTCCAGGTGGATGTACCGGCCCCCGAGCGATTGGCCGTAGCATCGATCTATCCAAACCCATTCCGGGAGCGGGCGACCGTGTTGATCGATGTACCGGAGAGCCAGCATATCGTGGTGGACCTGGTGGATATCCTCGGGCGCCGGCAAGCGCTGCTTGCGGATGCCCCGCTGGACGCGGGCCGACACATGCTGACGATCGAGGAGGCTGAGTTGCCGGCCGGACTTTATTTCGTTCGGATGCGAGGCGAACGGGACACGGCGACGCGTTCCATTATTCGCTTGCCGGCGAATTGATGGCCGGAATTGATGCCCGGAATTGATAGGGAGTGCGAACAGGGTGTATATTGGGCCCGGGCTTTCGCCTCACGTCTCACCGCATACCCTGGTCGCCCATGTCGGAAATCGTCGTCTGGATCATCTTCTTTGTGTTTTACCTGATTTTTCAGGTACTGGGCAACAAAAAACGTCCGAAGCCCGGCGCCTTGCCGCCGGGCCCCGCCGATACGGCCGAAGCGCCGAGCCGGCCGGCCTCGTTGGAGGAGGCGCTTCGTGAGATCCAGGAGGCGCTGCGCCAACCGAGGGAAAAGTCCCGTGAGCAGTCCGAGGAGCCGAACCGTCCGCGTTCACTGCCGTCGCCGGAGCCCGTTCGCACGTTACCGCCCTCGCGGGGTATTCCGCAGAAAGCGCCCCAGACCCTGCCACAGAAACTGCCCCAGCGGGCCACGTCGACCGATTTCCACAGCCTCGAATCCCCCACGCGGGAGTCGGTCGGCCTTGAGCGTTCCCTGGAGCTTGCCCCTGGTCAGCACACGGACCTCGAGCGAACACACTGGGAAGAGCCGGTCGCGCGCCGCAAAGAAGCGCCGCGGCCGGTGGAAGTACGCCCATCGTCCAACCGGCCAACGGCCACCAAACCCATCACCCCACTTCCAGAAGCCCGGCCCGCGCCGGCGCATACGCTACGTGCGCAGCTGTCGGCCGACCTCAAGAATACGGCCGCTCTCCAGCGGGCGTGGCTGCTCAAGGAAGTGCTGGAGGAGCCGGCTTATAAGCGCCTGCGCGGGCACTGACTGTCGCCCTCATTCGTTCGGGAAAGCGCCGCCTTTCTTAAACGCCGAGGCGCCGATCGCGCCGCCAGCCGCGCCCAGAGCCGCACCAAAGATGATGCTCACAAGAAGAAGCCCGGCATAAAACATCGGGCTTTCTACGAGCCCCATAATCATGTCGATTTGCTCGGGGGGCATCTGACCACTCTCTTCAAGTTGCCTGAACGCTTCCTCCATTGTCATGGTAAGCCCCAGCTTCGACGAAATATAACCCAGCACCGAACTCGCCACGGAGGCGATGACCCCCGTGAGCGCCCCCATGCTGGCGCCCGTGCCTCCGGCGATGGTCAACTCGTACGAATTGGTGTAGTGCCAGGTCGACATGACGCCGGCGCCTATATAGGCCAGGCAACAGAGACACCCTCCCACGATCGGAATATTGGCCAACAGGGTTACGAGTACGCCGGAGGCGACCCCGCTGAGGAGGATGGATTGCATCTTATTCGACATGCTTTTCGGAGTTAAATGGGTGGGTGGACGATTTCCCGTGACCGGCCGATTCCCTGTATGGGGTGGTACCGGCTCGGATTAAAAATAGCCTCTACGGGGCGAAGAAAAAACGGATACACTGCCCGAATCACGCGACGCGCGGAGTCAGCGGCGCGGCAAGGCCGTCGATTGCCCGAGCGAGGACCGCCCCCGCCGCCAGACCAAAAAGGAGTCCTGTGGCGGTCCGCGTAAAGGGCGTGTTTTGCCAGATTTGCAGCGTCGTCAACGCCCAGTCGACCACAAGCGGAGTGACGCCGAAGGCCAGCAGCGCCAGCGCATGACGGCCGACATGATCCGCATGGGACCGGAATGCCGGCCAGAGGAGCAGCGCCGCGGCGAGTCCGACATACACCCCGAAGCATCGCTGGCACACGGCAAAGGGTAATCCGTGCACGTGGAACGTACGATCTGGCAGCTGGTGGCACACCTGATCGAAGGCCATGAACACCATCTCCCGCCACCCGGGTGGCAGGATCGTCGGCAGAACGATGAGGACAGGGACCAGGAGCACACTGGTCCGCAGCAGGAGTCGAGGCATTCGGTTTGGCATCATGCTTGAGTATACATCAGTCCGGTCATTCATTCATCCGTTCTGGCAGATTTTGCACGACATCCTGACAGCGAGTCACGGCGGGCCGAGCCCGATTCGCGCGTTCTGTCAGCCTCGCTGACGGGTTTGGCCGCCTGCCGGCGCGTCGGAACTACGCATAGCGGCCCGGGTTTATAAGGCAGCCTTGTAAACCCCTTCCAAACGCCGTAGACGGTGCTCCGTTGGACGTTCGGACACAGGGCGATGTTGTGGCCGTAATCGCATCTAGTTGATAAAACTGGTCAGCGTTTCGGGTGGCCGTTTCCGATGATTGTTCTTGAATACACATGACGTGCATCCCGGCACTGGCACTCCTCTCACGAGAGTGCTAACAGGGCGCGCGTTTCTTTTGAATACGTAACCTCATCAACTAAACCAATCCAGGAGGATAACCAGATGGCAAGCATCAAGCCGCTTGGCGACCGCGTTGTTGTCCGCCCAGAGCCGGCCGAAGAAAAAACTTCGAGCGGGCTCTACATCCCCGACGCAGCGAAAGAGAAACCCCAGCGGGGTACCATCGTCGCCGTCGGACCCGGGCGCGTTGAAAATGGCACCAAGATCGACATGACGGTCAAGAAATCCGACACCGTGCTCTACGGCAAATATGCCGGCACCGAAATCACGATCGGCGGCGAAGAGCTGTTGATTATGCGTGAGACGGACATCCTCGGAATCGTCGACTGATCGGTCAGAACAGGCTATTAGCGCCGCTTTTGACATTTTTACGCATAGAACCAAGACACAATAATGGCAAAGCAAATCATCTTTAACACGGAGGCCCGCAGCGCCCTTAAGCGCGGTGTGGACACTCTTGCGGATGCCGTCAAGGTTACGCTCGGCCCGAAGGGCCGTAACGTGATCATCGAGAAGAAATTCGGCTCGCCGACGGTAACCAAGGACGGCGTGACCGTCGCGAAGGAAATCGAGCTCGAGAACAAGCTCGAGAACGTCGGCGCGCAGATGGTGAAGGAAGTCGCTTCCAAGACCAGCGATGTCGCCGGCGACGGCACGACGACAGCCACCGTGCTCGCCCAGGCGATCATGGGCGCCGGATTGAAGAACGTCACGGCCGGCGCAAACCCGATGGATCTCAAGCGCGGGATCGACAAAGCGGTCATCCGTGTGGTCGAGGAACTGCGCAAGCAGAGCCGCGACATCGAAGACAAGACGGAAATCGCGCAGGTCGCCACGATATCGGCGAACAACGACTCGGACATCGGGAATATGATCGCCGATGCGTTCGAGCGTGTGGGTAAGGACGGCGTCATCACCGTCGAAGAAGCCCGCGGCACGGAGACGACCCTCGACGTCGTCGAAGGCATGCAGTTCGACCGCGGCTACCTCTCGCCGTACTTCGTGACGAACGCGGACAGCATGGAAGTCGTCCTCGAAGACGCTTACATCCTGATCCACGACAAGAAGATCGGGTCGATGAAAGATATGCTCCCGATCCTGGAGAAGATCGCCCAGATGGGTCGTCCGCTCCTCGTGATCGCGGAAGATGTCGAAGGCGAAGCCCTCGCGACCCTCGTCGTCAACAAACTTCGCGGCACCCTCCGCGTGGCGGCCGTCAAGGCCCCGGGATTCGGCGATCGCCGTAAGGCCATGCTGGAAGACATCGCGGTCATTTCGGGCGGATCGGTCATTTCCGAGGAGAAAGGCTACAAGCTCGAGAGCACCACGTTGGATGCCCTGGGCATCGCCAAGCGTATTGTGATCGACAAGGACAATACGACCATCGTGGACGGCGCCGGCGAGCAGGACCAGATCAAGGCCCGCGTCAACCAGATCAAGCAGCAGATCGACGTCACAACGAGCGACTACGACAAGGAGAAGCTCCAGGAGCGCCTTGCGAAGCTCTCGGGCGGCGTCGCCGTGCTGAAGATCGGGGCGGCTACCGAGCCTGAGATGAAGGAGAAAAAGGCGCGCGTCGAAGACGCGTTGCATGCCACCCGCGCGGCCATTGAAGAAGGCATCGTGGCGGGCGGCGGCGTTGCCTACCTCCGCGCCATCCCTGCGCTCGAGTCGGTCGAAACGGAGAACGAGGATCAGACGATCGGCGTCGCCATCGTGCGTCGCGCCATCGAAGAGCCCCTCCGCCAGATCGCGGCGAATGCCGGCCAGGAAGGCTCGATCATCGTCCAGCGCGTCAAGGAAGGCAAAGGTGATTTCGGCTACAATGCCCGCACCGAAACCTTCGGCAACCTGATCAAGGAAGGCGTCATCGACCCGACCAAGGTCACGCGCACCGCGCTCGAAAACGCGGCGTCGGTAGCCGGCCTGCTCCTGACGACGGAAGCGGTCGTGGCCGACAAGCCCGAGCGCGAAAAAGCGTCCGCCGGCGCGCCGCATGGCGGCGAGATGGGCGGCATGGGCGGGATGGACTTCTAGACGATTTCAGGTTCCAGATTTAAGGTTTAAGGACCTTGAATTGGAGCCGGGGAGTCATCCATCAAAGGATATGGCGGCGAGGCTTTCGGGCCTTGCCGCCATTTTTTTATGTTTGCGTCACCGATCGCGGCGCTCGATCACGGCCAGGGTGAGCCGGCTAATGTTCACCAACCGCTGCTCCTCATCGCGGATTTCGATATGCCAGACCTGGGTCGTTTTGCCCCGATGGAACGGACGTGCGGTACCGACGACGAGGCCCGTTCGGACGCCGCGGATGTGGTTCGAATTGATTTCCAAGCCGACACAGTGGTGCGTACGCTGGTCGACACAAAGCGTCCCACCGACACTTCCCAGCGTCTCCGCCAGTACAACCGACGCCCCGCCGTGCAGGATGCCAAACGGCGTGTGGGTACGCGCATCCACCGGCATCGTCCCTTCGAGGAAGTCATCGCCGACGGCGGTGATGGCGATACCGAGGTGGCCGGCCATGACCAAGCGCCCCCAGGCGTTGAGTTGCTCGATATCGACAGGTTGGTGCCAGATGGTGCTGGATGCCGGCATGAATCTACCTCGATGCTGGAAAAAGTCTACAAAAATGCGCATCATGCGCGTGTTCATCGCGTCGCCCCCCACTATCCCCTACCACCATGCCCCGCCGCTTGCTCGTCCTCGCTAGCGTTGTTCTCCTCGCCGGATGCACGCCCCCCCATACCCCCACCGCATCTCCCCCGAACATTGTTTTTATCATGGCGGATGACCTGGGATATGGCGATCTAGGCGTATATGGGCAAGCGGAGATCCTGACCCCGAACCTGGACCGTCTGGCGGCCGAGGGTATGCGGTTCACCCATTTCTACGCCGGCTCCACCGTTTGTGCGCCGTCGCGGGCCGTGCTCATGACAGGCAAACACGTCGGGCATAATGATATTCGCGGCAATCGGGAATTGCAACCGGTCGGCCAGCAGCCGTTACCTGCCGCCAATGTGACCATCGGTGAAGTGCTCCAGCCCGCGGGGTATGCCACCGGCCTGGTGGGCAAATGGGGCCTCGGCAGCGTGGGCACGGAGGGGCATCCGAACCGGCAGGGATTCGACCGTTTTTTTGGCTATCTGGACCAACGGCACGCGCACAATTACTACACGGAGTTTTTATATCGAGATGAACAGCAAGTGACGCTGCCGGGAAACCGGATGCCCGAGCCGAAGCGGGAGGATGGTGCGGGGCACGCGATCGAGAAAGCAACGTACAGCCCCGATCGCTTCACCGAGGAAGCCCTCGGATTTATCGACGCCCACCAAAAGCAACCCTTTTTCCTCTACCTCGCGCTGACAATCCCCCATGCCAACAACGAAGCCGGCACGGAAGGGATGGAAGTACCGGACTATGGCATCTACGCGGATCGTGATTGGCCCGCGCCCCAGAAAGGCCTCGCGGCCATGATTACTCGGATGGACACCGACATCGGCCGGATTCTAGAACGGCTAAAAACACTGGGGATCGATGAGCGAACGCTCGTCGTCTTCACGTCAGACAACGGCCCCCACGCCGAAGGCGGCAACGATCCCGACTTTTTCGACTCTAACGGTCCGTTGCGAGGCGTAAAAAGGGCGTTGTACGAAGGGGGCATCCGTGTGCCGATGATCGCCCGGTGGCCGGGCCGGATTGCGGCCGGCGCGGTGTCCGATCACGTCGGCTATCATGGCGACTTCATTACCACCTTCGCGGCGTTGATCGATCGACCAGCGCCCGACTCCCTGGACAGCGTCAGCCTGCTCCCCACCTTAATCGGTCGCGGCGAGCAGGTACAACACCCTTTCCTGTACTGGGCATTTTACGAACAGGGATCGCGTCAGGCCGTCCGGGCCGGCACCTGGAAAGCGATCCGCGAGCCCATGTTCAGCGGCCCCGTCGCCCTGTATGATCTCGCGAGCGACCCCGGCGAGACGACGGATCGGGCCGGCGAATATCCAGAAGAGGTGAATCGGCTCGCCGCGTTGATGGACGAGGCGCACGTGGCACATCCGCTATGGGATGGGGAATAGGTTGGCAAGTTGCAGGTTGGCAAGTTGCAGGTTGGCAGATAACCTGTAACCTGCCAACCTGCCAACCTGCAACCAATCAGTGCGTGACCGCGCGCGGGAGGCCTTTGGCCTGCTTGCACCAGTCGGTTACGGCTGCGAGCGTGGGGAGCTGGCGGACGAGTTTCTTGGCCGCGTTGACTTCCACCATCTTGGCGTGGAGGTTTTCGGGCTTGCGGGTGGCGAGTTCAACCACCGTATCGACCCCAGCGGCCTCCAGCAGTTCGCTATATTCGCCGCCGATACCCTTGATTCGCATGAGGTCCGCATGGTTCACGAAGCGGAGGATGCGTTTGTCGTCGATGCCGCTTTTGGCGACTATCTCCTTACGGCCCGCCGGCGCGCCGCCTTTTTTGAGCAGGGATTCCACGGACCCAACGCCGGCTTTTTTCAGTTTTTCGGCCAGCGTGTCGGCGATGCCTTCGATGGTTGTCAGTTTTGCCATAAATAGCCTCTTGAGCAATAGTGCAGGATGTCTCGGATCGGCTGGTACTTACCGCTCCCTGGGAGCCCGTCCTCCCTGTGAGGAGGAATCGCGTCAGGCGGATACACATCCATCCGAAACGGGGGAGTCGCTACGCATACAACAGCCTTGCTGTGGGTCGGCGGCAAAAGTAAGTAGAATTTGTCTGTGCATCAATCCCCGGCTGGCTGTCCGTGTGGTAATGGCGAAGTAATGGCTAATTGGTTTGATTTCTTGCATGCCCAACCTATTTTCGGAGCAGTTGGACCCACCAATGTCCACTACACCTACCACTCACTCACCAAAGCAATGCTTAAAGAGTTCAAGGAGTTTGCTGTAAAAGGCAACGTCGTCGACATGGCCGTCGGTATTATTATCGGCGCGGCCTTCGGCACGATCGTCCAGTCGCTCGTAAACGACGTCATCATGCCGCCCATCGGCTTGTTGCTGGGCAACGTAGACTTCTCCAACCTGTTTCTGACGATCAAGGAAGGAGCCGCCGCGGGGCCGTATGCTTCCCTGGCCATGGCCAAGGAAGCCGGCGCCGTCACGGTGAACTACGGTGCGTTTATCAACACCGTGGTAAGCTTCCTCATCGTAGCCTTCTGCGTGTTCCTGCTCGTCAAAGGCGTGAACAACCTGAAGAAGAAGGAAGAAGCGGCGCCCTCGGCTCCGCCGGCCCCATCCGCTCAGGAAAAGCTGCTCGGAGAAATCCGCGACCTGCTCCGCTCCCGCGGTTGAGCGTTCTGGGGGTCCCCCCAACATGGGGATCATCAAAAGGGTAACCTGTAAAAAAGGCCCTTCTTGCTGTGTGCGAGAAGGGCCTTTTTTCGATTCAACACCAGTACCCGGGAAACGGCTTATTCGATGGCCTCTCCGTATTTATCCTGATGGAGCCGGCGGGCGCTATCGAGCCAGCCGTCGCGCTCAATGCGGCCCGGGAAGTAATTGAGGTGTTCGCCGATCCGCTCGATCTCCGCCTGCGTGAGCCGGGCAATCTGCCGGTAGGTCGTGATCTCGATCTCTGCAAGCCGACGCTCGATGACCGGACCAATGCCGTAGATTTTCTTGAGGTCGTCGCGCCCACTCACGGGCATTTTCTTGCTCGCGGCATTGGATGCCTTGCGCATTACGGGTCCGGTCGCGCCCCCCGCGAGCGTGCTGGCTTCAACGCCACCCGTGGAAGGGGCCGTCACGGGAGCCGGACTGTGCGCCGGAGCTACGCTCGGGACGACCTTTGGAGCGGCAGGCGCGGCCTTCAGCCGGGCCTCGGCGAGCGCGAGGCTCTGTTGGCAGGCTTCGAGTTCGCGCTGAGCTTTCATCAGGGCGTCGTTCAACACTGTGCTGGCGACAGTCGGTTCGCCAGAGACGACGGTCCGCGCCGGCCGCTCAAATTTCACTTCCTTCATCGCCAGCTCCTGGTAGGCATCACCTCGGATGATGCCGCGGAGATACCACCCCAGCACGATGCCGGCGGCCAGCGTGAGTGCGATCCAGAATAGAATCTGACCAAACAGGTACAGCATTATTATCCTCCCTTAAGACTGAATTCGACGCGACGGTTCTTAATGCGTCCTTCGAGGGTTGTGTTGGTGGCCACGGGGCGCGTGGGGCCGTAGCCGACGGCGGTGAGCCGGTTGGCACGGATGCCCCGTGTGACGAGGTAATCGCGCACGGCGTCGGCGCGACTCTGGCTGAGGGCATTGTTGAGCGCGACCGAGCCAAGGATATCGGTATGGCCCTGGACCTCGATCGCGACCGACGGCGCGTCGTCGAGCACGGCGGCGACGCGGTCGAGTAATTCCTTGGACGCCGGCACGAGTTCCGCGGTGTTGATCAGGAACTGCACCTTGTGGCCAGCGAGTACGGCCTCCAGATCCGTCCGCATCTTTACGACGGCCGCGTCTTCCGGCGGGCCGGCGGTTTCGAGGACGCGCAGATCGGCGAGCAGCGGACGGAGGCCCGCG
>JBGSPJ010000233.1:0-3844 GCA_041738655.1 Rhodothermales bacterium | reverse complement strand
GGCCCGGCGCCGGCCTCCACAGATGCCGCTAGCGGTTCGGTGGGCGCCGCGGTTTGCAGGTGGATGGTGCCGGCCATCGCGTCGCTGCCGTAAAGCGACGAGGCCGCCCCGTGCATCACCTCGACATGATCGACAAAAAAGAGCGGGATGAGCGAGAGATCCACCTGCCCGAGCTGTGGATCGGACAGCGGCAGGCCATCGAGCAGGATGAGCGATTGCGCTGCGGTACCGCCCCGTATCGTCAACGAAGCGAGGCCCGAGCCGTAGCGGCGCACAAACAGGCCGGCACGGCGATCCAGCACCTCCGCGAGAGAGGGCGATGTCGCCAGTGCGTCGCGATCCAGCAGCTGGACGCGGACGGGGGCGCGGTCGATCGCAATCGGCCGGTGCGTCGCCGTCACCGTGATGCCGGGGAGGGCAACGACGGTATCCGCCGGCGCGGACTGGGAAAGGGCCGTGGCCGGCACCAACATACACGGCAGCACCAGTCCCGGCAGCAAGAACAGGAGGTATCTGTAAAACATAAAAACCCGAACCTCAATGATCTGAAGCTCGGGCAGCGCACACCGGATGCGACAGGCGCAAACGACCGTCGCGAGGCAGGCTGGATGGACGACGGCAGGACCTCGCGCCGGAAACCGGTGGGACGTGCACGAACCTCATAGCCCGGAGGTCGATGGCGGTAAACGCAGAGGCAGGTCTCCTGGCTCGTTGCCAGTGGCGAGGACTCGGCCGGCGGCCTTCCCGTGCAATCAGCACAGTGGCGGCGGCGTCGTCGTCCTCGGCACCGAGGGCAACCAACAGTTGCGGGTACAGCTCCGGATTCTTCGCGAACGAATGACCGGATTCCCTTTTGATCCGAAAAAGCGGAACCTCTGCGAGATGAAAAAGAACGTGGGATTAAGGTACGGCCGGCGGCCCGGGCGAGCAACGCCGGCGCTTATTTTCACGAATCCCGATAGATCGCTTATCTTCCCCCCGAAACCCACTGTCGCGCATGAAATATTCCATCCTTCTCTCTTTCCTTCTGTTGCTGGCCTCCTGCACGCCTCCCGACCCCATGAGCGGTTTCGATGATGTCCTGGACGCCCTCGTGGGCTCCTACCCGGAAGCGGTCGTCGCCGTCGCCGTGCGCGACCCGGAAAACGAGGTGTCGTGGGATCGTAACCCGGACCGCTCGTTCCATGCCGCCAGCACCATGAAGGTGCCCGTGATGATCGAGGTCTACCGCCAGGCCGAGCTGGGCCGGCTTTCGTTGGATCACCAGCTGCCGGTCGTCAACAGCTTCCGGTCCATCGTCGATGGGACGAACTACAAGATCGAGGACGACTCGGACGACGCCATCTACCGGCACCTCGGGGAGTTCATGAGTGTGCGCGATCTCGTCTACCAGATGATCACCGTATCCTCCAACCTCGCGACGAACCTGCTGATAGACTCCGTCACGCCGGACTCCGTGCAGGCCACCATGCAACGCCTCGGGACGCGCGACATGCAGGTGCTCCGGGGCGTGGAGGACATCAAGGCGTTCCAGCGGGGCCTCAGCAATACGACCACCGCGGCCGACCTCGCGCTGGTTATGCAGCGGTTGATGGAGGGCACGGCGGTATCCCCCGCCAGTGACGAGGCCATGCGCGGCGTGCTCCTCGCCCAGCAGTTTGGGGAGATGATCCCCGCCGGCGTCCCGTTCGACGCGGAGGTCGCCCACAAAACCGGCCAGATCACCGGCATCCACCACGACGCGGCGATCGTTTATCCTCCCCTTCAGAATCCTTTCGTTCTGGTTATCCTCATCGAGGGCTTGACCGACAGCCAGCAATCCGCCGCGCTCGGGGCGAGCATCGCGAAGGCGGTGTATGAGCGGGTGAGGCCGGAATGAGGCATGGGCGGGGGGTTTAGGGGTCTCCCGCGGAGACAAGGAGGCGCGGAGGGAGTCAGTGTGGATCCTTTTTGCCGATAATTATTCAAATAGCTGTCCCCTGTCGGTCACATGGACACCCGATGAAAGGTGTCTTCAAGACGAATACGTATGGTTAGAACCGTAGAAGCAGTACTTGAGCGAGATGGCCGGCTTCGGCTGCTCGAACACATCGACACCCATGAGCAAGGAGCGAGGTTTTTTGCTGTCATTGTATCGCCGGCATCGAGCGAACAGGCAGAAGGCACGCAGGAAACACGAGAGCGGTCAGCTATCGCAGCGTTGAGTGAAGGTGTACTCGCGCGGGATTGGCTCCGACCCGAGGAGGATGAGGCATGGAAGGTTCTGGACCGTTTGTAGCCGGCGATGTGGTCATCATCGCTTTTCCGTTCACGGATTTGAGCGATGTAAAAAGCAGGCCGGCGCTCGTCTTGGGGAAATCCGATTATGAGGGTGATTATATCCTCTGTGAGATCACGTCAAAGAACTACGACGGTCGTCTCGCTATCGCGTTAACAGATGCACAGTTCGAATCGGGTGGACTCCCTCTGTCCAGCTACGTGCGCCCGCTGGTTCTCTTTACATTGGAAGAGGCCTTGATCAAAAAATCGATTGGCCGCGTCCACAAGCTATTTTTACAGCGAGTCCTTGACGACCTGATTGATGGTTTGCGCGTTCAAGCCGAGTGATGTAGGATTCACTCGAATCAGGAGTTAAACGGTTTCGAGATGTGTTTTTCGATCATTTTTCCCTACCCAAAATCATAGTTGGTCGTCATCCTGGACTTGATCCAGGACCCAGCCGGGGTTAGCAATCCTTTTCGGGGTCTTTGGCCGGAGCCCCAAGCCTGCCTTTTGCTTTGGCGGGGGGAGTAATAGGACCCGCAGAGAGGGGGAGGCGCGGAGATTTTATGGTTGGCGCATTAACTCATATAGCTTCTCCTGTGCCTCGCAGAGCGGGGGCAAGATGTATCTTCCGGGATCCCACGGGGTTTCGGGCAGGGCCGCGAGGCGATTGATGAGGTCCAGGCGATTTACAATCGCCATGTAGGCCTGCGCCTCGGGATTACCCTGTGCGAATTGCTCCTGGAGCGCGCGAAGATTGCTACCCAGCCAGTCGTGAAGGCCTTCCGCTTTGCTTTCGACGGCGATACTCGCAATCGCGAAATACTTTTCGGGATCCACGCGGTTGTTTCGCGGATCGAGGTAATACCACGCCCATTGCCAGAACGCATAGGCATCTCCATGCCGGCCCAGCTCCTCGAATAACACATCCGCTTCGTCCAATCGACCTTCACGCGCGAGTTTCAGTGCATGGCCGCGCCGGGCGATCGGATGGCCGGCTTCGAGTGCTCGACTCCTCCAGTATAGGGACAACGAATCGCTTTTGCCGCCCATCCTCATGCCTGGTAAAAACCAGTTACTGTTGAAGCGAGCGGCTAGCCACAACATCGCATCTCCATCGCCGGCTTCCGCGCGTTCGTGTAGCGTTTCCACTAACCGATCGGCCCAGACCCTCCCCGCAACGGTGTCCTGCCCTAGCCATGGGAGACCGGGTCGAAAGGCTTCCGGCCGGCCGACCTGCGGGAACGGATCGCCGGTAAGTAACTCGGCCAATAACTGCATCGAACACAGATTCCCCGCCTCGGCGGATTGCTCGGCGATCTCCTGCGCCCGGAAAAAATCCCCCTGCTTCACCTGCTCGACGGCCTGAAGAAAAAGCTCGTCGGGGGAGCCTTCGATCGGTTGGCGCGAATTTTTCCCGCAGGCGGCGACGAGTGTGCCGGCGGCCAGGATCACCATCGTAGCCAGTGCCCAGGAGGGGGTTTTGACCGGCGGACGCCCCTGTTTTTTGAGCTCGACGATCCGGCGGATCCGGTCCAACAGCCGGCCATCGGACGCGCCCAGCGCCAGGGCCGGCCCGCGG
>JBGSPJ010000215.1:0-10206 GCA_041738655.1 Rhodothermales bacterium | reverse complement strand
TCGGCAACAACCCGATCGTGCTCGCCATTCCGCGCCCGGAAGGTGCGATCGTGATTGACATGGCGATGTCACAGTATTCCTACGGCGCCCTCGAAACGCACCGAAAAAAGGGCGAACGGCTGGCGGTTCCGGGCGGCTTCGACAGCGTCGGCGCGCTGACCGACGACCCGGCCGCCATTGAAGCCAGCGGCCGACCGCTGCCGATCGGCTACTGGAAGGGGTCGGCGCTGTCGGTCGCTCTGGACCTGATCGCGGCGGGCCTTTCCGATGGCGACGCGACGTGTACCATCCCCGGAGACCCGCTGCTGGAACGGAGTCTCTCGCAGGTGTTCATCGCCATAAAACCATTTTCGCCGGCGTTTCTGGCTACCGTGACGGAGCAAACGATCGCGCATCTGCACGCCTCGCCCGCCGCCCAGGGCACCGCCGTCCGATACCCCGGCGAACGCACGCTTGAAACACGACGGGAGAACCGGACACTGGGCATCCCGGTGGACCGGGGCGTCTGGCAGACGATTCTGGATGCGATCGGGATGTAATGCCGGCGTGGCAATCCATTCTGTTGTATCATCCGGCATCGATCGACCCGAAATCCATCCCCGGAAAGTGTCATGCGTTATCCAGCCGTCCCGTGTTGCGTGCTCCTCGTACTGATCAGTGCCGGCCTCTCCCCGCTCGTCAGCCAGGCCCAGATCAAAATCTCGTGCAAGACGCCAGATATCACCCGCTGGCGCGGCGAGATGGCCCTGAGCATTGAGGCGAGCAAGCAAGATTGCGAGGAGGCCTCGCGGCTGGCCAAGCGTGCGTCGGAGCTTAGGGAAGACGTTAAGGAGCACCAAAAAAAAGCGGATAGCGAAACGAAACAGGCCAATCTGTTGCGCGAGCACTCCGAAAATCGCCGAAAAGAAGCCGAACGGCGGATGAAAGAAGCGAGGGATGTCCTCAACGAAACGCGTCGGGAAGTGAATAGGATGCAGGAACACAGCGATGCGATCGGCACGTGGCGTAACGCACTTTCGATCCGGATCCCATTCCGTATCGGCGCTGTGGACACCGTGGCCGTGCCGTCCGTGCAGGGCATCGAGTCCGACGCCGCACGAAACGACGCGATCGCGGCGTTCGAGGAATACGCTACCGAGGTAACGGGGCTGGCTGAAAGCGCATCCGAGGCCGTCGACCAACTGGCTCAGCTTCTGGAGCAGGAGGCCAACAGCCTCATCACCCGTGCCGAGTTGCACGATCAACGCGCGGCCAGGTACCGATCCACCAGTACGGCCGCCGAGCAGGCCGCCTCCCGCCTCGAGATCGCCGCCCGTGTCAGCGAGCACGCCGCCCTTCTACACCAGTTGAACGCCGCGATGCAGTTCATGGCACTCGAACAGGGTAATCCGGATGCGCGAAAAAGCGTCAACAAAGCGATCAAGTTCGTGGAATCCAACCTGAGCCGGCTCCCGATCGGTGTCATGAACGAGGCGTCCGCGTTGCTGAGCAGCAGCCGGGCGGGGGGGTGATTACAAATTTAATACTGTGGACAGATTTCTTGGAATCGCCTGGAACGATAAATCTTAATGGTCCCCTCCTCTCTGAGGAGGGGCAGATCCCGGCGCCGATGTATCGCAGCCGGGATGGGGTGGTGGGGCCGCGTGGGGAGTTTTTACCTCCCCATCCCGATCGAGATCGGGATTTCCCCTCCTCGATGAGGAGGGGACCCTCTGATCTCAATGCAATTTCTTGTAATTCGACCACGGCTCCAACTTGAAAGAAATGCTACGATGGTTGAGCATGGGAAGCGAATCCAATGAGTAAGCGCTCCATTCAGTCACAGTATTAAAATTGGAAATTCAAGATTAGAGGTATAAAGGAGCTGTACGCCTCGGCGCGCACTTAATTGTTAATTTCCAATATTTAATCCTCTTCTTAACAAGGGGGTGGCACGACTTCGCAGGACGGGTCGGTGAGGGGGGTTCGGGCGGGGTCGCAGGGGTTAGTGGTGGCAAAGCCCACGGCGCCCAAGACAGCGGCCGGCTGGATGGCGTTGAAGGTGACCGGGTAGCCGGCTCCGACGTAGCCGAAGCCATTTTCGACGTTCGTAAAGACGTCCGGCTGAGCGAGCAGGTCGGGGTCGAAGACGCCACCAGGGGGGACCCAGGCGTCGTCGCCTACAAAAACGGTGAACCGCATCGCACGCACGCCGATCCAATCCCGTGTGAGGCAGTGCGCCTCGAATTCGTTCTCGATGAACCGATAGTCGGTGCCGATCTCAATGAGGAATCGCCACCCCCCGTCGCCGGCCTCTTCCGCCCCACGGTACGACCGGGTGATGGGGTACCGGATCGGGTTGAGCCCGCTGGCGAGCGGTTGTAGACGTACGGTGTCGTAGAACATATCGGCCTGAACGATATTGGGCAGCGACACACTTTCCACTTTAAAGCTCAGGAGGGTAGGCGAGAGGTTGGGCTCGGGGATGATGCGAATATCTACCGGCACGGTGACCTGCGCGGAGGCCGTGGCGCCATCGGACCGGGTCACGTCCACACGATACGTCTCGCCGTACGCCGGCCTGAAATCGCCCACGAACACGTTGCCAAACGTACTGTCGTCGAACTGGGTGAAGGTGCTGCGCCAGGTGGTGACTTCGCCGGAGGCGATGTGGGTCGAGGAGACGACGGCGTCTATCGAGGCCGAGGGCTCGGTGTCGATGCGTTGCTCGATGGGGATGACGCGGAGCGTCTGCCGGCCGGTCCGCGGGTTCAGGTAGCCATAGAGCGTGTACGGCTCTTCGAGCCCGACAAACGGGTTGACCGTTTCGCTACAGCCGGCGAGCGCGAGCACAGCGACGAGGAGGAGCGAGGAGGATGGGCGCGCGGTTCGCATGGCTAAAACTCGATCTTGAGGCCCAGGATGGGGACGATTGGGAGCTGGTTCGTTTGCTCGAGGGTGAAGAGGTCCAGCGCGAAGAGATTGGTGCGGTCGTACACGTTGAGCACGCCGGCCTGGGCCGTGAACACCCCCCCTTTAAACGGAATCTCGCGGTCGACCGATACATCGAGCCGGTGGTATGCCGGCAGTTCGCCGCCGTACGGCCGGTCGTAGATCACGCGGCGGACGCCGGCCTCGGATTCCACGTCCACGTTGCCGTTCAGCAACAGAAACGCGTCGAAGCCTTGCACTTGATTAAAGGGCAGGCCCGATCCAAAATTCCAGCGAACGGAGACGTCGAAGCCGGAGATCTCGGTCTGCACGAGGGCGTTGATCTGGTGCCGGCGATCGTGGGGCGGGCGAAAATTGATGGTGGCGCTGCCGAACCAGAGCGCGAGTTCTTCCTGTTGGGCGTCGTAGGTGACCGAGGAGAGGCCGTAGGTGACGTAGGCCGACCACGCGGGGCGGTCGATTTCGAGGCGAAAATCGGCCCCACGTACCTCCCCGTCGGCACGCTGGAGGTTAGTCGTGAACCGTGGCAGCGGCGTCCACTCGGAGATGTAGAGGTTCTCCAGATCCTTGAAATAGGCCTCGGCGGCGAGACGTACGGAGCGGCTGACATCCACCTGATACCCGGCGATGGCGTGGGTGGCACGGGTGAGTTCGCCAAAGGGTGCGTCGGCCCAGGCGGTGAAGACATTGGTGGCGTCGCGGCGGTCGTTGAGGCCGGTCAGTTCCTGGTGGTAGCGGCCGGCGGCGAGGCTCACCTGGTGCGCGCCGGCCTGCCACAACGCCCGGAAGCGCGGTTCCGCGAAGAACCCGAACTGGTCGAAGAACTGGACCGTCCCCCCGGGGCGGATCCACCATCCTCCCCCCAGATGAATGTTGGGCTCCAGGTAAAACCCGAGCTTGGGCAGCCGGGCCGTCTTCAGGCTCAGGTTCTGGTAGAGCCCGCCGAGTTCGGTGTCGATGGTGGTCGTGCGCAGGTAGCTGCCGTAGCTGATGTCGGACTTCCCGACGTAGGCGACGAGGTTGATGCCGGCGTTGAAGTTGCCGAGCGACGAAAACCGGTCCGGCGCGTTGCGTGGGCCGGCCTCGATGCGGTACCGCGAGATCGAAAACAGAAACTCGGCCAGAACGGGGCTCCGGCGCGGGGTGACGAGGTAGCGCCCGCCGACGGCCGTGTTGTTCCACCGCACCTCGTCGCCGCCCACGGCCTCGACATTGTCGAGCGCGCCGCGGTCGTAGGTGCGGAGCGCCGTCACGGTGAGCTGGTGGTTTTCGCTCACCTTCAGGTGCATCTTGCCAAAGAGGTCGCCGAAGGTATACGGCAACGGCTGGTTGATATAGGTGGATGCAAAACGATCGATGACCGACTGGCGCACGGAGGCGATGAACGAAAGCCGGTCGGTGGCGAGGGGACCCTCGATGCGCAGGGCGTTGACAAAGGGCGAGACCGAAAACGAGCGGACGTGTTCGCGCAGGTTGCCGCTGCGGCTGGAGATGTCCATCACCGACGAGACGCGGCCGGCGTATTTGCTGCCGTAACCGCCGGCGTAGACATCGGCCCGCTGAAGGATGTCCGCCGAGAAGGCCGAGTAAAACCCGAGGATGTGGAAGGGCTGGTAGATGGTCATCCCATCCAACAACACCAGGTTGTGGGCCGGCTCGCCGCCGCGGATAAACAGCTGCCCGCCGCGGTCGCCGGAGGTGATGACCCCCGGCAGCGTGGTCAGGTACGACGCGAGGTCGCCCGAGAGGTCGGGCGATGGCACCCGCTCCAGCTCCTCCGCCCGGATCGTCTGCAGACCGGCCGTGATGCGCGCGACGCCGGCGGTGCGTTCGCCCTCCACCAGCACCTCATCGAGCGCTCCGCTGCCGGCCGAAAGGGTCGTATTCCGTTCAAGCACCTGCCCACCGACGAATACGATCGTGTCTCGCCGGGTCTCGTAGCCGATAAACGAGACGCGGACCTCGTAGGCGCCAGCAGTGAGGCGGGAGAGGAAAAACAGCCCGTCGGCATCGGTTACGGCGCCGCGGTAAAGCGCCTCGCCGGCGTAGAGCACCACGTTCACCCCCTGAAGCGGCAGCCCATCGGCGCTATCGATAACGCGGCCGCGGAAGGAGGCGTCCTGGGCGAACGCCGGCGTCAAGAGAACGAAGCAGGCCGCGACGGACACGGCGAGAAAGCGGGAAAGCGACACGGCGTGTCCGGATAAAGCGGTGGGAGAATGGACCTCAGGCGGCCTGATCCATGTAGCCGGCCATGTACTGGACGTAGAGCTTCTCGAGGTCCTCCCCCGCCAGTTCGTCGTGCGTGCGCTGCATCACGAGCCGGCCCTGGTTCATGATGCCGACGACATCCGCGATCTCGCGGGCGCGGAAGATGTCGTGGGTGGACATCAGGATGGACTTTCCTTCCTCGCGGAGCGACTGGAGCAGGTGGGTGAATTCGTAGGCCGCTTTGGGATCGAGGCCGCTGGTGGGCTCGTCGAGCAGGATCGCCGGCGCGTTTTTCAGGATGGCGACCGCGATGCCGCACTTCTGCCGCATCCCCTTCGAAAACCCTTTGAGCCGCTTGTCGTGCGCCTCTTCCTGGAGGCCGACGCGGAGCAGCACCTGGCGGTAATCGTCCTTCGTATAGTCCTTTTTGCCGCCGAGGCGCACGAAGAAGTCCAGGTTCTGCAGCGCCGTGAAGTTGGGGTACAGCATCACGTTTTCCGAGACATAGGCCACGTGCGCTTTTGCCTTCAGCGGCTCTTTGTGCGTGACGACCCCGTTGATGCGGGCTTCGCCGCCGGTGGGCTCGACAAAGTTGAGGAAGATGTTGATGCAGGTCGTTTTGCCGGCGCCGTTGCCGCCCAGCATCGCGAAGATCTGGCCGGTGTTCACTGTGAAGGAGACGTCGTCGAGCGCCAGCTGGCCGTCTTCATACCGTTTACTGAGGCGATCGGCGACGATCATGGGGCGATGGGTGGATTCCATGAGTAGCGAATAGTGAATAGTGATTAGCGATGGGGGTGTCAGGGGGGCAAGGGGGGGTGTCACCTCCGCGAAAGCCGGATGCCGAAGACGACGATGCCTACGACGAGCCCGACGATCAGGAGGACGATGATGAGGGTGCCGAGGACGTTGGCTTCGGGTTCGATCTGGACCGAGACCGTTTTGTCCTCGCCGCGGATGGGCAGGTCGTCCGAAAGCGAGGTGGTGCGGATGCGGATCTCGTACCGTCCGGGCGAGGCGCCCGGGGCCGGCGTGAAGCGCAGCTGCACGCGCTGCTCCTCGTTGATATCGAGCGACTGGATGACGGCCGGCTCGACGTTCTCCGTCCAGTTCAACGGCGGATCCGCCTCGATGCGGACGTTGTTCAGCGCGCGGGTCCCCTCGTTGACGACCTCGACGTTAAACACGACTTCCTCGGTGGGTTTGATCGAAAAAAACAGCTGCTGGGCGCGGACGAGGATCTCGCCGATGCCTCGGGGCACAAGCTCCAGCCGGGCGTAGCCGACGTTCAGGGCGCGGATTTCCTCCTCCGTCATCTGCCGGCCGGCGAGCGGGCCGATGGTCTCGATGCGGTCGCGGGGGATGGCGAGGGCGTAAAACGAAATCCGCTCGTCGATGCGGACGTTGTCCGTCGGGCGCTCGGGCAGATAGATGCGCAGGGCGGCCTGCCGGGTGTTGACGCCCTCGGTGAACTGGAACTGGCTGAGCCGGTTGTCCGACGCGGGGTCGACAAAGAAGCGGTTGATCTCCGCCGGCAGGTTGACGGCCTCAAGCGCAAAGGTGTTGGCGTCGCTGCTGAACAGTTCGAGGGACATCTTGAAGTCGGTGGTCCCGCTCAACTCCACCTCCTGCGAAAACTGTTCAGGTTTGATGGCCAGGATGTTCTCCGAGGCGTCTTTTTGAAGATAGATCTTCCGGCTCTGCTGCGACCCGTTTCCATAGATGAGGCTGACCGAGACCGCGTCCAGGTCCTGCAGGAGTTCAAACGATACCGTCGACGGCTGCCCGAAGATGAGCCGGTCGATCTTATGCTCGTACGGCTGGCTGACGATCGCATTGTCGTCGTTGAGGAGGGAGACATAGACGTTATTGATCACGTCCGGCGTGAGAAGCGTAAAGAGCGAATCCTCGATCCCGATCAATTTTTCGTACTCCCCACTCCCCCGCGAGGCATTTTCGAGCGTGATGCGGACCCCTTTCCGGCCGTCCTGTCGCTGGTATTTCACGGCCCGCGAGACCACGATGTACTGCTGTTCGAAGATGACCGCGAGGAGCGACTGCTGGAAGTTGACCTCGGCCTCCGAGTAGTTGCGGAAGGCCTGGTCGAGCGCGCTGCGCGAGATCAGGTTTTTATCGAACAGCCCCTGCTGGCGCTCGTACTCGGCCCGCTGGGTATCGTAGGCCTCTTTGGCGCGGCGGAGCCCCAGGAGCGGGTAGGTGTCGTCGCGCTGGTTAAAGAAGGTGCCGCCCTGCGCCCGAGCCCCGGGCGTGGCCGCCGGCCACGCGAGGGTCAACAGCCACACCAGGCCAATCGCTCCAAGTCCAATTCGTCGCACTGAATCCATACATGAGGGCAACAGGCGCGCCGCCGGCGCGCGGGATGAGGTATGGGTCATCAAGCTGATGAATAACCCGGCCAACATCATCAACAACGTGAAAAAGCTTTGTAAAGTATGTAAAAGAAACAGATCTTTTCGGTGCGTCCATTGAATTCGAGAACGCGGGGCACTGTCACCCCGCACTCGATGCGGGGTCCAGAGGGATGCGTCATCCTGCTGGTCCCCGGATCAAGTCCGGGGTGAGAAAATCTAAATTCCGTGTCCTGTCATCTAGCCTTTTACAAAATGACCCGTCGCACTTTCCACAAGACCATCGCCTCCCTGGCCCCGATCGCCATTATGTCTCCAACTTCCATACTCACGAAGCCGGTGTCGCGTCGTTCAATCAAGCTCGGCTTCGACAACTTCTCGATCCGCGCCTTCGGGTGGAAAGCCCCTCGGCTGCTTGACTACGCCGCGACGCAGGGGGTGGACACCATCCTGTTCTCCGACCTCGACGTCTACGAACGCCACGACGACGCCTACCTGCGCGAGATCAAGGCGAAGGCGGATGATCTGGGGATCGAGATCCAGGCCGGCACCGGCGGGATCTGCCCCTCCTCCGCCGCCTGGAACCCCCGGTTCGGCACCGCCGAGGAGCATCTGGCGCTGGTGATCCGGGTGGCCGAGCGGCTGGGGTCGTCCGTCGCCCGGTGTTACCAGGGCACCGCCGAGGACCGCGCCAGCGAAGGCGGGTTGCGCGCGCGGATGGCGGATACAGTGAAGGTGTGCAAGGCCGTACGGAGCCGCGCGATGGACGCCGGCGTCAAGATCGCGATCGAGAACCACGCCGGCGACATGCAGGCCTGGCAGCTGGTGGAGCTGATCGAGGAGGCCGGCCGCGAATATGTCGGCGCCACGCTCGACTCCGGCAACGCCACCTGGACGCTCGAGGACCCGCTGGTGAATCTGGAGATCCTCGGCCCCTACGCCGCAAGCACCGGCATCCGGGATTCGATGATCTGGGAGTACGAGCAGGGCGCGATGGTGCAGTGGACGGCGATGGGAGAAGGCTGTGTCGACCTCGCGGCATATATGGACCGGTACGAGCAGATCTGTCCCGGAGTGCCCGTCCAGCTCGAGATCATCTCCGGCTTCGCGCGCCCGTACGCCTACCTCGATCCGGCGTTCTGGGAGCTGTACGGGGATGTCCGCGCGCCCGAGTTCGCCCGGTTTGTGGCGCTGGCCAAAAAAGGCCGCCCCATCCCGAGCTTCCGGCCGGCCGAAGGCCAGGATCCCCAGACGGCGCAACAGGCCTATCAACAGGCGGAGTTGGAGCGGAGTCTGCGGTATTGCAAGGAAGTGCTGGGGCTTGGGATTAGCGAATAGTGAAGAGCGAATAGCGATGGGGGTGGAGTTGGGGTTGGGGTTGGAGCGGAGGGGTGGGAGCTGCTGAGATTTCTGGTTTGACTGTCCTGAGAGACATATCGATAGCACCATCCAAACCCTAAATGCTTTGTCATCCCCCGGTCAAGCCGGGGGCAGGCTCCCGACCCCGATCGGGAAACGAGCGAAGCGACTTACGAAGTAATCCAGTCGGCTTGCTAGACGACGGGACCCCGCATTTAACTGGCGGCGAGGAGCTTCTATATCAAGTTTCGAATGGCAGAAGCGTCGCTGAGACGCCCCAGCGGGGCGTCTCTACAAACTATGTCATCCTGCCTGCACTGAGCGAAGCCGCAGTGAACGCACTGAAAGAACTTTGAGCAGCAGCCGGCGACGAAGGGATGATGGAAGGCATTGATAATCGCCATTCTGTAGAGACGCCCCGGTGGGGCGTCTCCTGACGTTGGCCGCCTGCCGGATAGCGTTTTGCAGGGCGGAAACGTCGCTGAGACGCTCCACAGGAGCGTCTCTACATCAGATGTCATAAGCAGTTTTTATCCCCTACCGTCGAATCTGATAGAAATATGACAGCCTTGCGTAAAACACTCGCCATCTTCCTCCTGATCGGCGCGATGGCGGAAAATGGCAGGGCGCAGCAAACGATCTTTCCACCTGAATTGGTTGAGCCCATCGATCGCGCGGTAGAAGGGTTATGGTCAGGCCATGTCGTGCCGCGCTTTGTCTGGATGAGTGTCGAGGGAGCCGTCGCATACGAACTGCAGGTTGCCAGGGACTCGACCGCTTTTCAGGACATTATTGTAAACGACGTGATTGTAAACGGTTCGTTGGACGATAATTGTAGAAACGCCGTCGAATACGTCTGTCGATACTTCGACCACCTCGGCGCGTTTGAGTGGCGTGTGCGAGCCATCGGTGTCGCGGACACGAGCGCCTGGACCGACTCGTGGCACATCACTGTTTTGTTGAGTGTTGGAATTGAAGACGAAGCCGCTTTCGGAAGGGAGTCAACTGTCGTTGGCTATCCGAATCCGGCCGGAGGGTCTCTTGTTGTAGAGGTGAACCACTTCCGGTCCGAATCGGCGAAATTGTCCGCTGTGGACATGCTTGGCCGAGAAATAGCCGTGGTGTATGAGGGGCTTCTGCCTCAAGGCACGAGTTTGCATTACTGGAACGCGGCTAATCTGGCGCGGGGGCCGTATATAGCTAATCTTTAATTCGTTGCTACCTTGAACTTGCAGCATTGATACCAGCCTTCGATGTCACTACACGTGACGTGCTCCAGGGCCATCATAAGGCCATCATGAAGCTCGGAGAACTGGTCGATGCGCGCTTTTTTCAA
>JBGSPJ010000162.1:0-10412 GCA_041738655.1 Rhodothermales bacterium | reverse complement strand
CATCCCCGACCCCGATCGGGGATCCAGCTGAATTGCAACCCTGCTGGATCCCGCATCAAGTGCGGGATGACAATGCGTTTTGTGGTGCGAATGCTGCCGTATTATCATGTCGTTGCATTTCCTTGACGCCCATGCGATCGGTGTCGGGGATGACGATAGGAGGAAGGTTTTGCTGTAAACAACTCAGCACACCCGGCCGTTTCGCGGATCGATGTAGCAGGCGTCGCCGGAGACGATTCGGTTGGCGGTCAGTTCGGAGCGGAGTTGATCGAGAAATGGCAGGATATCGGCGCCGGCATACCTGCGGCTTCCTTCCTGGAGGAACGGAGGCGGGGTGGGGTCCCCCGCCTCCTCAAACGTCACAACCCGGTGGGCAACGCACAGCTCGCGCAGGGTTTCTTCCAGTTCCTGGCCGGCTATCGAGCCGGCGGCGCGGTGCAGTTCGATCATGCGTCCCCTGGCGACCGATTATTCGGACGCGTTTGTCGGGTTATAGAGTTCGTGATCGGCGTTTCCGCCGGCCAGGAGGTAGACCATCAAATCCAGCATCTCCTCTTCGTTCAACCGGTCGATGAGGCGCGCCGGCATGGGCGAGATCTTCGAGATTTCCTCGCTCGCGATGTCGCTCTCCTGGAGCGAGATAACGGTCGTTGGATCAAATGGATTCACATTGACGGTAACGACACCGCCTTCCCGTTTGACCGCCCGGCCCATCACCTGCGAACCATCCTTCCGGGTGAACACCGAGGAGGCATACTGATCCGATACCGCCTCACTGGGCAGCGTGATGGCGGTGATGAGGTCGTTCCGAGAGAAGCGATTCCCCACCCCGGAAAGCTCCGGCCCGATGTTTCCACCCTTGCCCTGGATGGTGTGACACGCGCCGCAGAGGCTGGCCTCGTACATGCGCTGCCCGTTGGCGATATCGCGGATTTCCTTGCCTTCATCGATCCGCTCGCGCAGCAGCCGGCCCACCTCCCCGCGGTTCCAGTTTTTGCCCGGCCCTACCGGCTGGGGCAGCGCCGCGAAGTCGATCCCCTGCTGACCGCTCATTTCCCCGACCAGATCGGCGATGGCTTCCAGCTGGCTCTCGGGAAGATTTTCGATGGCGTTCGCACGGATATTCTCGATGAACGGCCGGTAACTGGCGCCGCCGCTCTTTTGCAACGCCTCGAAGAACCACTGGAAGTACCGGCGAAGCTGGCTCTCGCTCCAGGCCTCCTTGCTGTGGCTGAGGTTGTACGCGTAGGCGATTTCCTGGGCGGATGGCATGGCGGTGCGCATCTCGACGATCGCTTTGCCATACTGCTCGCTGCGCGCCGTGAGCGCTTCCGACAGGATGGGGACTTCGCCCTGCCCGCCGCGAGCGGTCTCGAGCAGCGTGAGCGTGGCCTCGTTGACACCCGGTGCGCCGAGGTAGGCGAGGATCCGGCTCAGTTCACGGTTCAACGACTCGGATTCGGCCGGGTATGCCGGCGCCAGCTGATCGACCACGCGCTGACGCCACGCCGCGTCGGGTGCGCCCAGCCGGATGAATACGAGCCCGTAGGCACGGATGAGGTCGAGCTGCTGGGCCTCGGTGAGTGCCGAATAGTCGACCCGCCAGAGGGCCTCGATCGCGCCATCGCGCATCGACGCATCCGCCTGATGCGCAAGGGCGATCACGCCGTTGATGCGGCGGATGGGGTCCGGGTCGATCATCACCCGGTTCTTCCAGGTATCCACCGGCTGGTGCTCGATGGCCACGCGGGCGGCGTAGCGGATGAAGCGGTCCGAGTGACTGAGGTAGAACCACGCCGTCGACACGGCCTCGGCGTCGCGCTGGCCGTGGAAGGATTCCAGCATCTTGCGAGTGTCCCGCTCGCGGCTCGGCTGCTTGAAGGAGGCCGGCTCGGTGGATTCGGTACCCGTGTAGTACACCCGGTAGAGGTGCGACTCCAGGTTGCGGCCGCCGGAGGCGAAGTAAAACGCGCCATCGGGGCCGGCCACGCCGTCGGTGACGGGGAGCGGGACGCCGGAGAGGAACTCTTCGAAATCGCCGCGATACGTGCTGCCGTCCGCGATGAGGTCGACCCAGTAGATGGTACCAAAGCTCCAATCAAAGAGGAAGATGCCGCGCTGGTAGCGCTGGGGGAATTTTAGATGGGTGCCCATCAGGACCGACGTCGGCGACCCCTGGCCGATGTTCACGATGGCCGGCAGGTTGTCCGGGTAATACGCCGGCCACTTGCCCGAGCCCGTCCGCCAGCCAAATTCGCTGCCGCTGGTGGCGTGGTTCAGCCGAATTGGGCGGTACCAGGGCATCCCGAGGTCCCACTCCATGTCCGCATCAAACACAAACAACTCATCGTCCTGGTTAAACGCGAGGTCGAACGCGTTCCGGAAGCCGGCGCTGACGATCTCCAGGCCTTTGCCGTTTTCATCCATCCGGGCGACCCATCCGCCAGGGGCCATCCGATCAATAGCGTGGCCGCGCGGGTCGACGATGCGGGGGACGAGCTGATCTTCTTGCCAGACGGCCGGCAACAGGGAATTTTCGAAGGCCGGCACATCCGTGTGATTGCCGGCGAGCAGGTAGAGCGTCTTGCCATCCGGGGCCACGACGAGCGAGTGCGGGCCGTGTTCGCCGGCGCCCTCGAAGGTGTGGAGGGTCTCGATCTTGTCCAGTGTATCGTCGTTGTCGGTATCGAACACCCGGTACAGACCGCTGTTGTGGCCGCCGAGGCCCTCATCGCTGTTGACGACCACATAGAGGCTGTTAAACGCCCACAGCAGACCGTGTGCTTTGCCAATGTCGAGGTTGAGCGGCTCGACGACGGTCTGCCCAGGGGCGCCGATCGGCGGCATCGTGACCCGGTAGAGGCCGCCGTGCTGGTCCGAAGCGATGAGCCGCCCCTTGTCGTCAAACGTCAGCGACACCCAGGTGCCCTGCTCGTTGTCGGATGGAGAATAGAGGTGGTCGTACGAGAAGCCGGCGGGCAACTGTACGGTCGGTGGCGGCTCCTTGGCCGATTTGGAGGCATCGAGGCCGGAGCAGGAGGCACCGAGCAGGGCAAACGCCAGGAACAGATAGAGGGGGGAGCGTGGCATGACGTAGATGAGTATGGAGCGTGGAACGGGGCCTGGTAGTTCAGGAGCAGGGGGCGCCGGCGTTCCGGCGCACGCCAATCCCATGGCGGGCAGGATGTAGCGTTCAACCGTGGTGGATCGGACTACATCGTTCAGCCAAAGTACCCATGGGAAACATACCATGCAACGTACGCTCGCTTCTCGTCAATTCCACGGAAAGCGTGTCGTAACGATCGGATAGTCCGAACGGCAACAAGAGCCCGAACGGAGGGGTGCGCCCGTCAGTTCAGCAAGGCCGACAGGGCACGCTTTTGATCACCCGACGCCGGGATGGTGTTTGCGGTCTCCAGATAGACGTCCACCAGCGCATCGTTGCCCGTCACGTACGGTGCGGCGGCAACGAGCACGTTGGTCTTGTCGCCCGAGGATGCGATATGACGCGCCGTTTCCAGCAACTTTCCGAGTGATACCTCATCGAGCGCGTCGCTTTCCAGCAGCGCCAGGAGCACGTTCGACTGATCGCCAGACGAGGGGATACCCGCCACGGCATTGAAGTAGGCATCCCGCGATTCCGTCAGATACGCCGGCGCCGCCGCCACCATGAACCGGGCGCGATCCCCTGAAGACGCAATGGTGTCGGCGGTACGCATCGCCGCCGTATACATCGCGGCCGAACCAAGCAGCCGGCGCTCCACCAGATGCATCAACACGCGCGTTTTATCCCCCGAGGACGGAATGGTGGAGACGACCTCAAGAAACGCGGTGTCGATATCCCGCGAAGTAGCCAGGCTGACCAGGAACTGGGAACGATCGCCGGAAGACGCGATGGAGGCGCCGGACCGGAGCGCGGCGCTGTAGGCCGCTTTTTCATCGAGCATCCCACCGTCCGCCAGATGCACCAGCGCGCGTGTCTTGTCGCCGGAGGAAGGGATCGATGTGATGGCGTCAAAGTAGGGCTGGATCGCATTAAATGTGCCGAGGAACGCCTCGGAGCCGGCGATCAGGACCTCCGTCTTGTCGCCGCTGGAAGGAATCCCCGCCGCTACCCCCGCGGCCCGAACAAGCTCCGACTCGCTCAATTTTGCTTTATCGAAGAGCACCAGCATGTACGTCTTCCGGGCACCGCTACTGCCCATCGCCTCGACCTCGTCCAGCACGGCGTCGGGTCCCTTTTTCCGGAGGATACGTTCCGCGCGTGCTTCCGCATCTACCCCCATCCGCGCAATCCGGAGCACGAGCGACGCATACCACGTGGTATCTACATCCGACCACTCCACGGCCCTGCCGTTCAGCCGGTACGCGTACGTCAACCTCCCGCCGGCGCCTGGCTCGATCCGTAGCCGGTGGTCCTGCCGACCCGCATCCTCCAGGATCTCGATAAATCCGCCCGGGGAAATCGATCGAATATCCGTATCGTCGTCGTTCAGATGCACGTCTCCCTTCAGGGTGATATCCAGCTCATACCCTCGTTCTTTCCTCTGGTAATGCGAGGTTCCGTTTTGGGTAGACTGGCCGGAAGCCGGCGTAGCCACGATCAACAAGGACAGCATGGTCCAGACGATACGTGCGTGTTTACAACAGCTCATGGTGTACACCTCGGATACCCGGCAGGCGGGAAATGACTGGAATCGAAGAAGAAGGTCTCGGCTCGAATCATCGCTGGCGTCGAAGAAGCGCCGTTGAGATTCGTTTGAAGGCGTCAGATGGCAACGTTTCAATGGCCTCCAGGTACGCCTCACGTACGCCGGCGTCGCTCATCGGTAACGCCTCCGAATCGACAACCCGTTCGAGAACAGAAGCACGATCGCCCATCGACGGTATACCTCCCGCCGCGGCCAGAAACGAACGCGCTACGGTCACATCCAGCGCGTGCTGCTCGATCAGCCCGAGAAGCGTGGACGCGCGGTCGCCCGAGGACGGGATGGTCGCAGCAGTCTCGATATAGGCGAGGTAAACCGATGCATCCTCCGGCAGCCGCCTGACCGCCTCCAGGAGCACCTGTGCCCGATCTCCACTGGACGCGATGTGCGTGGAGGCCAGCAGCAGCTTGCGCATCGACGCTGCGCTCAACACAGGATCGGCGTTCGATTGCTGTGAGGCGGCAGCCGCGAGTGTCGGCTCGGGAAATAATACGACCTCTGCAAGCGGCTCAGATTCCGCCATGGGCGCTGGAGAAACAGCGGCCACGCCGGCAGATCGGGGCATCGCAGGATCAGGGGCAGGATCAGGGGCCATGTCAGTGGAAGACACGCTGACCGCAGAGGACCACGCCACGGGAGCCGGCACCTCGGCCCCTCGACCCGCTACTTCGATCGCTGCTGCCGGCGGGAGCGCAACGCCAAGCGTCTCCAACACGCTCTCCCCGAGCGGCAACACAAATACCGGGACGAGACGAAGTGTCGCGCCGGCCATGACGCATACCCCGCAAAGCAGGATCAGCAAGACCGCCATCGACACCTGCCGGGTGGCCAGACGGCGGCGATCGAGAAGGGTCGTCACCCGGTCGACCAGTTGCTTCTTGCCCGCGGCAAAACCAGGGACCATGGCCATCGATTGGCGGCGCAACCCGGTCAGCTTTACCAGGCACGCCGCGTAGGCTTTCGGCCGGCGCGTCAACGTGACGACCCAGTCGTCTGCGGCGATCTCACGGTCCCGACTCATCCACCGCCCGAGAAAAAACACCGCCGGATGGAAGAAGAACGCCGCCTCGGCCAACCGCTGACACACCAGCGCGAAGTCGTCCCTGCGGATCAGATGCGCGGTCTCATGCAGCAGCACCTGCTCCAATTCGGTCTCGTCGAGCATACCCAGCATGGTCTGCGGGACCAGAATGGCGGGCGACCGAAACCCGATGGCCAGCGCGGTGTCGACCTCGTCCGACACCGCCAGTCGTATGGGCCGCGTCGCTCCGGTCTGCGCCAGCACGCGGCGCATCATGTGCTGTAGGTGATCGGCTGCCGGCCGGCCTCGCCGTTTGATGCGCCCCGCGGCCGCGAACCCGATCGCGATCCGTAGTACCATCACGAGCGTCACGAATGCCCAGAGGCCAAACAACACGCGGCGCCAGACGAGACCGATCGCCGGCCCCTCGATACGGGGCACTGCGGGATTTCCAGATGACTCGGCGATCGGCCCCGCGGTATCGCTGGAGGACGGCATCACGGCGTCGAGCGCCTGATCCGGAAGAAGAGGCGCGATGAGGGCACGCTGCGAAGGGGGGGCCGGCGCATCCGTTTGAACGACGACGGCTGTACGGGCCTGGCCCTGATAATCCTGCCCGATCGATTGAAGCAGTATTCCGGCACTCAGGACCAGCGTCGCGGACCACACCAGGTAGCGCGTCGTCGCATTGATCGACCGGCGATACGCCAGGAGATGCATCACTGCCCAGACGCCGATCACCAGCAGCGTGCCGAGCCAGACACCGTTGAGCGCACCCGATACGGCAGCAGCCGCGACGCGATCCCATCCAGCTAGTTCTGTCATGATTCATCCTCAGAAGCATTATCGAGAAGGGCCTTCAGCCGGTCGAGGTCTTTCGCATCGAGGTCTTCGTTTTCCATCAGTTTGAGCAGAAGCAGTTCGGGCGAATCCTCAAAAAAACGTTGCATGACGTGCCGGAGAGCGCCTTTTCGTGCCTCTTCCCGCCCGATCAAGGCCCGATACATGAACGCGCGCCCTTCCTTCTCGTGCTTCAGATACCCTTTGCGCTCGAGGATTCGCATCATGGTGAGCACGGTGCTGTACGCCAGCGGTTCGCCGGCAGGCAACGCATCCACTACCTGCTGAACCGTGGAAGGCCCCAGGCTCCAGACGATGTCCATCAGCCGCAGTTCAGCGTCGGTGAGCGTTGTGGAAGGTTTTCGCGCCATCTATCTACTAATGAATTAATACTTACAGGGGCAACATACGCCCTCAAACGCCATTTGTCAATACTAAGTAATTAATAGCAGCAGACGGAGAGCAGGATCCGCGGTTGCGGACGCGCGAAAAAAGGCATCAGCCGGCGCGGTCGTATCGAAAACAATCCGTCGTATGGTCATCCACCATGCCCACCGCCTGCATGAAGGCGTAACAGATGGTCGAGCCCACAAACGTGAACCCGCGCTTTTTCAGCGCCTTGCTCATCGCGTCGGATTCCGGGGTGGAGGTTGGCGCTTCGCGGATCGTCTTCCAGTTATTTTTGATGGGCTGGCCGCCTACAAATGCCCATAGAAACGCCGAAAAACTACCGGCTTCCCGGACGATCTCCAGGTAGGCGCGCGCGTTCTTCCGGGCGCCCTCCACTTTGAGTCGGTTCCGGATGATGCGGGGATCGTCCATCAGTGCGGCGATCCGGGCGTCGTCCCAGCCGGCGATGCGTTCCGGATCGAAGCCATCGTACGCGGCGCGGTAGCCTTCGCGGCGTTTGAGCACGGTGATCCAGCTGAGGCCGGCCTGCGCGCCTTCCAGCACCAGCATCTCAAACAAGTGACGATCATCAAAGACCGGTACGCCCCACTCGTGGTCGTGATAGGCGAGGTAGATTGGATCGTCGGTTACCCAGGCGCAACGGGTCATAACATCGAACGGGATAGGAGTTGTAGAATGAAGCTCGATGGAAGTTACGACCTGAAGACTTCTCGAGCCGTTTTCATCCGGTTCTGGTTTCGTAGATTATCGCCCCATCATCCCATTCATTTTCTACCAGCCTTATCAGATCATCATGAAGACATTCAGGCACCTCGCCCTGATCCTGTTTTTCGGCGTCGCGTTGACGAGTGGATGCGCGAGTACGCGCGGGGGCCAGCCTTCGGCGACGCCGGCGAGCCCGACCGCCGCCAAGAAGGCCGATGAGAGCAAAAGCACCATCAAGCCCTACAAAGAAGTGGTGACCGAAAAGATGGTGACCGACGACGGTCTCTTCACCGTGCACCGCGACGGCCAGACGCTGCTCTTCGAAATCCCGAACGCGATGCTTGGGCGCGAACTGCTGCTCGTGACGCGAATTGCGCGCACGGCCGATGCGATCGGTTACGGCGGCGAGCAGGCCAACAACCAGGTGGTCCGCTGGGAACGGATGGAGGACAAGGTGCTCCTCCGGGTCGTGAGCTACGAAAACGTGGCGGACGAAAACGAGCCGATCTTCCAGGCCGTCCGCAACTCGAACTTCGAACCCATTATCCAGGCCTTCGACATCAAGGCGCTGAGCACGGACTCGTCGTCGGTGGTGATCGACGTGACGGCGTTGTACACGGACGATGTGCCGGTACTCGGCCTCCAGAAGTCGCGCCGCGACACGTACAAAGTGCGCCGGCTCGACAAGACGCGCTCCTTCATCAACTCGGCGAGGAGCTACCCGGAAAACCTTGAAGTCCGCCACGTCCTCACCTACGACGCCGCCGAGCCGCCATCGAACGGGTCGTCGAGTTCGATCTCGCTGGAGATGAACCAGTCCATGATCCTGCTGCCGGCGGATCCGATGCAGCCGCGCTTGTGCGACAAGCGAGTGGGGTACTTCAGCGTCCGCCTCACCGACTACGGCCGGGATGCGCAGCGGGCCGAGGAGCGCTGCTACATCACCCGCTGGCGCCTGGAACCAAAGGACCCCGCCGCCCACGCCCGCGGTGAACTTGTGGAGCCCATCAAGCCCATCGTCTACTACATCGACCCCGCGACGCCGGCCAAGTGGCGGCCGTATCTGAAGCAGGGAGTGGAAGACTGGAACCGCGCCTTCGAGGCCGCCGGCTTCAAGAACGCCATCATGGCGAAGGACCCGCCGTCGCCGGAGGAGGACCCCGAGTTCAGCCCGGAGGATGTCCGCTACTCGGTCATCCGCTACTTCTCCTCACCCATCGAAAATGCCTACGGGCCACACGTTCACGACCCCCGGACCGGCGAGATCCTGGAGAGCGACATCGGTTGGTACCACAACGTGATGAACCTGCTGCGCAACTGGTACTTCATCCAGACGGCCGCCATCAACCCGGATGCGCGCAGCGTCCGGTTCCGCGACGAAGTGATGGGCCGGCTCATCCGGTTCGTCTCCGCCCACGAGGTAGGCCACACAATCGGCCTCCCTCACAACTGGGGATCAAGCGCGGCTTACCCGGTCGACTCGCTCCGCTCGAAGGCGTTCACCGACGCCATGGGCACGGCGCCGTCGATCATGGACTACGCCCGGTTCAACTACATCGCCCAGCCCGGCGACGGGGTGACGAGCCTCATGCCGGACATCGGGGTGTACGACAAGTGGGCCATCCAGTGGGGCTACTCGCCGCTCCCGCAGGCCACCTCGGTCGACGCGGAACGCCCCATCCTGAACGAATGGGTGGTGGAACGTGCCGGCGACCCCATGTATTTCTACGGCCGGCAGGGCCCCCGTATCGACCCTCGGTCGCAGAACGAAGACCTTGGGGATGACGCCGCCAGAGCCAGCGACTATGGCATCGCGAACCTGAAGATCATCCTCGAAAACCTGGTGACGTGGACCGAGGAGGAGGCGAAGGATTACGACGACCTGAACGAACTCTACGGCCAACTCGCCGGCCAGTGGAATCGCTACGTCGGTCATGTCGCGGCCAATGTCGGCGGGTGGTACGAAGATTTCAAGACGTACGACCAGGACGGGATGATCTACGCCATGGTGCCCGAAACGCGCCAGCGCGAGTCCCTGGAATGGCTCGGCCGCGAGGTATTCGCGACGCCGTCGTGGATGCTGGACGAGAGTGTGCTGCGGCGCATCGAAGGCGTCGGCGCGATGGACCGGCTTCGCCGCTACCAGGTGGGCGCCGTCAACACCCTGCTCGACCCCCAGCGCCTCGCGCGCATAATGGAGGCCGAGGTGATGATGGGTGACGATACCTATACGCCGGCCGAACTCTTCGCCGACCTCCGTGCGAGCATCTTCTCCGAACTGAACACGACGGGCTCCATCGACGCCTTCCGCCGTAACCTCCAGCGCGGCTACCTGGAACGCCTCGAGTTCCTGATGACCGAGGAGGCGCCGCCGGCCACGGCCTCATCCGCCGCGTTCGGGTTCACGAACATCGATGTCAGCCAGTCGGACATCCGCGCCTACGTCCGCGGCGAGCTGGAAACACTCAAGACGGAAGTGGACCGCGCCCTCACGCGCCGCGGCGACGCCATGCGCCGGCTCCATCTCCAGGACCTGCAAGCACGGATTGCGAAGCTTCTCGATCCGGAAGATTGAATGGCTCAGCGCTAGGTACACGACAAAATTTGGATGTACTTGGCGAGTTGTTTCTGTTGAGTGCGCGTGATGAGGGCCTCCCGGAGGCGATCGAGTCCATAGCGAAAGAGGCTCTGGGCTCGTCGGCCATGCGATTTTACCGCTATAGGTT
>JBGSPJ010000707.1:0-7505 GCA_041738655.1 Rhodothermales bacterium | reverse complement strand
ACGACCGGGGCGGCCGCCTGCGGGCTTTCAGCGGGGCCCTCGCCCGTGGGCACAAAACCGGCGTCGGTCGTGAGCACGAGTTTATCGATAGCGGTGCCATCCTCGCGCATCCAGACGTGCACCGTGTTCGCGCCGGCAGTTCCGATGGAAAGCGGCACCGCCACGCCATTTTTAACCAGGGCGATCCACACCCATTGGCCCAGCGTATTTGTCTGGAAACCATTCGTGGCGGTCGAAATGACACCGTTTACCCCGCCATGCATGGAGTTGGACTTGTTGCTCGGCGCATAGATTCGGCCCCAGACATAGTAGCTACCGGTGGTCGAGAACTCGACGTCAAACGAGAGCTCGGGGCTCGTCGTCTCGGCGCCGGTCTTGATCTCGGTGTTGTCGTCCGGCGTGGTGTCCATGTAGCTCCCGCTGCTGGCGCCGGCGTACGCGGCCCCGGCCACCCAGCTATCGGCGCCCCGTTGGATGTTTGCGTGGAAGTGTTCGGCCTCCATGACGACCATGCCAGCGGCCTCGAGGAACGCCCCCGTGCCAACCCCACCGCCACCGGTTACGATCACGCTCTGACTCGCTGTTCCCGTGGCCCCTTCGTTATCCGTGACCGTCAACGCCACCGTGTAGGTGCCGGCGACCGCGTAGGTGTGGCCAGCCGTGGCGCCCGTGGCCGTGGCGCCGTCGCCAAACGTCCAGGCATAATTGACGATCGAGCCATCGCTATCGGAGGAAGCCAAACCGTCCACACTCAGCGCCAGATCCGTAGCGGAGTGCGTGAAGCTGGCCACCGGGGCGATATTACCCGGGTCGCCGCCGCCGTCTTTCGGGCTTTCGGCGGGACCGGTGCCCGTGGGCACGAAGCCGGCGTCGGTGGAGAGTACGAGTTTATCGACGTATGCGCCGTCTTCAGCCATCCAGATATGAACCGTGTGGACACCCGGGGTGGACACAACGATCGTCGCGTCCGAGCCGTCGAACCGGCTGTTGGTCCACGTCCACGCGTTAAACGCGCCGGCGCTGATCGCGCTGCCGTCGGCGACGCCGTTTATACCAGAGAAGGCCTTGTAGCTCTTGGCGTCGGCGCCCCAGATGCGGTGCCAGACGTAGTAGGTGCCTGCGGTGGCGAAGTTGACTTCGAAGATCATTTCTGGACTCACCGCCTCGGGAGCGGAACGTACGCGCGTGCCGTCATCCGGCGAGGCCAGCATGGCCGAGGCACCGCTATAGCCGGCATGGGTAACGGAAGGCACCCAAGTATGATCGTCCCGATCCACCTGGCTTTGAGCGTTTTCAGCCTCCATGGACACGAGGCCTGCCGACTCCAGAAACGCGCCAGTCCCGCCGCCACTTTCACTCACAGTAACGGACTGGCTTTCGCTGTCCATCAGCCCCTCGGCGTCGGCTACGGTGAGGACAACAGTATAGGTGCCGGCCGCCGCGTACGTGTGCGCAGCCGTTACCCCGCTCCCTGTGGCCCCATCGCCAAACGTCCAGCTAAAACTCACGATACCGGCGTTATCGGTTGAAGACGAGGCATCCAGATTCACCGTGAGTCCAGAGGACGTGTGCGTGAAGAGGGCGCTCGGAGGCGTGTTGCCAATCGTTCCATCCTCGACTAGCGTCATCCGTTGGTTGATAGCCGCACTGTTTACAACGGTAACAGCGCCCGAGGGCCAGGAGACCTTTATTTCGTTGACGGTAGTGGCCGTCCCGAGCCCGAAATGGGCCGTCATTTCGTTCTGCGAGTGGGAGCTGACGCCACTCTTGATCTGACGCGTGTAGGTTTTCCCGCCGGCCTTTACTTCAACCAGCGCTCCGATCGCGGCACGGTTGCTAACTGTGGCCTCGAGATCGATCTGCAACCAGTTTTGCAGGCCGGCCGTGTTGTTTTTGTACAGGAAAAGGGTGCCGTTCAGATTCACGACGGCAAAATCCAGATCGCCGTCGCGGTCGTAATCGGCCGCCGCCGAACCGCGCGAATCGCCGGCAATCATGCCGGCAGCGACGGAAATGTCGGTGAAGGTGCCATCGCCGTCATTCTGGTACAACTCGTCTTTCATCTGGGTCGGCAGGATGACCCCAACGAGCAGTTCCTCGTACCCGTCGTGGTTGAGGTCGAAGAAGTTGACCGCCCACGAATCAAAGCTCTTCACGCCGGCCGCCGGAGCCGAATTTTCGCTCCAGGTGCCACCCGGATTGCCTTTATACAACACGTTATTCTCGGCGACAGGCTCGATCCCGCCCGGATTGGCGAGGTCGGAAATATAGATGTCCCAATCCCCGTCCAGATCGATGTCAGCCAGGTCGATCCCCATGCCGGCGCCAGAGTCGTCGCCGATGCCGGGCATCGTGGAGGTGAGGTCCGTAAACGTGCCGTCTCCGTTGTTGTGAAAATACTGATCGTGATGGTAGGGGGAAGGTTGCTGGACGTTGACGACGTACAGATCCGGATAGAGGTCGTCATCCATCAACCCGCCAAAAACAACGAGTGTTGGACGATCCTGCACCGGGTCGCCCGTGTAGATCCCGGCGGAGGCGGTAACGTTCGTGAACGTCCCGTCGCAGTCGTTTTTGTACAGCGCATTGCGGTTCACATCGGAACCGCCGGCGTCCCACACCATCGTCCCTACAAAAAGGTCGATGCAGCTGTCGAGGTCGTAGTCCAGCCAGGTTGCCGTGTAGCTTTTGTAGCCCCCGTTCGGACCGAAAGCGACCGGCGGGCGGTTGTCCACGCCGGCGGCAGCGGCCACTTCAACGAACATCGGGTCGGATTCGGCATTCCCGTTCTCCACCCAGAGATTTTTGAGCAAAAAGTTGGGCGAGCCATCGGCGGCGAACAGATCACTCCCCCCCACCGTGATGTAGATGTCCATGTCGCCGTCATTGTCGTAGTCGGCGAAGACGGAACCTGTCATCTCAACAATGGGGAGGGCTGGGAGCAGGCCATCCTTGCGAGTGAAGGTGCCGTTGCCGGCATTATTCCGGAACAGATGCGGCACCTCCCCGCCCCCATTAGGCAGGAAGAGATCTGGAAATCCGTCGTTATCATAATCGATCCAGTTAATGCCCAGACCGTGTCGCGAGGTACTGTCGTAGGTGTCTCCCCCGACACCGGCCAGGTTCGAGACCTCACTTAAGGAAATCTGGCCGAGACTGGCGCGCGGAGCGCCCAATACACACGCCAGGCAAACCAGCCCAACGCGTGATACGTGTGTTAAGATGCGCATAGGTAGCCCCCCTGGATGAGCTTGCACTAGTGATGTCGAAAGGGGGGCGAAAACCGATCGCGCTGCGATTGGCGAAGAAGAGGTGGAAAGGGTCTGATCTGTCCTCGATGGTCATGCCTCGGGCGCGCCACTGGCATGACCACGACTGACAGGTTAGACAATCTGTAGGGTAACAAGGATTGGCAACATTCACAGCATCCTTTTGGCTCAAATAACGGGTAGCCGGCGACCCGTAAGCCCGGGTCGTCATGCTCCGTCTCGATGCGCCTTCACGGCAGGCTCATTTCGCGTACGAAACCGCCCGCACCTCGCGGATCACCGTCACCTTGACCTGGCCCGGGTACTGCAATTCGTTCTGGATACGCTTCGAGATATCGACCGCCAGGTTCTCGGCCTCGGCGTCCGACACCAGGTCGTGATTGACAAGCACGCGGATCTCGCGGCCGGCCTGGATAGCGTACACCCGCTCCACCCCGTTAAACGTCCGCGCCAGATCCTCCAGCTTCTCGAGACGCTTGATATAGGACTCCAGCGCCTCGCGCCGCGCGCCCGGCCGGGCCCCGGAAATCGCGTCGGCCGCCTGCACCACCGGGGCGATCAGGCAGGTCATCTCGATCTCGTCGTGGTGCGCGCCAACGGCGTTGCATACGTCGGGATGCTCTTTGTACTTCTGGCAGAGTTCCATCCCGACGATAGCATGGGGATTTTCGATGTCCTCCTCCACTACCTTGCCGATGTCGTGCAACAGGCCGGCGCGGCAGGCGCGGCTCACATCCAACCCCAACTCGGCCGCGATCAACGAGGAAATATGCGCCGTTTCGATTGAATGGGCGAGCAGGTTCTGGCCGTAACTCGTCCGATAGCGCATCCGGCCGATCTGCCGGATCAACTCCGCGTGCATGCCATGTAAATTCAGGTCGATGGCCGTCCGCTCTCCCACCTCCATGATCTCGTCGTTTACTTCTTCGCGGACCTTTTCCACCACTTCCTCGATACGCGCCGGGTGTATCCGCCCGTCCTGGATGAGCCGCACGAGGGAGATACGCGCCACTTCTCGCCGCACGGGGTCGAACCCCGAGAGGATCACGGCCTCGGGGGTGTCGTCCACGATCACTTCGATGCCCGTCGTGGCCTCGAACGCGCGGATGTTGCGCCCTTCGCGGCCGATGATCCGGCCTTTCATTTCATCGGACTGGATGTTCACCACGGAGACGGTGTTTTCGATCGCGTGGGACGCCGCCGTCCGCTGGATCGCGGTCAGAATCACCTTGCGCGCCTGCCGGTTTGCGGTGAGCTTGGCTTCGTCCCGGATTTCCTTCACCCGCGAGGCGGCCTCCATCCGTGCCTCCTCGATGTACCGCTCGATCATTGCTTCCCGCGCCACGTCCGGCGTCATGCCCGATACCTGCTCCAGCTTGCGGGTCTGCTCCTCTAGCACCAGCTGCATCTTCTCCTGGCGGGCATTCAGGGCGGAGCGCAGCGCGGCCACCTCCTGCTCCTTACGGTCGATCTCGGTGAGCCGGCCACGGATGTCTTCATCAACTTGAGCGGCGGCCCGACGCAGCCGTTCGGCTTCCCGCTGGGCCTGCCGGCCTTCTTTCCGCAACAACTCGATCGCATCCGCCGCCTTGACCAGCACCGCCTCCCGCTCCGCGAGCCGCTGCATCCTGCCCATCACTTTCTCCAGGCGCCGGCGGTATATGTGCTTCATCCGCCGCAACCCGCGCTTCGATTCCAAGGTCTCGCGCGCAAGCGTCTCTTCACGCACTACCAGATCGGCCTCTACTTTTTCGATCCGCTCGAACCGGATCTTCTTCACCTCCTGCTCGGCCTCGTCCAACAACCGCTTCGCCTCGTCTCGCGCCTTGCTCACCTGAACCCGGACGCTCCGCGAGAGCAGAAACCGGTCGATGATGATGCCGACTACGATGCAGAGAGCGACCACGGCGACGGCGACCATGTCGCCGAATACCGCAGGTATGTCCATGATCTATATGCGTTTATGTGAGAGCGACTTGCGCTTAATGCCCGAACCGTATGGGCATAAAAATGCCCCGGCCGGTTTCATGCTCACACGTAACCAAGCCGGGGCATTGCATTCATACTAACCCGCTCCGGTGGATATGAAGAACTTCTTCAGATTCACACAGTGGGCGCCGCTCATACTCTTCCAGCTTCCTCGGATCTCCGAAGAGATGTCCCGTGAGGGAGTGAGGCCTGCTGTCGTAGCGTGAAGGGTGGCTCCCTAAAGCATACGAGTAAAGTTCTTATATATGCAGAACGGGTCAGTAAGAAGCGCTCTCAAGGACGCGCCTCGAGAGAGTATCGTTTATATCCGACTCTACCTAAGCAGTTCCGTGTGAAATGGTCGTCCGATGACCAGGCGAGGCCTGGCGATCGTTGCGGCCGGCATCGGGTAATCAAGAGAAAAAAAATTACAATATCCAGCCTATTCCCAAACCTCGTTCAAGAGCGGCCATTCCGCAGCTCTGGCGTCGTCCCGTGGGTCGAGGCGCCCATCACTTCTTCGAGCAGGGCATCCAGCTGCGCCGCCTCCCGGTCGGCCTCAGCCAGCATACGTGCCTGGGCGTCGCGAGCGGCAAACAGCTCCTCCACCAGGGCAAGCGCGGTGACCACGGCGGTCGTCACCTCGGGTTGTTTGGGGAACGCGGTCTTAAACGCCCGCATCCTGGCATCCACATACGCGGCCATTTCGCGGGTGACGGCTTCGTCGGACGCGGCGATGCGAAGGGGGTATTCGCGCCCCATCACGTCCACTCGTATCGTTTTTTCCATGGATAAATCCGGTCAGATGAGCCCCAACTTCGGGTTACGCGGCGCGGCTGTCTTCTTCGAGATACCGGTCGATCGCCACGATAAAGCCGTCCACCTTGCGGCGCAGCTGGTCGGGGTCGCCCTCGAGGGCCAGCGGCGCACCGCCGTCGCCGGCCGGCCGAACGCTCCGCTCCAGCTCGACGATTCGCTGGTGCAGGGCGACATTTTCCTGACGCAACGCCTGAATCTCCTGCGCGGCGGCCTGGACGCGGTCCCGCAGCCGGCGTAACGAACGGAGCCCGATAAGGGTGGATGCTCCCTCGGCCGCCCCTTCCGGGGCGGGGTTCAACTCATCGCGATTGGGCACTTCCGATGCTTCCATAGCGTCTGCCTCTCGTTGTGGGTTTCCGTGCGTCGGTTTAGGGGCGTGGCGTTTCAGCCACGGTCTTTCACACGGCCGGGTTCGCGTGCAATATAACAAAAGAACCCGATGTAGCGACGGCGTAACGACACGACTATCGATACAACTACCGACACATCTAGCGACGCAACTCCGCCCCCTGCTCGTTCTGCAGACGATCCAGGATTCGCGCCATCATCCGATCCACCTCGTCATCCTGCAGCGTCCGGTCGGCGCTGAAACGCAGCCCGAAGGCCACGCTTTTTTTGCCCGCCGGCACCTGGTCGCCCCGGTATTCATCGAACACGGTCAACCGCCGCAGCATCCCGCCGGCCACCGCCCGGATGGTCGTCATCGCGGCGCCCACCTGCACCGAGGCATCCACCAGCACCGCGAGGTCCCGGTCGACACTCGGGAATCGGCTGATCGGGCGGTATTTCACGCCGGCAACATCCGGCGCGGCCGCCGCCAGCACGTCCCAGTTCACCTCGGCGAAATAGACGGCTTCTTTTAAATCGTAGATCGAACGGACCTCCTCGGAGGCGCTCGCCACCACGCCCACCAGCCGGCCCCCGACACGCATTTCCAGATGGTACTGGGTGGCCCAGGTGGGGGCATACACGGGTGTATAGACTACATCCGCCAGCCCGAGCCGGCCCGTGAGGCCCTCGATCACGCCCTTCAGGTCGAAGAAGTCAGCCTGGCGCTCCTTGTTGGTCCAGTTCACGCGCTCCGCCGGCCCACTCATCGCCAGCAGCAGCGACGTATGCTCGCCATACCCCGGCACGATCACGCCGGCGGCGGCGGTCTTGCTGAACACATGGCCGAACTCGAGAAACCGGAGCACATCATGGCCGTGATTCTGGTTGTGGGCCATCACGGCAAGCATCCCCGGTAGGAGCGACGGCCGCAACGCGGCCATTTCCTGGGAGATGGGCTTCAGCGTCTCGACCACCGACCCCGGATGCCCGGCGGCCGTCAACACGGGCAGATTAAACCGCTCGGCGGTCTCCCGGCTGAGCATGCTGTTGGTGTAGATCTCCCGGAACCCGAGCCCCGTCAGATAGGCCTGCGCCCGCTGCATGGCGCGGGTCTCCGGC
>JBGSPJ010000652.1:0-8820 GCA_041738655.1 Rhodothermales bacterium | reverse complement strand
CCGAGATCGTCGAGCGGCGGTTCGAGGCGCTGGATCTACTGGCGGAGGGCCGAAAGTACGGGCCGCTCGCGCCCGTCGAGGCGTACGCCGTGCATCGCCGCTGGTACCATAACCACCAGGCCGACTACGACCCGCGCGTCCACATGCGGATGGCGGCCGGCGTGGGGTTTAAGGCAGCGGACTACATGGACATCCTGGCCTGGCGCCGGCGGTTCATCGAGCGCGCCGAACGCGAGCTGGCCGGCTACGACGCCTACCTCATGCCCACCGTCCCCATGATCCCCCCGCCCATTGCCGACCTCGTGGAAGGCGACGACGCTCACTACCTCGCCGTCAACACCCGCGCGCTGCGCAATACGTCCATCGTAAACGCGCTCGACGGATGCGCCCTGACCATCCCCTGCCACCGCGCCGGCGAGGCGCCGGCGGGCTTCACCCTGGCCGGTAGTGCGATGCAGGACGAAAAAATTCTATCCATCGGACTCAGCGTCGAGCAGGCCATGCGGGCTTGAAACCGACTCCACAACCTGCCGTGAAATAATTCTTCGGGCATGTGACCACATTCGGCCCGGTGTGTCGCACACATAGTACGAGATCCACGGCATTTCCTTCACTTCCGGAGGCTGTATCGGGCTACCACAGGCCCGACGCCACAGGCCCGGAAGATTCCACGCGCGCCTGGCCTCGCTATCATGTACCGTTTGCTCGCGGTCTCTAACACCTGGTTGTTCGCACCTGTCGGTTCAATGGTCGAGTAGGATCGAGATCCTCGTACAGCAACGCACGTGCTGATCGAGAACCAACGACATGGCTACGACGAAATGAAAAAACGCCTCCACATTTCGCTCTTCGGTCGACTCCGGATCACCTGCGACGGTCGCGTCATCACCGCCTGCGAGTCGAGCAAAGCACAGGAGCTCTTCTGTTACCTGCTGCTTCACAGCAGGCGCAGCCATGCTCGCGAGCGGATTGCCTCGCTGCTCTGGGAGGAACAGTGTACGACGGCACAAGCGAAGGCCTACCTCCGCAAGGCGCTGTGGCAACTCCAGCAATCTTTCGCCCCATATCCCGATCTGCTCGACGCTGGCCTCCTTGAGGTCAACGCCGAGTGGATCAAGCTCAACCCGATCGATGCGCTGAGCGTCGACGTGGCAGCGCTCGCCGAGGTGGACACCCGAATGACGGGTATCGCCGGCCAGGATCTAGCCACGCACCAGGCGGACGCCATCCGCGACATCGTCGATCAGTACAATGGCGAATTGCTCGAAAACTGGAGCCATGACTGGTGCCTGGTCGAGCGGGAATTCTATAAGGAGATCTACCTGCGCCTGATGTTCAAGCTGATGGCGTATTGCGAGGCATCGGGGTGTTTCGAATGCGGTATCGCCTATGGCAAGACGATTCTCCGGTACGATTGCGCCTGCGAGCACGCCCATCGCATGCTCATGCGGCTCTACTATCATTACGGCGCGCGCACGGATGCGATCCGCCAGTACGCCCGGTGCGCCGACCTGCTTCGCCGCGAGCTCGATATCGCGCCTTCGCCAAAAACCACGGCCCTTTACGAACAGATCAAGAGCGATGCCCTTACCATCTCCAGGGCAGACGTCGTCTTGCCCCCAAGCATCCAGCAACTCAGCTCACATATCCACTTCCTAAAGACGGACCTGCTTCATGTACAGGAACAGGTGGAGCAGACCATTTCACGGTTCGACCTCGAGTTGCGTCAGCTGCACGGCGGCATGCACGATCTCTTCAACAGATCATCAGGCTGAAAAAAATAGAACTCTGCTGAAACGCTGAAAGAACGAAGGAAGAACGACCGGCCGCTAGCTTCCTCTCGAACCCCAAGCCGGCCACTTCCATCGCGCGGCCGGCTCGTTCGAGGACCAGCCCGGGAGAGGTCACGTTTTGCCCACGCCAGAATTGTCCCATTCGTTCATTTTGAAGCTCTGGGTCGAGGATATCGATGAGCAGGAATCGCCTCTACTGCGCGGCCACATTACCCACGTTCAGTCCCGCGAGCAACACTACTTGCGGGTCTTCGAAGACATCATCCTCTTTATTAGCGGTTATTTCGGAGGAGTTGAATTCAGCCGGCGCCCGGATCACGGTCCAGGTGAGCCCTAGGGCCATTTCGAGGGAGTCGGCTGCACCAATGAACGAACTTGCAACGGATTGGCTGCATGATCCACTACGCCATCGATCACGTCGTCGAACGCCTGAACGCCTACATTGCCGTACGGACCGGCAATGCAGATCAGGTTGTGCAAGGCAACCTGCTCGACCAGACGGGGACCGAGGCCGAGGACGTCAAGGAGAAGGTGGTTCTTTGCCTGGTGAATGTCGAGGAAGATTCGATTTTTCGCGCGAACGAGAGCTACATACCTTCCGCAGCCGGCACCCTGCAGCGGATTAAACCAGAGGCGCGACTCAACCTGTATGTGCTCTTCGTCGCCAACCACAGCAACTACACCGAGTCGTTAAAGTCACTCTCGTACGTGATCGGCTATTTCCAGAACGAGAGCGCGTACGACTACGCCAGCATCCCGGAGATGGAGGGCGATGGGAAGCTGGTTCTGTCGCTTCACTCCCTCAGCTTCGAGCAGATCAACCACGTGTGGGGGGCAATGGGCGCCAAGTATCGGCCGTCCGTGATGTATCAGATGCGAATCGTGGTCGTCCGCGACACCCAGGTGGCTTCCGAGGCCCTGCCCGTCACAGAAATCCGGCTGACCACGTGACATGGGTACGCTACGCACCACATATCACCCGCTCTTCGGAATCACCATCCTGCACGGATTTTATCGTGACGGCGTGAGCCGCAACGTCCGCCTCGAGCCGACCCCCGCGACCACCGGCCTGTTGCGCCGGTTCGGGCTGGTGTTCCGTCCGAACGACCGTGGCGGCACCGTCTACGGGGAACTCGACCCTACAAATCCCGCGCCTCGGCTGCTCCGGCCGCTCGAAAGCGAAGCGGCCGTCTTCACCTTCCTCCTGCAGCCCATCGACCCGGCGTTCCTGACGATCACAGCGCTGCCGGCCTACACCGGCCACCCGATTTTCTATTTCAACAACCGGTTCGACGGCGTCGACGGCGAGACGCGGTTTCTCGGCGACAGCGTCGCTAGCCAGCCGGTGGGCGCCCCGATTCGGTTCGTCGACCGCGATACGTACACCTACGCGTTCGCCCCGGCCAGGCAGCACGGCACCGTCACCATCAGCGACATCACCGGCGCCGTCCGGCACACCGTGTCGTTCTCAGAGCCGGCGCCCATCGAGGTACTGACGATCGACCTGGCCGGCATCCCCGATTTCCCCGCCAGCTTGTACACCGCGGGCGACGACCAGGGCGGCGAGGAACGATTCTACTACGCGCCCTCGCTGTTCGGGAAATCCTGCTTCGGCATCGTCGACATTTTTACGCGCGATCTGCCCGCGGAATACGCCTTCATCGACGCTGCCGGCGCGCTCAACAGCGCGAAGGGCGCCTACGCCATCGGGTTCGATGCCCGGGAGACGACGTGGCGCTACATCGTGGAGTCGAAATACGCGAACAACGGCATCGTGCTGACCGACCTCAGCATCCAGAGCACCCCGGCCGGCATCACCTTCACCGCCGTGGTGGAGACCGACCGTGTCGTCTTTGACTCCGACGCCCCCATCGCGCTCGGCGAAACCGGGCCGATGCTCCATCTGATGAAAAACGGTACCAGGTATAGCGACCTGCCTATTGCCAGCGCGGATGCTCCGCTTCAGGCCGGCGTGGGAAGCTATCGATCGGACATGTACATCTACATCTGATAAACGACTACCGAACACGCCATCCGGCCTCGCCGGACGCACAGCTGAAACCGCCATCTAACAGGATACGCCATGGCAACCTACAAGACACCCGGCGTCTACGTCGAGGAAATCTCCATCTTTCCGCCGTCCGTAGCCGAAGTGGAAACCGCGATCCCCGCGTTCATCGGCTATACGGAGAAGGCCGAACGCAAAGGGGAGAGCCTCCGTAACAAGCCCACGAAGATCGCCTCGTTGCTTGAATACCAGGCATACTATGGCGGTGCGCACGCCATCACGCAGATCGATGTCGTCGTCGACACGAGCAACAACTACGCGGTCGAAGAACTCACCATCCCCAAGCGCTTCTACATGTACGACGCGCTGCGCCTCTTCTTCGACAACGGCGGCGGCGAATGTTATATCGTGTCCGTGGGTGACTTCGCGGCCACGATCAACAACGGCGACGTGACCGATCCGGCGAGCTCGCCCGGCCTGATGGTCGGACTGGACGCGCTCAAGAAGTACGACGAACCCACCATCATTCTCTTCCCCGACGCCGTGCTGCTCGGCACGGAGGGCGAGCTGTACAGCCTCCAGCAGAAGGCACTCTCACAATGCGCTACTCTTCAAGACCGCGTCTGCGTGTTCGATCTGATGGAAGGGCAGTTAGGGTGGGATGATAGCATCTCGGGCTTCCGAAACGGCATCGGCATCAACAACCTGAAGTACGGCGCGGCCTACGCGCCCTGGCTGCTCAGCGCCTACGTGAAGGACGTGGACTTCTCGCTGTTCGACGGCCACGTTGTGGATACGACGACCCCTTTGCCGAATCCAGTGCCGTTGGAGGCGATGACGTCGAACACCACGTTCAACAATCTCGTCGTAGATGCCCAGACCACCCTCGGCGACAAAGCGACGATTGCGACGGACCTGACGCCGTTCCGGGCGCCCACGCTGGAAGATCGCTACAAGAGCCTGAGTGACGCGATCGACACCGAGGCGGACGCCGGCGCCGACTTCGCGGCGCTGCTTGCCCACGTCCGCGAACTGGCGCTGGTCTTCGCCGGATGGAACACCTCCATCCTGGGAGACAATCTTGGCAACGACCTCGACGCGTACGCGGAGAGCCGGCTGAAGACGGCCGTGGCCGACCTGATCGCCCTCGAGCGCGAGGTGGTCGCCAATAACGCCACCTTCACGACGCTGCCCGACGATGCCACCGTCTCGAGCGACTACGCCGCCTTCGACGCCACCGGTTGGCTGGCCGGCACGGTCGTGTCTATCGTGGCCAACGGCGCGGGATATGCCGGCGCCAGCGATCTGGAGACCGCGGGAAACATCGAGGCGGCTCTCGCGCCCCTCCACGATGCGCTGGTGGCCTTTGCGGCCGACGTCACCGAAGCCGCCGCCACGCACGGCAGGCTCACCCAGTCGGTACTCTACGACCAGCACCCCATCGTGGGCAACATCGTCAACCACATCAAGCGGGAGCTGGCGAAGACTCCACCGAGCGGCGCCATCGCCGGCATCTATTCCTACGTGGACAACACGCGCGGCGTGCACAAGGCGCCGGCCAACGTGAGCGTGAGCGTCGTCAACGGCGTGACACAGATGATCGACGACGCCGAGCAGGAAGGGCTGAACGTCGACACGACGAGCGGCAAGTCCATCAACGCCATCCGCACCTTCACCGGCAAGGGTACCCTCGTCTGGGGCGCCAGGACGCTGGCCGGCAACGACAACGAGTGGCGCTACGTCCCCGTTCGGCGCTTTTTCAACATGGTCGAGGAATCCGTCAAGAAGGCAACCTCCTTCGCGGTCTTCGAGCCCAACGACGCCAACCTGTGGACGAAGGTGAAGGGGATGATCGACAACTATCTCCTCCAGAAATGGCAGGAGGGCGCCCTGGCCGGCGCGAGGCCCGACGATGCCTTTTTCGTCAAGGTAGGACTTGGGCAGACGATGACGGCGCAGGACATCCTGGAGGGCCGGCTCATCGTGGAGATCGGGATGGCCGTGGTGCGGCCGGCCGAATTCATCATCCTCCGATTCTCCCACAAACTCCAGCAGTCGTAGCCGGTCCCACCGTCGGATCGTGACGCCTCATCCACCCAAGAAACCACGGATTCACCATGCTTCCTCTTCCATCGTTTCACTTTCGCGTACAGGTCGGTGGCGACGAGTTTTCGTGCAAAGAAGTCACCGGCTTCAATATCGACAACCAGATCATCGAGTACCGGACGGGGGATTCACCGCGCTACTCGAATATCACGATGCCGGGGCTCGTCAAGTACGGCAACATCACCCTGAAACGCGGGGTGATGAAGAGCAATAACGCGTTCTTCGATTGGCTCAACGAAACCAAGCTCAACAAGCCGGAGCGCCGCGACATCATTGTAAGCCTGCTCAACGAGAATCACGAGCCGGTCATGACCTGGAAGGTGCAGGGCGCGTGGGTCACCAAGCTGACCTCGCCCGACCTCGGGGCCGATAAGAACGAGGTGGCGATCGAGTCGATCGAGATCGCGCACAACGGCTTCACCATCGAGAACCCGTGAGGGCGTCATGTACACGATCCCGGTCGGGTTCTTCTTCAGGGTCGAGGTAGCCGGCATCCAAACGTCGGACGACGTGCGTTTCCAGGAGGTGAGCGGGCTGAGCGCGGAGATCGGTGTGGAGGAGATCGAGGAGGGCGGTCAGAACGGGTTTGTGCACCGGCTGCCGAAGCGAGCGAAATACGGCAACCTGGTGCTGAAACGGGGGCTCTTCAGCGACTCGGAGTTGGCGTCGTGGTGTCGCGACGCTATCGAACACTTCGAGTTCGAAACACGCGACATCACCGTATCGCTGCTTGACGAGGACGGCGGCACGCTGGCCAGCTGGCACTTCCTCCATGCCTGGCCGGTGAAGTGGTCGATTTCGGACTTCAAGGCGCAGGACAACGCGCTGGTCATCGAATCGCTTGAACTGGCCTATCGGCGGTTCCGAAAAGGGTAGTAGCATGCCAGTCGAAATACGAGAACTCGTCATCAAAGCCACCGTCGAGGCACGCGGAAGCGAAACGCGGAAGACGGCACCCGCACTCGACGCCAAAACGCGCCAGGCGTTGGTGGCGGAAGCCGTCGAGCAGGCGCTCGAGGCCATGCGACGCAAACAGGAGCGATAGATGAACGGCGAACTCAAGAAAATGCGAATCGAGGCGTTCAAAGAGGCCGACTACTCGGGGGCGCCAACGGGTACGTTCGAGGTGATGTTCAACCCGAATGCATACACCCGGAAGTACGAGGTGGCGTATGAGGAGCGGCAGGGACAGGGTGACACGAGCAGCCCACAGGTCTTCGGCACGATAAAACCGCAGGAATACCAGTTCGATTTCATGTTCGACGGCACGGGCACGGCCACCGAGAAAGTGGACGTGCAGGAGACGGTCGACGCCTTCTTCCGCGTGACCGGCTACGACGGGGAGATCCATCGGCCGCTCTACCTGAAGCTGGTGTGGGGCGCGCTGGTCTCGAAGTGCGTGCTCAAGTCGGCCGATATCTCCTACACCCTTTTCAAGCGCGACGGCTACCCGCTGCGCGCCACGGTCAAGGCCTCGTTTTCGGAGAATATCGAGGACACCCTCCGGGTGGCGGAGGAGCGCAAGAACTCGCCCGACCTCACCCACAGGCGGGTGGTGCAGCAGGGCGACCACCTGTCGTTGATGACCGACCGGCTGTATCGCAACCCGGCTTATTATTTCAAGGTCGCCCGCTTCAACGACCTCAACAACTTCCGGCGGCTGCAGGCGGGGCAGGCACTGCAGTTTCCTCCGCTCAAGGATCAGCGCACATGAGCGACGACCGCACCATACCGACCTCCGCGCCGGCCGACCGGCCCACGTTCAAGATCTTGAGCGGCGGGCAGGCCATCAGCAGCACGTTTCAGGTGATGGCCGTCGTCGTCACGCGGCGGCTCAACACGATCGCGTCCGCGCGCATCCTCATCCTGGACGGCGATCCAGCTCGGGAGAGCTTTCCGGCCAGCGACGCAGCGGAGTTCGTCCCGGGCGCCGAGATCGAAGTTCATGCCGGCTACCACGCGGACGACGCCTTGCTCTTCAAGGGCATCGTCATCCGCCACGGCATCAAGATAGAGGCCGGCAAGCCGTCGCTCCTGGACATCGAGTGCAAGGACGCCGCGATAATGCTCACACGGGGGCGAAAGAACGCCTATTTCTACGAAGTGTCCGACAGCGACGTCATCGAGGAGATCGCCCGCGCGGCCGGCCTCGAGGCGGACGTCGCCCCCACGTCCATCGTCGCCACGGGCACGGCCCAGTACAACACGCTGGACTGGGACTTCATCGTCACCCGTGCCGAGGCCAACGGACTGCTCGTCCTCACCGACAATGGCGTGCTGCGCGTCCAGCCACCGGACGCTGGCCAGGAGGCCGTTCTCCAGTTGAAATACGGCGGCAACCTGCTGGCATTCGAGGCGACGATGGATGCACGCGATCAGTTTACGAGCGTAGAGGGGCGAGCCTGGAACGCGGCCGACCAGGAGATGCTGTCGCTGGAGGGAGCCGATCCGGGGGTGACGACACCGGGCAACGTGGGGGCCGAGGTGCTGGCCGGCATCGTCGGCGACGCCCCGTTCGGACTGCATCACGCTGGCCAGCTCGGCGACGCCGAGCTGCAGGCCTGGGCAGACGCGACGCTGCTCCGGAGCCGGCTCGCGATGGTGCGAGGGCACGTGCGGATCCAGGGGGTCGGGACCGTTGGTCCGGGCCAGGTTATCGCGCTCGACGGCGTCGGTGAGCGGTTCAATGGCAACGTGTTTGTCTCCGCCGTGCGGCACGAGATCAACACGAACAACTGGCAGACGGATCTGGAGATCGGCCTGTCGCCGGAATGGTTCGCGGCAACACACGACGGCGTATCGCCGCCGCCGGCCTCCGGCCTGCTGCCGGCCATCGAGGGGTTGCAGCTGGGGCTGGTGTCCGCGCTGGAAGGCGACCCCGACGGCGAGGGACGCATCCAGGTGCGCATCCCC
>JBGSPJ010000650.1:0-4309 GCA_041738655.1 Rhodothermales bacterium | reverse complement strand
CGAGGCGTCACGATCGCGGTCGACGCACCGGCCCCGGCGGAGACCGACTGGCGGGTGGCCGGCGAAGCGGAACGGCTCGAACGTGTTTTTTTTAATCTGGTAGCGAACGCGCTGCGGTATGCGACCGACGGGGAGACGATCACGCTGCGACTCATCGCGGAGGATGCGTATATTCTCGCGTCCGTCGAAGACCAGGGACCTGGGGTGTCGGACGCCATCGCCGGCGCCCTGTTCACCCGGTTCACCCGCGGCGACGACCGTCCCGGACAGGCCGGGCTCGGGCTCTACTTCTGCCGCATCACGGTCGAGCAGTGGGGCGGCCAGATCGGCTACCGGCCGGCCGCCGGCGGAGGGGCCTGTTTCTGGTTTCGCCTGCCGAAGCCTACCGGGTTAATCGTTTAACGTTCGACGTTAAGATTTTAATACTGTGGACAGGCTGGGGCGCTTACTCACCGCATTCGTTCGACATGCTCAACCATCGTAGCATTGCTTTCAACTTGGAGACGTGGCCGAGTTACAAAAAATTGCATTGAGCTCAGAGGGTCCCCTCCTCATCGAGGAGGGGAAATCCCGATCTCGATCGGGATGGGGAGGTAAAAATCCCTGAAGCGGCCCCACCGCCCCATCCCGGCGGCGATATATCGCCGCCGGGATCTGCCCCTCCTCGGAGAGGAGGGGACCATCAAATTCTATCGTTTCAGCCAATTTTAAAGAAATTTGTCCACAGTATCGGATTTGCAACCGCATCGCTTATGGCGCTTCGCATTTTTATCGTCGAGGACGATCCCGATTACGCCTCGTTGCTCCGTTTCCAGCTGAAGAAGCTCGACACGCTCATCGAGGTATTCGAAACCGGCGAAGACGCGCTCGCGGCGCTCGACCCCGCGCCCGACCTGATCTATATGGATCTCGTGATGCCGGGTCAGGGCGGCCTGGAGACCCTCCGGCAGATCCACGCCACGCACCGGCAGCTGCCGATCGTCGTCGTCTCTTCCCAGACATCCGTCAGCGTGGCCCTCGAGGCGCTCCGCCTCGGAGCGTACGACTACGTCACGAAGGGGGTGGACGACACGGTCAAGATCGAAACCATCGCCCGGCAAATCGCCGACCGCACCGCCCTTTCGGCGGAGGTCGAGGCGCTGCGCGAGCAATTGCCCACCCCGCACGGCATTCCCGGACTCATCGGGGAAAGCGCCGCGATGGGGCGCGTGTTGCGTATCCTGCGAAAGACGCTCAAGGGCAATCTGGCCGTGGCAATCGTCGGTGAAAGCGGGACGGGCAAGGAGCTGGCGGCGCAGGCCATCCATTACAATTCGCCCCGCCGGCGCGAACCGTTTATCATCGTCAACTGCGCGGCCATCCCCAATGAACTCATGGAAAGCGAGTTCTTCGGTCACGAAAAGGGGTCGTTCACCGGCGCCTACACCCGCAAGATGGGCAAGTTCGAACAGGCCAACCGGGGCACGATCTTTCTGGATGAAATCGGCGAGCTCAACCTGAGCCTGCAGGCCAAGCTCCTGCGGGTGTTGCAGAACCAGGAGGTACAGCGCGTCGGCGGAAATGAAACGATTCGGGTGGATGTGCGCGTGATCTGCGCGACAAACCGGGACATCGTGGGGATGACGCAGGATGGTGCGTTTCGGGAGGATCTGTATTATCGCCTGTTCCAGTTCCCGGTCCACCTCCCCCCATTGCGCGAGCGCGACCAGGACGCGCTGTTGCTGGCGGAGCACTTCCGGAAGGCGTTCCTGACGGCGCACCGGGACGTGGAGCCCCGCGAGTTCTCGTCCGCGACCCGCCGCGTCATCCTGTCGAACGACTGGCCGGGCAACGTGCGCCAGCTCAAAAATGCCGTTGAACGCGCGCTGCTGGTGTCGGACACGCCGGCGATCGAGCCAGTTGATCTTATGCTCGAAGCCCTGCCGCCGCCTCGCCGGCCATCCGCTCCTGCCCCGGTGGCCGCGCTACAGACCCCGCCACCGGCAGGCTCACCGACGAGTCGGCTCTACGAAGCCGAGCGGCCGGACGCCATCATCCCCCTGGAGGACCTCAAGCGCCTCGCGATCGAGCACGCCTACAAAGTGTGCAAAGGCAACATCGACCAGACTTCGATCCGGCTCGGCGTGACGCGCTCGACCATCTACCGGTTGATGGAGAAATACAAACTGGAAGGGAACGAGATCGTGCTCTGAAGGAATGGTGCGGGTTTCCGGCTCAGGGCCGGTTTGTGTCGGACGCGAGGTACCAGGCCTCGTCGGTTTCCGGACCGGTTTCGGCCGGCCGGTGGGGAGCCGGGTACGGCCAGTCCAACCGGACCGGGGCATAGGGATGGGGGATTCGGGCGGCCTCCACGAGCGCGCCCCGCGAAAACCAGCCGACCAGGAAGCCCAGAAAGGCCGAAACGAGAAGGAATAGGAGGAGTTGCCCCGTCAGATAGATCATGATACCTCGTGCTGTATGCCGACCCGGCATGGTGCAGGTTCGAGTCTATCATCGACCTATCAAGGCGTATGCCACCCGATCGCAACCGCTTAAATACCGCCGGCCGCCCCGCCCGGTGTCGCATTGTGCAAAACGAACGTGCCGCAATCGGACAGCACTTCGCTATCCGATTGCGGCATATATCGACGGCTCTATACAATCAATGCTAGAGCAGGCCTAAGCCGGAAGAGATATTTCGCAGATCAAGGCGCGCGATAAGCCGCGAATGAGGCGTACCCAGGTACGCCGCAATGCATGCCCCGAGCCCCGTCGAGGGGAGTGGCGAGGAGCGCAACGCAGAGATGCGGAATATATCGACGGCTAGAGGAGCGAGAAGGAGACGCCCGTCGACAGCACCTGCTTCAGCTGCGCCTTGTCGCTGATGTCGAGGTCGTAGAACGTGACGAACTCGAAGTTGACCGACAGCCAGCTATTGACCTTCATCGACACCAGGTTTTCCCAGCGAACGTCCGGCTCGTCGAGTTGCGAGAAGCCGAAGAAGAGGCCGAGCGACGACTTGAGGACCACGTTTTTCGCGACCTCCCGGTCGAGCTGCGAGTAAAGGTCGAAGCCGCCTTCGAGGCGCAGGGTCTCATCGAGATCATTGCCGTAGGCTTCCCGGAGTTCCTCGATCGCGACGATGGTCTCCTTGGCCGCGAAGCCAAAGCGTTGCGAGAACCAGGGCACGGGCTGGTAGGCGAGACCGATGGTCTGCGTCGACGTAGCCGGCGCGAGGAAGGCCGAGACGCGTGTCTGGGGGCTGGTGCCGTAATCAAATCCTTCCGCGAACTGGCTGCGGAAGGAGAAGGCTAGGATCGGGTTGAGGGTCTTCCAGACCCGTTCGCCCTGGTACTGGGCGGAGCTTTCGAGGTGGATGAGGTCATCCGCCTTGCGCACGTCGAGGGTATCCTGCTTCAAGAGGCCAAAGGCGAAGCGCAGCTTCCGCTTGCGCAGCCAGTGCTCCGTGTGTTTCATCTGCTCGCCGAGGATGCCCGTGGTGAACGCGAGCGAGTTGATGCCGCCTTCGCTCCAGTTGCTGTAGGAAGCCTGGCTGCCGGCGAGGCTGGCGATGAGGCTGTTCCGCCAGCCGGTGGTATCGACGACCGCATCCTGGGCGCGGACCGTGGACACAAAAAAGGCCAATGCGAGGGTAAGAAGCGTCAGACCGCGGTAGATCGCACGGCCGGCACGCCCGGTAGTAGCTGTTTTCATAAAGGGTTATGGTCCCTGATGGGAGGACGGTGATGGAAAAAGGCGTAGATACTGGCGTGGATCAGCCGGCGTGAAACGTAGGGATCGCCCATTAGGAGCCGTGCTTCGCGCTTTTTTCATGTGGAAGCCTTTTCCAGCGGGTCCCGATGGTTTTATGCGACGCCTCCGCCGGCCGGTGATGGATCCCCGACGCTGTTCATGCTTTCCAAGGGAGCCCCCTCCTTCATCCTCGCCATCGCCATGAACACCCCGGCCCCGACTGAATCCGCCCCCGAGGCGACCGAGTGGACTCTTCCCGTGGAAGGCATGGAGTGCGCTTCCTGCGCGGTGCGGATCGAGAAGCAGCTGCGGAAACGGACGGGGGTGCTCGAGGCCGCGGTCAACCTGGCCAGCAACGAGGCAAGGATCTCGACCGCCGGCGGGGCCGTTCGCCTCAACGATCTGGTGGACACCATCGAGCGCACGGGTTTTCATGTGCCGCACCAGACTTTCGAGGCGCCGCTGCAGCCGGGCGCGGAGGTCGATGACGCGGCGCTGGAGGCGGTGTTCGAGCGCACGAACGGCGTCCTCACGGCGCGGGTCGAGCACGGTGGCGTCCAGGTGCGTTATGTGCCGG
>JBGSPJ010000602.1:0-15458 GCA_041738655.1 Rhodothermales bacterium | reverse complement strand
CACCTCGCGCGGCTCGTGCCCGGGCTGTCGCGCCGGCGCATCGTCGAGGCCTCCCTCGCGGAGTACGGCGCCTGCGTCGTCACCGACACCCTGGACCAGGCGATCGCCATGGTCAACGAACTGGCGCCCGAACACCTGGAGGTCATCACCCAGGACCCCTGGTCGGTACTGCCCCACATCCGCCACGCCGGCGCCATCTTCCTGGGCCCGTATTCGACCGAGCCGGTGGGCGACTACTTCGCCGGTCCGAATCACGTCCTGCCAACGGGCGGCACCGCCCGGTACGCCTCGGCCCTGGGGGTGGACGACTTCATCCGCAAACAGTCTGTCATCGCCTACTCCCGCGAGCGCCTCCTCGCCGCCGGCCCACATATCGTACGCTTCGCCAACGAGGAAGAACTGACCGCGCACGCCCTCGCCGTACAGGTTCGCCTGGATCGCGAACGCTGATCGGATCACCCCGACCGATCGTTCGTTTAGTGGCGTTCGTTTCCCCTTGTCAGTCGACTCGGCCGCACGCCGGCGCGAGGCTTTTGTGATGCAGCGTATGGAGTTACAGCAGGAGGCGTCGCTCGCGCGCGCCGTCGAACGAATCCGGCCCTCGGTGCGGCGAGAGAAACCCTATATCGTCCCCCGCGACCCCGGCCCGGTCCACATCAAACTCAACCAGAACGAGAACCCGTTCGACTTGCCCGCCCCGCTGAAGCAGCGGCTCATCGAGGAGTTCTTCAACGTTCCGTTTAACCGGTATCCCACCGAACAGCCGGACCGGCTCCAGGAGGCTATCGGGCGCCATGTCGGTCACGACCCCGCCGGCATCCTCATAGGCAACGGCAGCAACGAATTGACGCACACGGTGGGGCACGGCTTCATCGAACGGGGCCGGCCGGTCGTCCTGCCCACCCCGATGTTTTCCCTCTACAGCTCGGTCGTGCGGCTTTTCGAAGGCCAGCTCATCTCCGTCCCCCCTCTGCCCGATCTCCGGTTCGACGCGCCGGCGCTGCTCGACGCCGTCCACACGCATCGGCCGGGGCTCACCGTGCTCACGACCCCCAACAACCCGACCGGCCTCTCGATGCCGATCGAGGAGATCGAGCCGATCGTGGCGGCGGCGGCGGAGTCGGGGTTTGTGGTGGTGGATGAGGCGTACATCGAATTCACCGAAGAAAAAAGTGCGCAGACCCTGCTGGATCGGTACCCGCATCTCGTCCTGGTCCGCACCTTCTCCAAGGCGTTCGGGCTGGCCGGCCTGCGGATCGGGTATCTGATGGCGCACCCCGCGATCATCCAGGAGCTGCTCAAGGCCCGGCTCCCGTTTATGATCGACCGCCTGTCGGAATCCGTGGCACTGGCTTTGCTCGATGACCCCGCATTACTTGCCGAACGCGTGGCGGTCATGAAATCAGGGTGCCAGCACATCTCACGGGCCCTGACGGCCATGCCCGGCGTACACGTCGTTCCGAGCCAGGCAAATTTTGTTCTCTTCAAAACGACACGCCCAGGCCGCGCCGTGATGAGGCAGCTGGCGGAAGACGGCATCCTCGTTCGAGACATGAGTGGATATCCCGAATTACAGGGCTATCTTCGTGTCAGCTCGGGCCTGCCAGAAGAGAACAAGGCGTTCTTGATGGCGTTGGAGAGGGCATTGCACGCGCCGGCGGATACCGCATAAGATCGCCGGCCCCGGGACGCGTCTCAGCCCCTCGCTTTTTCGTACTTTATAGCCTTGTCGATGCAAGCGTAAGCGTCAATGGAATTTATTCAGGTAGATATCGTTGGACTCTCGACCAGCCCATCCAGCGGCGGCGCCTACGCGCTCGTGCTCGGTGAAATCGAGGGCAATCGTCGCCTCCCGATTATCATCGGCGCCTTTGAAGCTCAGGCTATCGCGCTGGAACTCGAGAACATCCAGCCGCCGCGTCCGATGACGCATGACCTGTTGCGGGACCTGTTCGAGACCGTCGGCGCCGAGATCCTCGATGTCGTGATCGACGAACTCCGCGAGGGCACCTTCTTCGCCAAGATCCGATTCGTGCACGGAGGCGATGAGAGCCAGCTGGACTCCCGCCCGAGCGACGCCGTCGCCCTGGCCGTGCGGGTGGGCGCCCCGATCTATGTGGCGCCAGCCGTGCTGGAAGAAGCCGGCATCCCCACCGAGGAAGAAGGCGTCTCCGCGCTACCGAAACCCGAAGTCGAAGAAAAGCCGAATCGCCCCGTCTCCAAGATCAAACAAATGGAAGATCAACTGGAGAAAGCCATCAACGACGAGAACTACGAGCTGGCGGCCAAGCTGCGCGATGAAATCGAGCGTAGCCGCGGGGATCAGACCCAGAATTGAGCGTCACCCGCGCAGCCACCCCACGTTATGCATGCGAATCCTGCCTACCACCACGTTCCATCCCTACCTTACGCCGCCCTCTCCGCCTCTTCCCTTTTTGTCGATTACTGTACCCGCTACGGACGCGTGGCGTCGTTTTACGCCGGCGATTTCCGTAACCAGGACCACCTCCGCGCCGCTGTAGAGCGTACCCTCGCGTTCGACCGTAACCGCGACGCCCTGGTCAATGCCCTGCACGCACAACAGGCGCGCTGGGGGATCGACGCGGCTACCCGGGCCTCCCTCGACACACTCCGCTCGCCCGATGCCGCCGTCGTCATCACCGGCCAGCAACTCGGCCTCTTTGTCAGCCCGCTCTACACCATCTACAAGACGCTGACGACGATCCAGCTCGCGCGCCAGCTCTCGGCATCCACCAGGCACCCGGTTGTGCCGGTTTTCTGGATGGCCGGCGAGGACCACGACTTCCCCGAAATCGCCTCTACCACGCTCGTCAATGGTGGTGTGGTAGCCGATGTCGCCTACGATGCGCCGCCCCTCTCCGAGGACGAGGTAAACGCCGGCCCCGTGGGTCGCCTCCGGCTGGATGGTTCGATCGCCGCACGCATCGACGAGTTGACCCGCGCGCTGCCGACGACAGCGTTTACCGCCGAATGGCGCGCGTTCCTGCGTGAGGCCTACGCCCCTGGCGCCCTCATGGAAGACGCCTTCGCCCGGGTGCTCAAACGCCTGACGCAAGGCACGGGCCTGATAGTGGCTTCGATCGACGACCCGGCCATGAAGCGGCTCGCCGAACCGCTGTTTGATCGCGAGGTGCGCGATTTTGCCGGCTCCTTCAAACGCCTCGCCGAAACCAGCGCCGAACTCATCCACCAGGGCTACCACGCCCAGGTCGCCACCCGGCCTACGAATCTATTCATGATGGAGGACGAGGGCCGGCTGCCCGTCGACGCCGAAGACGGCCGGTTTATCCTCCGAGGCACCGCGCGCAGCTACACTGAAGACGAACTCCTGACGCTGGTCCGCACGGCCCCGGAACGATTCAGCCCCAACGTGGTGCTCCGCCCTCTCATCCAGGATCTCCTGTTTCCGACCGTCGCCTATGTCGCCGGCCCCGGCGAGACGGCCTATTTCGCGCAGTACCGCGAATTGTACGCCTGGGCGGGCGTCCCGATGCCGATCATCTACCCCCGCGTGAGCGTCTCACTGGTCGACCCCACCGTCCGGAAATACCTCGATTTCTACCCGTTCGCCCTGCCCCACTATGCGAAGGGGACGGAATGGCTGCTCAAGCAGACGGCCGCCGCTCGCATGCCCGAAAGCACCGAGGCCGTCTTCGCCGAGGCCAACCGGGCGATAGATGCCCAGTTGGATGCGCTCAAGGCCCGCGCCGGCGAGATTGACGCGACCCTCAGCCGCTCCGCCGACGCCGCACGCGCCAAAATCTCCCGTGTTGTCAACCGCCTCCACGACCGTGCCATCCGGGGGTATAAGCGCTCGCTTGAAACCGATCGCGCCCGGTTGGATCGCATCACGACCAGTCTCTTCCCACACGGAAAGCCCCAGGAACGCGCCCTATCCCCGTTCGTGCTGATCAACCAGTACGGGCTGGACGTGTTTATTCGCTTGATGGATCGGCTGCCCCTGGATACATGGGAACATCACGTGATCGAGTTGTAGCGCCGGCGACGGATCAGGGGGCAGGCGAGAACGACAAGAAAAAGACCCTGCATGGCCGCGATGTTGTCCGGCCCGCCACACCGGGGAGAAGATGAAAAAAAAGCCTCGCCGGCCCCCAGCGCGTTCAGATCCTCATCGGCATCGTCGAGTGTTTTCGTCCGGGAGCAGATGTTCGTGCTCAGGCCGTCGCCTTCGGAGACATAGGCGTAGATGAGGTAGGAAGCGTCCTTCTCGAAGTAGTACCCGCAGGCCGCGCTATCCAGGGCCGTCCAGATGATCTCCCGCTCCGCCACGTCACCCTTCCAGCTTTTCGCCACGTCGATCTCCACCGCGTATCGATAATCCAGCCGCGTCACCTTGCGCACCCGGCCGGCAAAGACGGCGTCGGCCTGGTCGCGCTCGACGGTCGGCGATCCAGGCGCGATGCACGAACAGGCGTGCGCCGATGAGGGCGCCAACAGAATCACAACGAACAGGCTTAACGCGGCGAGATAGGGGCTCATGGTGTTTTCAGGAATCTGTGTAACGAGGAACGCGTTGGTAAAACTGTGGCTTCACTACTTTGGACAAGATGAAAGGTATACCCAGTGCATAAATCTCCCGTGTCCAATCAACCGAACATGTATTTCAACTTGGCGTTCGGGCTGAGTTACGAGAATATGGATTGAGATCAAAGGATCCCCTCCTCGGAGAGGAGGGGATCATCGAGTTTTATCGTTTCAGGCGATTTCTAGACGCCTGTACTCAGTAAGGACTCGCCCATTAGACATGCTTTTTATCCCCTTATTCCCCAATCCCTGTGTCAATTCTCACCGACACCCTCGCCAATACCCACACGATCGCCGTCGTGGGTTTCTCGCCCGATCCGTCGCGCACGAGTTACGCGATCGGGCGGTATCTGATCGAAGCCGGCTTCACCGTCATCCCGATCAACCCGAATGAATCGACGATCGAGGGCATGACGTCGTACCCCGACCTCCAGAGCGTGCCCGACACCGTGCACATCGACATCGTCAACGTCTTCCGCAAGCCGAAATACACGGCCGACGTCGTCCGCGACACCCTCGCCCGCATCGCCCGCACTGGAGAAAAACCAGCGATCTGGACCCAGATCGGCGTCTCGAGCCAGGAGGCAGAAAAACTCGCGACCGAGGCCGGCCTGGTGTATATCGCGAACCGGTGCATCATGGTTGAACACGCGCGGATGTAAGGGTTTAAGGTTCCAGGTTTAATGTTCAATGAAAAAACACCTTTAACCTTAAACCTCAAACATTGAACCCAGTCAGCCGCTGAGGACTTCAAACCGCGACAGTTCAAACCTGAGGCCGTCCCGCATGGGAACGAGCCGGTCGTCGAGGTGGTGGCGGGTGGCTTCCAGGACTTCCAGGTGGAACCAGTGCTGGGCTTCGGGGCCGGAGGAGAGGCCACGGCGTGTCGTGCCCGTGGCGTAGACGTCGATGCCGCGTTCAAGGGTCTGGTTGATGTTCCAGAGGTTGTGCTGCTTATCCGCCAGGCTGATGGCCGCCGCCTCGGCCGAGTGGCGGCGGAGGCCGGCGATGTAGGCCTCTTTCCGCTCCCGCCACGAGCGGTGTTTGCCGGCTTCGTCGAACTTCTCCTCGGTTACTTGGAGGACGAGTTGGGCGACTTGGACCCCGACGATGCGCTCCAGATGGGCGGTGCGTAGGTAGTGGTCGTACTGGTTGGCGTCTTCCAACACATCGTGCAGAAACGCCGCGGCGACGGTCTGTTCGTCCCAGCCGGCGCGCATCACCGTCAGCGCCACGGCCGTGACGTGCGCCATCACTGGCACTTGAAGAATCGCGCCGTCCGGAACGTCAAACGGTGTGTCGCGCCAGTAGCCTTTCCGATACGTGCCGTCGTGCCATTGGGCCGCCAGTTCGACGGCGTGTTCGATGAGGGGGCTGAAGAGAGGTGTCGGATTGGACGAAGTCATGCTTCCTGCTTGCTGGCCAGCTGAACGGACAAGGTTTGGCTTGATGTCGAAACGAAGCCGCCTCGCAGGCTCGAATCCACCTGGTGAATAGTGAAACGGCTACGGTACAGCACCAACGCGGTTCCCTCGAACCTTTTGGGCGGCACCATCGTTGTTTTGCCTTTCCATATCATTTCGTACCGCCGTTCTTACGTACCGACATGGCAGGTTATCCGTACTCCGACATCGAACAGAAGTGGCAGCGCATCTGGGAAGGGCAAAAAACCTTTCGCACCCCGGAAAACGTCGACCACAACAAGCCCAAGTATTACGTCCTGGACATGTTTCCCTACCCGTCGGGCGTAGGGCTCCATGTAGGCCATCCGCTCGGATACATCGCGACGGACATCCTGGCGCGCTACAAGCGCATGCAGGGGGTGAATGTGTTGCACCCCATGGGGTTTGACGCTTTCGGGCTGCCGGCGGAGCAGTTCGCCGTCGAACACGGCGTACACCCGCAGATCACCACGCAGCGCAACATCGACAACATGCTCCGCCAGCTCAAACGGCTGGGGCTGAGCTACGACTGGGATCGCGTCATCTCCACGACGGATGTCGACTATTACACCTGGACGCAGTGGATCTTCCTACAGCTCTACCATAGCTACGTGGACGCGAACACGGGCCGCGCCCGGCCCATCGCCCACCTCGTCGAGGAGCTTGAAGCCGGCGCGTGGACGGTCGACGAGAATAACCGCATCGTGCCGGCCGGCGGACGACGCTGGACAGTCCTGACGCCGGCGCAAAAGGAAGCCGTGCTGGCCAACTACCGCCTGGCCTTCATCGCCGAAGTGCCCGTCAACTGGTGCCCCCAGCTGGGCACCGTGCTGGCCAACGAGGAAGTCACCAACGAGGGCCGCAGCGAACGCGGCAACTACCCGGTCTTTAAACGCCCGCTGCGCCAGTGGATGCTCCGCATCACGGCCATGGCCGAGCGGCTGGGGTCGGATCTCGAGCTGGTCGACTGGCCCGAGGCGATCAAGCTCATGCAGCGCAACTGGATCGGCCGGAGCGAAGGCGCGCACATCACCTTTCCCATCGACGGCCACGCGGATACGCTGAAGGTCTTTACCACCCGGCCGGACACGCTGTTCGGCGCCACGTACATGGTGCTCGCGCCCGAACATCCGCTGGTGGATACCCTCACCACGCCGGCCCAGCGCGACGCCGTCGCCGCCTACCGGAAGTGGGCCCAGGGCAGGTCGGAAATCGACCGGACGGCCGAGGGCAAGGAAAAGACCGGCGCCTTCACCGGCGCCCACGCCATCAACCCGGCGACCGGACAGCGTATCCCCATCTGGATCGCGGATTATGTGTTGATGGGCTACGGCACCGGGGCCATCATGGCCGTGCCGGCGCAGGACGAGCGCGACTGGGCGTTCGCGAAGACGTTTGACCTCCCCATCGTCCGCACCGTCCAGCCCCCCGAAGAGTTTGGCGACGAGGCCTTTACGGGCGATGGGCCGGCGATCAACAGCGGCTTCCTGAATGGCCTGGGCGTCAAAGAGGCCAAACAAAAGATGACCGCCTGGCTCGAAGAAAAGGGGTTTGGCGAGGGGACGATCAACTACAAGTTGCGGGACTGGCTCTTCAGCCGGCAGCGGTACTGGGGCGAACCGTTCCCAATCCTCCACGGTCCGAACGGCGAAATTCGCCCCCTCGAGGTGCGCGATCTCCCCAATCGGCTGCCCGAGATGGAGGACTTCTCCCCCACCGCCAGCGACGATCCCAACGCACCGCCGCGCCCGCCGCTGAGCCGCGCGCCCGAAAGCTGGCGCGTCGTCACGATCGACGGCGTCCGTTACGAGCGCGAGCTGAACACGATGCCGCAATGGGCCGGCTCGTGCTGGTATTATCTGCGCTTTATCGACCCGTCGAACGCGCGCGCATTCGTCGACCCCGAAAAAGAACGCTACTGGATGGGTGGGAAGGGCATCGATCTGTATGTCGGCGGCGCCGAACATGCGGTGCTGCACCTGCTCTACGCCCGGTTCTGGCACAAGGTATTGTTCGACCTCGGCCATGTGTCCACCCCCGAGCCGTTTGGCCGGCTCTTTAATCAGGGTTACATCCAGGCCTACGCCTACCGCGACGCGCGCGGCATCGCCGTGGCTGTCGAGGACGTGGTAGACCAGGATGGCCGGCCGGCCGCCGAAGTGCAGGACCAGCCCAACCGCCGCTGGTTCTACAAAGGCGAACCGGTCACCCAGGAGTACGGCAAGATGGGCAAGAGCCTCAAAAACGCCGTCAATCCGGACGACATGTGCGACGCCTATGGGTGCGACACGCTCCGGCTATACGAGATGTACCTGGGTCCGCTCGAAGCCTCAAAACCGTGGAATACGCGCGACATCGTGGGCGTCAACCGCTTCCTCCAGCGCGTCTGGCGGAATTTTGTGGATGAGTTTAGCGATGAGCTGCTGGTGGTCGACGAGCCGGCGACCGAAGAGCAGCTGCGCCTGCTCCACAAGACGATCAAGCGCGTGACGGACGACATGGAGCGGCTCAGCTTCAACACGGCCATCGCGGCGCTCATCGAGATGAACAACGTCCTCAAAGGCCTGGAGTGGATCCCGCGATCCATCGCCGAGCCGTTTGTGCTGATGCTCGCCCCGATGGCGCCGCATGTGTGCGAGGAGCTGTGGCAGCGGTTTGGTCACGCGGAGTCGCTGGCCTACACGCCGTGGCCGGCCGCCGACCAGCGGTACCTCCAGGAGGACACCCTCGAAATCGCCGTCCAGGTGAACGGAAAACTCCGCGCCACCCTCGTCATCGCCGCCGATGCCTCGAAAGACGCCATCCTCGCCGCCGCGCGCGGACAGGAGAACGTGGTGAAGCACCTGGAGGGCAAGACGATGCGCCGGGAGATTTACGTGCCGGGGAAGATTGTGAATCTGGTGGTGGGGTAGGCGCTCGGCATAAGCCGAAGTGTCCTCCTGAGCGCCAGCGAGGGATCTTAAACCGGCAGAACATGTCGTGAAGCGGAACCTGTCCAGCCGGTGCGATCCCTGGGCGTCGTTTCGCTCGAAGACCCTTCGCTAGCGCTGCTAATGACCAAGGCTAGTCGTCAGGCAAAAATTACATAGTCATCGTGAGCCGCCCGGGTTGTAAAACCAGGGCGTGTCGAACGACCCCTCGGCCGACCGTGCTGCCTCTTTTTTACCCTTTCCGCGCTGATTCGAGAGGTGCGCCCACTTTCGCGGGGGCAACCTTTCGACGGGCTGCTAATGACATGGAGGAAGACCTCCCGAAATTGACTCTGTGCCAACCTGCAGGAGGTCCCGCCGCTACAGAGCCGGCTAGCGCCGGCACTTCCGGGCGGGATGACAGGGCTTTTTAGAAAAAAACACCACTCGGCGCCATCCTCTAGACCCTCCCTTCCCCGAGTTTTCGTTGACTTGATGCCTGCCTCACCCCAGCCTCATAGCTTAATTCCGAAGCCAAGTTCTTCCTTGACCTGCCCCCCGGGTAAGTTACTCCATCACTCTCCCTCTTCGCCTCGTCCACGGCCCGATGAACGAGCAGGTCCTCGTACCAGCGCGCGATCAGCCGGCGCAGCGCCTCCTCATCCAATCGGCCGGCGCTGGACTCCTCGTTTACCTCCGCGAGGAATTCCACGGCGTAGTCCTCCTGGTCGTCGCTGTTGAACACGATTTCGTGCCAGAGGCCACGGTAATACGCCTGGTGCTGCTCCGGAATACCCCGGAAGGCGTCCTTGACGCCGTTGTGCACCTGTATGGTCTGACGTTTTCCACGTACGTATCCGGAAGTCGATTTGTAAGAACGCCGGCCAAGATGCCGTCAAACGGTTACGGGTGTCGTCAGCCACCCTCTGGACTCGTCGCAGTAATAGCATTCATTGCTTGCCTTCTGATAAAATGGCGTAATGCCAATAATTGATCATCCGTAAGATACTGATATGCCGGCATTCCCAGGCCGGCCCTGCTTCCTTCCCTCACCACAGAAACGAAGGATTCGTGATCCAGGGGAATCATTGAAGCCGTAAGATCTGGGGCTGCGACCCCCCCTCCATGGCACCAACTACAGGGATCAAACAATACAGCCCCCTCATATGCAAGAGCATCCTCAACAATAAAAGTATCGTCCTTGATAGGAACAGGAAAATACGGCGGAGGCAACTTTGGTAATTCTACCTCCCCGTCGAGTGAAAACGCAATGAGTCTTCGGGTATGTGCTTTGTAGGCCCAGCCCATGTCTCCATTCCAAGCAGGATACCCTCCTCCCCATCCAACCAATAGAGCGATATACTGCCTGCCGTTAAGTTTGTAAGTGATGGGGGGCGCAGAAATCCCCAAACCAGCATCGAAGTCCCATAATGATTCTCCGTTTCTAGCATCGTATGCTAATAGATGGCCATCCGCACGCCCCTGGAATACTAAATTTCCCGCAGTCGTGAGAGTCCCTGCATTCCAATAGTGATCTTGAGGTACTGACCAGGCAACTGACTGCTTCACGGGATCCCATGCTAGTAACGAGCTTGGATATTCTCGAGGCTGTTTTTCTGGTGCAAAGCCATCAGTTGCAGAACCACCTTGAAACGGAATTGATTGCCATGTAGTAAGGTCCACTGCCGCATCGGCAAAAATTGTGGCTTTGTGCAACGTGGGTATATACGTAAGCCCTGTTAAAGGATTATAGGACATTGCATGCCAATTATGGGCACCGAAGGGGGGCGGTGTTATATACGCGGGACCCTCTTCAAACCTTACCCCTGGCAATTCAACAGGTTTACCCGTTGCCAAATCAACATGCGAGGCCCATGACGTTTCTACAAAAGGTTCTGCTGATATTAATTTGCCCGTTGCTCTGTTGATCACATAAAAAAAGCCATTCTTCGGTGCGTGCAAAATCGCCTTTACTTCTTCTCCTTCTATTTCCAAATCAGCCAGAACTATATCCATATTTGAATTATAGTCCCACGTTTCTCCTGGCGTAGTCTGATAATGCCATAGATATTCCCCCGTGTCGGGATCAAGGGCTACGATAGAGCACAAGAAGAGATTGTCTCCACCCTCTGGACTCCGCACTTTTCTATTCCAGGGCGAACCATTACCTGTGCCGATATAGAGAACATCAAGTTCTGCGTCATAGGTAAATCCGTGCCAGGCATTCCCTCCGCCTCCATGCTTCCACCATTCACCTGTCCATGTTTCAGCGGCCATTTCCATGGCTTCATTCTCAAAACCATCAACTGGATTCCCGGGGACAATGTAAAATCGCCAGGCCAGTTCACCCGTTTCAGTGTCATAAGCTGTCACATATCCTCTAGAAGGACCGGTTTCCGCACCACCATTACCAATTAGTACTTTGTCTTTGAAGGCTTTGGGCGCACCTGTTATGAAGAGAGGCTCATCCAGACCAAAGGTCACCGCGGTCCAGATTTCTTTACCCGTTTTTGCATCCACCGCGATCAACCGGCCGGACCAAGTCGCCAAAAAGACTTTGCCTTTATAAAACGTAATTCCTCGCGAATGAGAGAACCCAGCCCGGCGCGTGCTGCCGATATATTCCGCTTCTCTGGGATCGTACTCCCAGATCAACGCACCACTTGTGGCATCAACCGCCTTAACAATGTTCCGCGATCCCACAAAGTACAACACCCCATCGACCACAAGCGGTGTTGAAACCAATCCGACATCGTTTGGGAGATCGATATACCAGTCGACTTTGAGATCTCCGACGTTCGTGGTGTTTATATCGGTTATCGGACTGAAGCGTTGCTCATTATGGGTGCGACCGTACGCTAGCCAGTTTTCAATCTCTTCCTCGTTCGCGATTGCCTCGTCATCGACGACAAGCGGTGAATCGGTCGGACTGCAGGCACTAAGAATACAAACTACTAAAAGCAGCAAGAATTCAATCCGATGAGTGAACGCACATGTGCCATTCATAGGACTAGAGTGCTAGTGGGGATTATGACTTCCGGCCCCAAAAGCTACATAGAGATGTTACAAGATGCAATTCCAGGGCGAGATATGGCCGCTTTCCGGCCTCTGATAAGGCGCTTCCCATGGCCCTCGTTAGCGAACTACCTGCCTTCGGCTTCCGTATCGCCCGTCCTCATCCTCGATCGTCGGCGGAAAAGGACTGACGAAGAGCGCGCCGCGCCGAAACGACTTCACAAAAGTCGTAGGCGTACGAGCATGCTGCTGGCTTGGTTCTCGTGTAGACTAACAATGCCGACGGCGAGCCCCATCTCCGTCCTCACGGTGCGCTCGGGGTCGTCCAGGTCGGAGTCGCTGCAGATGAGTACGGCCGCTTCGTTCTCCCATATTGCATCATCCATCCCAAAAAGCCACGCACCATGAATGATGCGTGGCTTTATCGCTGTTTTTACGGCCCGGCTTGTTACGGCCGATGGATGTCGGGTACCCGTGTAGGGGCGCACGGCCGTGCGCCCCTAAAGGTTATTTCTTGACCGCCTGGACCTCCAGCACCAGCTTCACCTCCTCGCTCACCAGCAGCCCGCCGGCCTCCAGCACGGCGTTCCAGTTGAGGCCGTAATCGGTCCGGTTGAGCTTGCCCGAGGCCGTGAACGCGACCTTCTCGTTGCCCCACGGGTCTTTTGCGCTGCCCAGGAATTCGCCCTTTAATTCAATCGGCTTCGCCACGCCGCGGATCGTCAGCGTGCCGGCCATCGTGAATTCGCCGTTCCCCTTGTCAACCACGCCAGTGCTCTTGAAATGCAGCGTCGGGTGCTTCTCGGCGTCGAAGAAATCGGCCGAGCGGAGGTGGTTGTCGCGGTCGGTGTTCCGCGTGTCGATGGACGCGGCCTGAATCGTGGCGCTCGCGGAAAGGGCAGAGAGGTCGCCGCCGGCCTGTACCGTGCCTTCAAACGCTCCGAAGGAGCCCTTCACGCTCGAAATGCCCAGGTGGCGGACCTGAAACCCTATCTCGGAATGCGATGCGTCGATCGCGTAGGTGCCTTTTGCCAGTTCAACGGTGGTCATGGTGTTCTCCTGTTTCGGTTCTTGATGCGTTAGACGCTGCTGTGGTCTCGTTTACAGCGGCTGCTTGTTGGTACGCCGGACCAAGTATATGTTTCAACATATTTCTATATCGAATTAGAGTTATCACACACAATTACAAGAACGTAACATTTTGAATCCACGGGATGAAGGCCGGCTAGCCTTCCGGATTGACCCCGCGCCTCGTATCTTCGCTTCTGTCCCACACGGATCGGGCGTCGCTGTGCCCCCGCCCTAAAGGACGGGGGCTACCATCCGGCATCGCTACGCGATGCGCGAGAGGACCCGCGAACATCATTCTCAGCCGTTTCTAAACCCACCCCCCTCGATGCTCCACCTCCTTGCCCTGGCCGCCCACCCAGACGATGTAGAGCTCGCCGCGGGCGGCACCCTCTGCCGGCTCGCGAACGCCGGCTACCGGGTCGGGATCGTCGACTTCACTCGGGGCGAACTGGGCAGCCGGGGAACGCCGGAGGGCCGGCTTGAAGAAGCGCGGGAGGCGGGCAAGATCCTGGGCCTGGCGGCCCGTGAGAACCTGGGACTGCCGGATGGGGACATCGAGGACTCGAAGGCGAATCAGCTGCGGGTGGTCGAGGTGTTGCGCCGGCATCGGCCCCACATCGTGCTGATCAATGCGGCGGTGGATCGCCATCCGGACCACGGCGCGGCGCACCGACTGGCGATGTCGGCCATCTTTTATAGCGGACTGCGAAAAGTCGCCTCGGCCGAGCCGGATGGCACCCCGCACGAGCCGTGGCGGCCGCATCACATCCTCCAATACATGCAAACCACCCCGTTCGAGCCGACGCTGGTGGTGGATGTGAGCGACGTGTGGGAGCAGCGTACCCGGGCGTTACTGGCGTTTAAGTCCCAGATCGCGAACCCGGACTACATCCCCGCGCCCGACGAGCCGCAGACGTTTGTCTCCAACCCGATGTACTTTCGGTGGATCGAGGCGCGGGCACAAACCTTCGGCTACAGCATCGGGGCGACGCATGGCGAGCCGTTTCGGTATGAGCAGGGGCCGCTGGGGGTGACGGATCTGGTGGCGTTCCTGGACCGCGAGAAAGCGTTCCGCTAGCGGCCGGCGGAGGAAGACAGGACGGTTGGCGCCATGCGGACGCGGAGCGCTGTAGAACCGGGCGGCACACGGTCGACGAGGACGTGCAGTTCGCGCGTGGCTTCGTCGAGACTCCAGGTGGCGCCTTCGATGTCGAGTACATCGCGGGTGCGTTCGTAGAGCCTGAGGGTGAGGCCGACCGAGGCGACGGCGGTTTCGCCGGCGTTATCAACCTCGATCTCGAATCCATCCCCACGCCGGCCCGGCGTCATACGAACGGCGAGCTGGCTCCGTTGCCGCCACCACACATCGATCTCTCCCAGCGTGGCCATCCAGCTGCCGCGCATGCGGGCATGGCGCGCGAGGGCCTCGACGACATCCGCCCGGCGCTGCGTCAATGCCTGGAGGCCCGGCTCGAAGGCGTAGAGGAAGAGCCCACCCGAAGCATGCACCCGGTCGAGATCGCCCTTGAGCGCCGAGGCCATTCGGACGATCATCGCGTTGGTCGAAGTCTGGTTGCTCCAATAGGCCGGATGGGTGAGTTCGCTCTGGTGCATGCGCACCAGCGGGCGGGCCGGCGTGCCCGAAATGAGCAGCGAGTCCCGGTAGTCGAGTTCGCGGTCCCACCGGATGAAGGTCGGCTCACGTCGCGTGGGGGCGGGGTCGAGGAGGTAGGTGAAGCCGAGATCCTGAGCTGATTTCAGCGTCTCCACATCGAACAATCCCCCTGGAGGAAAGAGCCCCACGGGGCGCCGGCCCGTTTGTTTCTGGAAGGCATCGACGGCGTTGGACAGCCGCCGGTGTTGGAGCGAAGCCGGCTGGCCGGCGAGCAGATCGTCCGAGTCGGCGGAGAGCGCGACTTCCCCGGTCTCGGCCATTTGGGTGACCATCTGGGGGTAATAGACCGTCTCTTCGGTGGTCAGGAAAAACGTCGCCGGCGCCTGCTCGGCCTTCAGGGCATCCAGCAGGACATCCATCACCGTGAGAAACTGATACGGCTGGTGCCCTACTTCCGGCAACACGGCCAGCGCAAAGGCCGAGCCGGCGCCGTTGGGCCAGGCGCGGAGGGCCGCGGTTGGCGTTTGCGTCAGCGCGGCGATGGCATTAACGAGGATGCCCTGGTAGACGCGCTGGGACTCCGAGTCGCGCGCGACATCGATCCCGGCAAAACCCAGCCAGAGGAAGGCGCCGTTTCCATAAGATCCAAAGGACAGCAGCGTCGGATCGTCCGGGAGGAGTTCGCCGGCGTAGTTCTGCGTCGTCCCGAGCGATTCCCCGCGGATGGGTACGGCGAGGGTGACGCCCGGCGCGCGGCCGACGTTAAAGCGGTAGCCGTCGGGGAGTCCGGCCGTGACCGGATGCCCGCCGCGAAGCGTCACATCCACCCCGTTGATGGTA
>JBGSPJ010000568.1:0-11588 GCA_041738655.1 Rhodothermales bacterium | reverse complement strand
AAAAGGGCTCACTCGACTGCACCCGGGCCACGACCTCCGCGAACTGGATGCGATATGGTTCGTAGCCGGCAGTCCGCAACCAGTCCACAGCATCCCCCTCCGTCACCCCATCGATAAACATCACCGACAGCTTCCCACTCTCGATCACAATCTCCTCCGGGATGGCAAACGAGGCCTCCTGCGCCCATGCGGGCATCGTAGCAAGGCAGAGCAAAATCAGGAGCAAGCGGTTCATGGCCGTTCGATTCAGGTGGATCGGGTGCGCGCGTGCTGCGCGACTGGGACTGATTCGTCGACTTCCTCATCGGCCGGCAGCACCACTCGGCCGGCGACCGGGGTTAGAACTGGAGTTTGGACCTGCCCGGGATCCTGATGCGTCGCGATCAGGCCGGCGACGCGCTCGGAGAGTTCTTCCAGATTCCGATGCTTCTTCTTTCGCCAGACGCGGTCCGCGTACGTCACCGCCGGCACGGCGATTAGCGACAGGACAAAAAAGGTCAAAAAACCAATCAACACAGAATCCAACACACCACCACTGATTATGCCCACAAAGCCCGCCAGAATGCCTCCGTACGACAGGCCTTCCACCACGGGCGACGCGAGCCCCACCCGTTGGCCCAACTGGAGGTGTACACGTCCATCTCGTGGCTTCATCCGGACAGAGGTCTCGATCCCGGACGCACTGACGTGTTTCCATTCCAGCATCCGCCCAACCTGCTCAAGCGTCCCCTCCCCCATCCCCCCCATACTCGCCGGCAACCCCGAGCCAAACCGCTGGCGCAGCATGTCGACAATATCTTCGATCGCCTCCACGGTCAGCTCGCCATCTACCCACTGCTCCACATGCACGTGGGTTTTGGTGGTCCGCACGCTTTTCCCGAGCAGCGAGGGCCCCAGCTTCTCCATTTCGCTGGCGGCCTGTCGCAGGTGCTCCGGGTTCAAGCCGGCCTCTTCGGCGATGGCTTCAAGTTCGGTGAGCGTGAGGCCTCTGCTGCGCTCGTTGGTCCGGGCACTGTGCGCCTGGAGTTCCGCCGCGCGCTCGAGCAGGGCGGCCATCTCATCTTCTGAATAGGTACGTTCGCTCATACGGGGACTATGGAGAGGTTTTTTACCCCTACGCCGACGTCGGATTCAGGTTGCCAGAAGACGCCTACAATGCTTTCGTCATCGCGATTCGCACCCAGCCGGCCAGTACATGGCCCCGCTCGGCATCGAGCACCGCGCGGAGATCGCTCGAAAGCTCGTCGTCGGTCAGTTCGCAGAAGCCCAGGCGCGCGTAGTACGGTCCGTTCCAGGGGATGTCGCGGAACGTGGTGAGTGTGAGGCGACTAAAGCCTTCCTCCTTCGCCCACGTGCCCACGCGTTCGATAAGCGCCCGCCCGATGCCCCGCCGGCCGTACGCGGGCAACACATCGACCTCGCTCAAAAACGCCATGTTTCCCACGATATCCGCCAGCGCGAACCCGACGATCTGCCGCCCCGGGACGGCCGCGGCCCAGAGCCGGCCTGCCCGTATCCCCTGGTGGAGGACGGCGTACGGCAGACACCGGTCCGGCGCGATCGGCGGCGCCGGCAAGGCCTCGAAGCGCGACGCCGCCTCCAGCTCGATTTCCGAGAGCCGGTGCATGTCGGCCTCGACGGCCCCGCGGATATAAAAAGCAGCTTCGCCCATGCCCGGGTAACAGACCCCGACCGGCGGCTGTTCCAGGGGCCGGCGTTACTCGCCGCTCATTCGAACCGCATGCTCTTCAGCACGGCCTCGTACGATGGCCAGCTCGCGTCGAAGTGATCCTGCACGCCCTCGATGACGATCTGATAACACCGTTTGCCGCGGATGATGTAATAGATTTGCCCCTGGATCGCTACCGGCGCATCCATTTTCTGATAGGCGTAGGCGATGGCATACCCATCCGGAAACAGGTTGCGTACATCGGTATCCGCCAACACGTCCTCCTCGACCCAGCGCACATCCGGCGGATGGAAGGGGAACGGTTGTCCGATGGACTTTCGGCCCAGCGAGAACAAAAACCGGCCGTACCAGCCATGAAATCCCTCCATACGTACCTGGACGATGTGGTGGGCATAGGCGGCTGGATCGGGCAGCATAGACGAATCGACGCGGGTTGTCACCAACAGCCCGTGCCCGTAAATGGCCGCACTGCTATCCGCGCCGGCGTAGCTTGTGCCCCGCCGCCGTGCATAGTCGGCTTTTGAGACCAACATGAGCGGCCCCACTTCCTCCCAGCCGGCCGGCACGGCAAAGGTCAGCCCGATGGCACTGTAATCCACCGCCACGGGATCCTCTTCCACAGAGGCCGACCACAACGAGGCAACAAAAATCAGGGTAATGAGGAGGTGATGCAACATGGTCCTGGCCATCATGACGAGCTGTCGGCGCGACGGCTTCCGGTGTCAGTCGTTGCGGGTCGCCGAGATTGCTGGGCACGGATGTCATCGGAGGATAACCGATCGTTCGAAAAATGCGCTCACCATCTGTGCGGCATGAGCCAGGGCCTCGACTTCGACGCCCGTCAGGTCTCGAAATAGATTCTGTTCGATGACGACCGAATGCTTGTCGATCACGCGTCGCCAGGTGCCGGCGATGCGGGTGTCGAGCACGATGATATGGGTCAGCGCATTGCCCATCCGAACCAGGCGTTCGTTATCCAGCGGATCGACGATGGCGCCGCGGTCTTTATAGCCCGCCACGTATTCATCGTACACGGAAAGCAGCAATGCCGGGGCCGGGGGTAGAGGATGGCCGGCGGTTTCGGCCCACCAGTACGTCTGCCCGTCGTACGCGCCCGAGGTCAGCCGCTCCGCGATGCTCCCCCGGCCCTGGCGTGCGTCGGTGATCGTCAACCCGGACCACCGGGCAAAATCGGCGTCTGTTGCCGGCCCCCGGCTTGTGAAGTACCGATCCGCGAGTTCCGCCAGCGCTTCCTCGCGCGGGAGCACCCGGGCCGCCGGCGCGCGTTCGTCCAGCCGCATGTAGGTAAACTGGTTGCCCACGCGGGGACCGCTGCAGAGCACGCCGTCGAGTTCGGCGCTCATCAAGAGGTAGACGAGCCGAAAATCTTCGGCTGTCGAAATCCCATCCTCCTCCAACACCGCGCGGAGTTCGTCGCGCGTGCAGGCGCGCCCTCCTTCCAACGCACGCGCGAATAATTCAGCGGCACGACCGCGGATCGCCGCGTCAAGCTCGAGCTTTCGATAATACGTGCCGTTTATGCCGTGGACGCGGGGCGCCGTCAGATCCAACATCCAGCGGATGTCGGCCGGCGCCACCAGGTGCCAGGTCGGGCGAAGCACATGGGTCCTCAGGATCGTCCCGTCCGTGAAGGCGCGATCCAGATCGGACTCCACAACGCCGCGCAGTCGACGGCCGACCGACCACTTGGCCCCGGTGAAGTCCTGCGCCTGCACGGCGCCCAGCCGTGCGACCACCGCTTCCGGGGTGTGATCGATCACGGGTGATAGGCCCTGATTCCGGAGCCGAAGTAGCGCGATGTCTTTTCGGTTTAACGCCATGTGGACATGGCTTGACAGCCGCTGACCCCTACCGTCAATTCGGCGCGCGGCGCGGGGCGCGGCATTCCGGCCAAGGGCGCGGCTCTTTCGTCCGCGGGTTGATCGGGAGCTGCGCCTTGTCGCGCCCGACGCGGTCGGGATCTTCCGAGGCCATGTAGGCGATCATGGCGGCAAGCGTCGCGTTTTCCTTCAGGTCGTCGAACACGATCTTGTCGTACGTATCGCGGTTCGTGTGCCAGGTGTACTGGCGGTATTCGTCGTAGGGCGACTGAAACCGGAAGCTCGGCACGCCGGCGCAGATAAACGACGAGTGGTCGCTGCCGGCATTGTTCTGCGCGCCGGGCATTTCGAGTTCGACCCGCCCGGAGATCTCGGTTGGCACGACCGACATCCACCGCGGGATGTGCGCGTCGGCGTCCAGATACCCTTGCCCTTCGATTTTCTCGAACCGCCAGGTGCCATTGTCCTGATTAAAGGCTACCTGTAGGCCTTCCATGACTTCGGGATGATCTTCCCGGAACGAACCGGACCCGATCAACCCCATCTCTTCCGCTCCCCAATGCCCCACCAGGATCGTGCGACGCGGGTTCGGGTAGGCGGCCTTGAGGATGCGCATCGCTTCGAGCATCGTGATGGTGCCCGTGCCGTTGTCCGTGGCCCCGGTGCCGGCGTGCCACGAATCCAGGTGCGCGCCCAACAGCACATATTCGTTAGGCAGTTCGCTGCCCTTGAGTTCGGCCACGACATTGAACTGGGGCACTTCGCCCAGCTTCTCGGCCTCGGCGTTGACACGGAGGCGGACGGGCCGGCCGCTGTTCGCGAGGCGGTACATCAACCCGTAGTCCTCGCACGACACGTCGATCCCAACCGCCTGGGTGGTGGAGGTGCTGAACACTTTATTGACGCCCCATCCACCCGACCAGCGGGAGGTGAGCACGCCGGCCGCGCCGGCGCTGTCGAGCACGGCTTCGCGGCGGAACGCCGGCCCGATGGGCTTCATGCGCTCCTCCCAGGCCACCCGGTCTGCCATGCGAAGGGAATCCAGCCGCTCGATCGTCTCCTCGCGCGCGTTGGCCTTCAGTTCCTGCATGGCGCGGCACATCCGCTCGGGCGGCATCGTCATCACGAATTTCCCACGGACACTCGAAAGCCACGCCGGCAGCGTCTCCTTCGTGAGGCCTTCGGGCGCCATCACCACGTCGCCTTCGACCGGGCCATTGGTGCCGGGGCTCCAGGCGAGCAGCTCCGCCTCGAGGGACTGGACGCGGGGCTCGATCATGTCGATGTGAAGCGCGCCCTGGCGCCAGCCGTTCCAGGTGCCGTATTGCTCCTTCCGCGCGGGCACGCCCCAGGAGGCGTACAGCTCCAGCAGCCACTCCTGCGAAGCCGCCAGATTCTCCGAGCCGGCAAGGCGCGGCCCGAAGACGTCGATCAACTCGTGCGCAAGCGCCTCGGTTTGCGACCCGTCGATGCCTTCTTCCCACATCTTCTGGATGACCGGATCGTTGGTGGGAAAGGTCTGGCCGGCGGCCGACTGCGCGGCGCCCGACAGGCACACGATGACCAGAAGAGGCAGCAATCGAAATCTCAAAACGGACATGGCGACTCTTGTGAAAGGTTGCTGTAGATTAGGCGGAATAAACGTTCGCGCACCAATATACAACATCTCGATGACCTACCGAATCCTCGGAAAAACAGGCTTCCGCATCTCCGATATCGCCCTTGGCACCTGGCAGGTGGGCGGCAAATGGGGATCTACCTTCGATCATGCCGTGGCGGACCGCATCCTGCGCGAGGCAATCGATAGCGGGATCAACTTCATCGACACGGCGGACGTGTACGGGGGCGGCGAGAGCGAGCGGGCGGTGGGCCGCGCGGTGAAGGCGTCGGGAGAGCGGATATTTGTCGCCACCAAGTGCGGCCGGCAGCTCAAGCCCCACACCGACGAGGCCTACACGCCGGCGGCGCTCCGCGGTTTTGTCGAGCAATCGCTGGCTCGGATGGGGGTCGAGTGCCTGGACCTCGTCCAGCTCCATTGCCCCCCGCCACCGGTGTATTACCGGCCGGAAATCTTCGAGACGTTTGAGCGGCTCAAGGACGAAGGCAAGATCCTGCATCTGGGCGTGAGCGTTGAAAAGGTCGAGGAGGCCCTCAAGGCGATCGAGTTTGAGAACGTGACCACCGTCCAGATCATCTACAACCTGTTCCGGCAGCGCCCGCACGACCTGTTTTTCCCGCAGGCGGCCGAGAAAAAGGTGGGCGTCATCGTCCGCGTCCCGCTGGCGAGCGGGCTGCTGACCGGGGCCTACTCGGCGAGCACCGTGTTCGAGCCGGGCGACCACCGACGCGACAACCGACGGGGCGAACACTTCGACCGGGGCGAGACGTTCGCCGGCATCCCATACGAAATCGGCCTCGAGGCTGTCGACCGCGTAAAGGCGTTGCTGCCGGCTCAGTCCAACCTCGCGGCCGTGGCCCTACGCTGGGTGCTCATGCGGCCGGAGGTGAGTTGTGTGATCCCGGGCGCCTCTCGGCCCGAACAGGTAGCCGCCAACCTCCAGGCTGCGGCTCTGCCGGCGATAGCGCCGGATGTGATGGCTGAAATCGAGCGGATTTACTCGGAGGATGTAAAACCGTGGGTGCACCAGGTGTGGTGAAGTCGCAGTTTAGCGCGCCGCCATCGAGACTTCGATCCGCCCGAGATGGCCGAAGATGACCTCGGCACGGTCGCCGGTGGCGATCGTCGGGTTGTCGATCAAGCTTCCCGTGACCACGATGTCTCCGGCGCGGAGCATCCGGCCGTGTTTCGGAAGTTCGTTTGCGAGCCACAACAAGGCGTCCCAGGGCGTCGTCCCCAGGATCTGTTTGCCGGCGCCGGAGGACATGATCTCGCCGTTGACCTCCGCGCGAGCCATCTCTTTGGCGAGGTCGAGCGAATCCACCGGCACGCGGACGTCCCCGAGGAGGACGCCGGCGTTCGACAGCGCATCGGCGATCATGTGGTTGATGGTCGGCGCCGCGCCCCCCTCGTCCAGCGCGCGCATCCGGATCGAGATGAGTTCGATCGCCCCCGTCACCTCCTTCACCGACGCCCGCAACACCTCCATACTCACCTCGGGCCCGGGCACATCGCTCCCCATCACAAACCCGATCTCCGCCTCCACCTGTACTTCGCCGTCCACGAACCGGGCCGGCGACAACGCCGCGCCGGGTTCGAATCGATCCGAAGCCAGCATATACGCAAACGACGGATCAGACGTGGGGCTGGCGGTCGTGACACGCGAGCCCCCCATCTTCCACCCGATCAACACTTCGCCGGCCGCCTCCTGCAAGGCAAGCGCCTCGAGCTGGATCCCATAAGCACCCGACCGATCCAGCGTCGGAACACCCAGCGCCAGGGCATCGGTCGCCTGAGCGGCCCGCTCTTTATCCAGCAGAAAACGAGCGATTTCAGCCGGCGGCGTCTCGGGCCGGATGGTGACGGCAGCAGCGGCTTCGTGGGGCGGCTCGCCCGGCTCGCAGCCGGCTGCCACCAGGAGCGACAGGCCGGCGAGGCTCAGACCGATGGAAGTAAAACGCATGGGAGTGTGGGGTCTCTGGTAAAAAGTCATCGGGAGCGCTCAGAATACGATTTGAGCCGATGCCATCCAACACGGCATCCAGGGTATGCGGGGCATGGCCTATACGTCTATAGAAGTAGAGACTCCCCAGAACGAGACCCGCCCGTATGCGTACATCATGCCACACCCGTTCCCCAATCTACTCGTCCCGTCCATGCCGGCCGACCCCATCATCCTACGGCGATTCACCGTGCGCGACTATTACGCCATGGCCGACGCCGGCATCCTCGATTCGGACGAACGCGTCGAGTTGCTCGACGGCAAGGTGGTCGCTATGTCCCCGATAGGCGCCCGTCATGCCGACCGCGTTTCGCGGCTCGCGGAATGGCTTGTGCACCATACGCCGGGTATCGCCAGGGTCAGAATTCAGTGTCCGGTGAGGCTCGACGACCATTCCGAGCCCGAACCCGATATCGCTCTTGTCGACGCCGCCCGCGACTACAACGCAGCCCATCCCGGCCCCGAGGATGTGTTCCTGGTTATCGAGATTTCGGACTCCACCCTGAAAAAAGACCTGCGCGTGAAGGTGCCACTCTACGCCCGCGCCGGCATCCCCGAAGTGTGGGTCGTAGCGTTGGAAGAAGACCGAGTCTATGTTTTCCGTGACCCCGCCGGCGATGCCTATCGCTTCGAGGCCGTTGTAGGCCGAGGCGACACGATACATCCCCCTGCAGTCCCCCTTCTGGGCGCGGTGAGCGTAACGCTACTCCTGGGGTGATGAGCGCCTGCGGCCGCAGGTCATAAGATTATTCGGTCATGACAGCGAGCAATGCGAGCCTCCTGACCGCGATCCCCCCTACCCCCGTGTCAGTAGCTTATACAGCACCGGCACCACGACCAGCGTCAGCACCGTCGACGCGAGCAGGCCCCCGATGATCACCCACCCCATCGGGCTCCACATGGTCGAGTTCGTGAGCGTAAGCGGAAGCAGGCCGCCGACGGTGGTCAGCGTCGTCAGCACGATCGGACTGAACCGGGTGGCGCCGGCTTCGCGTACCGCCTGCTCAATCGTCCGCCCCTGCTTTACGAGCTGGTTCGCATAATCCACCAGGATGATGGAGTTGTTGACGACGATCCCGACAAGGCTCGTCAGCCCGATGAACGCGGAGAAGCTGAACGTATAGCCGGTGACGAGCAGCGCCGGCACGGCGCCGATAATCGCCAGTGGCACGGCCGTGATCACGATCAACGGTTGCCCGAACGAGCGAAACTGGAGCACGAGGACACCCAGGATGCCAAGCAGCGCCACGACGAGCGCGGATGTCAGGCCCGAGAAGCTTTCCTGCTGGGATTCGAGCTTGCCGGCCACATAATACCGGTAGCCCGCCGGCCAGGCGTAGGCTTCCAGCTGCTCGATGATCCGATCCGTCACCTCGAACTCGGAGTACCCGTCCTCCACGAAGGAGGTCACGGTGACGTTGCGCTCCATGTTGTAATGATCGATCCGGGTCGCGGCAGACTCGAGCTCCAGCTCGGCCACCTGGCGCAGGGGGATGCTCGCACCGGTGAACGAGCTGACGTTGATCCGGTCGAAGTCGGCCACGGTGGGTTGCCCTTCCAGGGGGAGGCGGACCACGATGGCGTGGTCCTCCCCGCCGGCGTCGCGATAGGTCGCAACCGGCAGGCCGGCGATGCCGGCGCGCACCGTGCGGTCGATCTCCACCAGCGGCACGCCCAGCAACCCGGCTTTGTCCCGGTTGATGCGGACGTGGAGATCGGTTTTCGGGTCGCGCATCGGGTTCTCGATGTTGTCCGTTCCGGTGGTGGTCCGCATGATGCCCTCCACCTCGCCGGCGAGCCGCTCCAGCTGCTCGATCTCGTCACCGATGACCTTGATCGCGATGGGCGCCTCGACGGGAGGGCCGTTTTCAAGCTCGAGGATGTCGATATCCGCCCCCGGAATCCCCGCGAAGCCGGCCTTCAAATCCGCGATCAGGGTGCGCATGACCCCGATATCGGTTGCCTCGACCATGAGCTGCGCGATGTTGCTCTTTTCTCCACGCGGGATGACGTTGTAATAAAACCGGGGATTGTCCCGCCCGATATTCGACGCAAACCCCGCGACATCCTTGTGCCCGGCCAGCACCGATTCCACCTGCCGGGTAACGGCGTCCGTGTAGTCGAGGTTGGCGCCTTCTGGGGTTTCCACATTAACGATGAACTGCGGCTTTTCGGCCTTGGGGAACAGCGAGACGCCGACAAGGGGAAACAGCGCAAGGCTGCCGGCGAACGTCAGAAACGCCGCCACCAGCACCAGCGCCGGCCGGCGCAGGGCGCCGGACAACGTGCGGGCGTAGGGGCCGGCGACCAGCCGATCCAGGATCCGCTGAAACCAGGGCGTCCGCGCCGCGGCGCCTGCGCCGGCGTTCAAAAACCGACTGGCCAGAAACGGCGTCAGCGTCAACGAGATCAGCAGAGAGGCCAGCAACGCATAAATCACGGTCACGGGCATGCTGCGGATATACTGGCCACTATCACTCTCCATGAACACGATCGGCAGAAACGACAACACCGTCGTCACCGTCGACGCCACAATCGGCCATCCCACTTCTTTTGTCCCCTGGATGGCTGCCTCGTAGCCCGAATAGCCCATCTTTCTAAATCGGGTGATGTTCTCGACAACCACAATGGCGTTATCCACCAGCAACCCGAGCGCGACCACGAGGCCGACGATGCTCATCTGCTGGATGCCGTAGCCGCTCATGTCCACCCAGCCGATCGCGATCATCACGGAGATGGGGATGGCGAGCACCACAATCGCCGACGCGCGGCCCCCGAGCGCCAGCAAGATCACCACGCCCACCAGTACGACGCCCTGAAGCAGATTGCCAAAAAAACTATTCACCCGCTCCCGTACGCTGATCGACTGGTCGAAGGCCGTCTCCATCCGAACGCCGTCGGGCAGCGCCCGCTCGAATTCGGCCAGCCGCTCGTTCATACCGTCCATCACGGTGAAGATGTTCGTGCCCTCGCGCTGGACCACCGTGACAAACACCGCGCGTTCACCGTTGTAGCGCGCCCGGTAAGTGGCGTCTTCAACGTCCATGTCCACCGTGGCCACATCCTTGAGGTACACGATCCGGTCCCCCATGCTGTGGACGATCGTGTTCCGAATGTCGTCCAGCGAACCGTAATCGCCACTCGTCTGGATGTTGTACCGGCGCTGCCCGAGGTCGACGCTTCCGCCCGGGATATTCTGCGCATTGGCCTGGATGGCGCCCAGGACGCGATCGAGCGGCAGACCGATTTCGCGCATCTTGTCGAGATCGAGCCCGACCCGTACTTCGGACTCCGGGTACGCCCAGGTTTCGGCGCGCATCACGCCGGCCACCCGCTCCAACTGCTTTTCCAGCTCCTCGGCCTGGTCCTGCAACACCCCATAGCCGGCGGCTTCCGAAACGAGCGCCACCTGCAGGATCGAGACATCCGCCGTCGAAAACCGGAAGGTCTCGACGGACAGCACTCCCGATGGGAAATCCCCCCGGACGCCGTTTACGGCCAGCGTCACTTTGTCGTAGGCGTCGTCGGGGTCGACCGTGGAATAAAACTCGACGACCACCGTCGCCACGCCGTCTTTCGTGGTCGAGGCCATCCGCCGGATATCCTCCAGCTCATTGACGGCCTCCTCGATCGGATCGACGATCAGGCTCTCGAGGTCGGCCGGGCTCGCACCCGGAAACACGACGATGACGCTTGTCCCGGGCGTCTGAATCGCGGGGTCCTCGGCGCGGGGCATCGTCGTGAAGCTCACGACGCCGAGCAGCGTCAGCAACACCATCATGACGATGGTGAACGGGTAGTTCTGAATGGCGAGGGAAGGGAGTCTCATAGGGCAAAAGGCAAAATGAAAAGGGAAAAATGGCCTGAGGCCGGGGTTATTCCACAACCCGGACGGAATCGCCGTCGCGTAGGAAGCCGGCGCCTTCGGTGATCACCTCGTCCACTCCCTCGAGGCCGGCGGCAACCGCCACTTCGTTATCGAGCATCCGGCCGATCCGAATGACATGTTTTTGCACCGTACGGTCGCTACCGAGGCCGTACATCACCCCCTCCTGGCCTTCCCCCTCCACCAGGGCTTCTACCGGTACGAAGTCGTAGGTCTCGGCCTGTGACGGGTACAGGGAGGCGCGCGCGATGAAGCCCGACTTGAGTTTGCCGGCGGGATCCGCGATCGCCACTTCCACTTCGAACGTGCCGCTGAGCGGATCGGCGGCATCGGCGATCTCGCTGACGTAGCCGGTGAACAGGACATCCGGGTAGGCATCGAAAGCCAAATGGGCGGAATCCGCCAGACTGAGCTTGACGATGTCGCGATCGGCGAGGCCCATCCGCACGATCCATCCGCGGGTGTCGCCGGCAAACAGAAACAGCGGCTGCCCGGCCTGGACGAGTTCGTTGGGCTCGGCGAGGCGGCGAAGCACGCGGCCCGAGACTGGC
>JBGSPJ010000556.1:0-19106 GCA_041738655.1 Rhodothermales bacterium | reverse complement strand
CTGCCGGACAAGCAATTCGGCGTTGAGCACGGCCCCGCCGGCCGCGCCGCGGATCGTATTGTGGGAGAGGACGACAAACTTCACGTCCAGCACCTCGCACGGCCGCACGCGGCCGACGGAGATCGTCATCCCGCGCCCGAGGTGGGCGTGCCGGCGCGTCTGGGGGTAATTGACCTCGTCGAACACGCGCAAAAACGCATCCGGGGCCGAGGGCAGACCCTGTACGGACGCCGGCGTCTCGAACCCGCGCAGCGCCGCGACAACTTCGCCGGCGGAGGCTTTCTTTCGCAGCTTGAGCGAGACGCACTCGAGGTGCCCATCCAGCACCGGCACCCGGTTGCACTGTGCGCTGATGCGGATGGAGGCCGGCGCGATGTGGTCGCCGACGCGCGTACCAAGCAGTTTGAGGGGCTCCACGGCCAGCTTCTCCTCCTCCCCGCCGATGTAGGGGATGACGTTCCCGAGGATGTCGAGCGAGGCCACGCCAGGGTAGCCGGCGCCGGAAATGGCCTGCATGGTCGTCACCTGGATCGCCTCGATCCCGAACGCGTCTTCGATCGGCCGTAGCGCGCCAACGAGACCAACGGTCGCGCAGTTCGGGTTGGTCACGATAAATCCGCCCCGGGAACGCCAGGGCTGATGGTCGATCAGCGCCGTATGATCCGGGTTTATCTCAGGGATGAGCAGCGGCACCTGGTCGTGCATACGGTAGTTCTTGGCGTTCGAAATGACGGCGTAACCGGCCTCGGCGAACGCCCGCTCGAGATCGCCGGCCACGACCGCGTCGAGCCCGGAGAACACGAGGTCGCACGGCAGACCCGGCGCCGCCTCGAGCACTTCCATGCGCGCCAGGGCTTCGGGGATCGGTGAGGAGGAAATCCAGTTCACGGCCTCCGTGTACGGCTTGCCGGCCGAACGCGACGACGCGGCGAGCGCCGTAACCGTGAACCAGGGATGGCCGTCGAGCAGCTCGACAAACTTCTGGCCAACGGCGCCGGTCGCGCCGAGGATGCCTACACGAAGGGGGGCGTCTATCTTGTTCATGACAAAGACGAGGGTTGTGGGTGGTCTAACGGTGGAATACGAGCCGCGGCACGGCCGGCCGCTCGCGGCAGAGTTCACGATCCCGAATCCAGGCTCGGACGCGCTCGTTGATGGCGTCCACCTCGATCAGGAAGGCGTCGTGGCCATCATGTGTTTCGAGGATGGACAGGTCGGCGTCCGCCATGCCGGCCTGCAGTTCCTCCTGCTCTGCAAGGGGGTACAGGATGTCCGACGTGATGCCCAGGATGAGCGCCGGCTGCGTGATCTGGGCCAGCACCGCGGGATAGTCGCCGCGCCCCCGCGCGATGTCGTGCGTGTCCATCAGCTGCGTGAGGCGGACGTAACAATTTGCGTCGAATCGCTGGGTGAGCTTCTCGCCCTGGTAGTGCAGATAACTCTCGATGGCGTACGCTTCGCTGTCGCCTTCCAGGCGCCGGCGGGAGCGACCGAACCGGTCCTCGAACGAGGCGCGGGAGCGGTAGGAGATCATCGCCGCCATCCGCGCGACCGACAGGCCGGCGACGGGCCCATCCTCGGGATCGTACGCGCCGTCGCGCCATTTCGGGTCGGCGTAGATGGCCTGACGCTGCATCTCGCTCCATCCAATGCACCATGCCGAATGCCGGCCGCCCACCGCGACGGGCACGATCGCCTTCACATATTCCCCCAAAAAGGCCCATTCCAACACCTGCATCCCTCCCATCGACCCGCCTATCACCAGGCTCACACGCACCACCCCCAGGACATCCAGGAGCCGGCGGTGCAGCTGCACGGTGTCGCGGATGGAGAAAATGGGGAAGTCAGGACCATACAGCCGGCCAGTATCTGGATTCCGGGTGAGCGGCGACACCGACCCGTACGGCGAACCAGGAACGTTGGCCGCCACGATGAACGAACACTGGGGATCAAGCGCCTTCCCGGGGCCGAGCAGACCGCCCCACCAGTCATCGATCGCGGTATTGCCGGTGAGGGCGTGGCAGACGACACAGGCGTTGTCGCGCGCCTCGTTCAGCGTCCCCCACGTCTGGTAGGCTACTGGGACTTGCCGGAGCGTTTCGCCCGATTCCAGCGTAAATTCGGGTAGAATCAGCGTTTGGAGCATGCACGGTCCATGGCAAGGTAAAAAACGTTCCGGCGTTTTTTACCGATGGGCGACGCTCACTCAGAAGTGCGAAAGATTCGGGAGTCCGAGAGCCCCACGAGAACCCGTGCTGGGGCATAAAAAAACCCCTCCCGTATAGTGCGGAAGAGGACAGCCGCCTGCGCGAACGCAACAGCGTAACACTCTCTCCCGCTCATCTTCCCTCACCTGAGGTAGGACGTAGCACCTTTCCCGGCCAAAAAGCAGCCAGGCGGTTGCCAGGGTTTCACAGGGCCTATTCCCTCCACCCTTCTGGATGAGCTATCAGAGACATCGTTTCATGCCCTTCTGTACCTTACCCGCGCGTAGGGAGTTCCCGGTGTAGAAAAGTTGGAGAAAATACCCCTGCGGCACCTCCCGAGCCTGCTTTTACCCAGGTCAGGACAAACGCCGGCGGCACATTAGGCAACACGGCGGGGCTCCGCTGGTAGGCGCCAAAACGCTCCTCCATACTCCGCCGGAAACGGACGGCCGTCGGCAGCGGATACGCATGCACGTACTGGAATGTGCGAAACACGCAGCCAGGTGTCATCATCAGATCGATGCCGGTGATGATGGCGCCGCGCACCGACGACGCGAGGCTCGCAAACGGCAGACTCGATATGATCAGCTTGACGGGGCCCAGCCCGGCCTCCTGGACATGGCGGGGCGCGTCCTCCGCCAGCCCTTGCACAAAGGCGAATTCCGGGAAACGCGTCCGCAACAGGCTCACGAACCGACCCTCGCATTCGATCCCCAGATAACTGGCGCCGGCCGGCAGCATGCGGTGGATATACCGGGTGAAAGCGCCCGTTCCAGGGCCCAACTCGAGCACGACGTCCCCCGGCTTCAGGTTCACGCCGTCCATCATCGCCTCCGCCAGTTCGGCCGCACTCGGCACGATCGACCCCACACTCACGGGGTTCCGCAAGAACGCTTTCACGAAGTGCAGCGTATCGCTATTTAGCGCCATGTATCGCTCCTGTCTCGACAACTATCGACCCACGCCAACCGGCATGGGCGCTCTCGAAGCCCTGTGTACCCTTTTGACGAGAGGCGAAACGGTGGGGTTGCTTCTCGGAAGGACCGCCGTATGATACGATAATCGCCTCAGTATAACGCGCATTCTTTTTACCCGAGACGGCCGGCTCCCTAAAGCCCTCGCCGCGCTCACCCCTCGGCATGGGTGCCATTCGAAGAGGGCAACATCTTGCCGGGATTGAGTAGTCCCTGTGGATCCAGCGCCAGCTTGATGGCCTGCAACACACCCAGCGCCTCGCCATGCTCCGCCTGCATGAACCGCGTCTTCCCCAGGCCTACGCCGTGTTCGCCCGAGCACGTCCCCCCGAGTTCAAGCGCATGACGTACCAACCGCTCATGCAACCGCTCCGACTCCGCGACCTCCTCTGGCCGGGCGGGATCAATCAGATACTGCAGGTGAAAATTCCCATCCCCAACATGGCCGACCAAAGGGGCCATCAGGAAGGTGTCGGCCATGTCCTGCTCGACCCGCGCCAGGCACTCGGTCAACTTCGAAAGCGGCACGCAAACATCGGTGCCTTTCGAACGTGCGCCCGGCCGCAATCCCTTGGCCGCATAGTGGGCGTTGTGCCGCGCATGCCAGAGCGCCGCGCGCTCGTCGGCGTCGGAAGCCCAGGTGAACGAGGTGCCGCCGCCGGCCCACACGCGCCGCTCCACCCACTCCCGCTGCCGGCGAACCTCCTCCTCGCCGCCGCTGAACTCCATGAACAGCGTGGGTGCCTCGGGATGCGCAAGCCCCGCATGGGCGTTGATCCCCCGCATCATCAAGGCGTCCAGCAACTCGATACGCGCGATCGGGATCCCGGCCTGACGAACCTGAACGACTACGGCGACCGCCTCCGCGAGGGTCGAGAACGCCGCCACGGCGGCGACGAGATGGGTCGGAATGGGATACAGCCGCAACGTCACCTCGGTGATGATGCCAAGCGTCCCCTCGGAACCCACAAAAAGGCGTGTCAGATCGTACCCCGAGGCTGATTTCCGGGCCCGTGAGCCGGTCTCGATCAGTCGGCCATCGGCCAGCACGACCTGCAGGGAGACGACGTTATCACGCATCGTCCCGTACCGCACCGAACTCGTGCCGCTCGCCCGCGTCGCCGCCATGCCACCCAGCGTGGCGTCGGCGCCGGGGTCGACGGGGAAAAACAACCCGGTGCCCTCCAGCTCGGCGTTCAACTGCTTCCGCCGCACACCGGCCTGCACCGTACAGTCCGCATCCTCCACATCCACCCGCAACACCCGGTTCATCCGCTGCATGTCCAGGCTCACCCCCCCGCGAACCGGCAACACATGCCCCTCCAGCGAGCTGCCGGCCCCATACGCCACCACCGGCGTCTCCATCCGCTGACAACACCGGACGATCGCGACGACATCGGCCGCGGATTCGGGGAAACAGACGACGTCCGGCCGCGCCGGCAGGTAGGCGGAATGGTCGCCGCTGTGGCTCTCGATGTCCGCTTCCACGCGCGAAACCCGGTCGCCAACGACATCCTGCAAGGCAGCAAATAACGTATCGACAGACGCTCTACTCATCGGAATATGCTGATTAACTTGACACGATCAGAATTCACCACCTTAAACCTTACACCCCGAACCTTAAACCCTTTCGCAGAATCATCCCAAAGTACTCCGGGTTGACGGAGCGAACAACCCGTGCCCGACCAGACCGACATGACCGCGCCACGAGCATCATCCCTCCCCGAAATCCGCCCCACCGAGGACGGGACGCAGACGGTATACAGCGCCGCGTATCACCAGACGTACCACTCGATCCATGGGGCTCGAACCGAATCGGTGCACGTCTTTCTGGAAGCCAGCGGCGCGGCCGGCGCACTGCGCGAGGGGCAGCCACTCCGGGTACTGGAAGTCGGCTTCGGCACGGGCCTCAATTTTCTCCTTACAGCCGATCTGGCCCTCCAGCACGGGGCATCGCTCCAATATGTCGCCCTCGAACGCGAGCTGATTACCAGCGAAACGTTCCGCGCGCTCGGCTACGAAACCCTCATCGACGCCCCCATCCTGGTCAACAAACTCTATCGCTGGGTCTTCACCCTGCCGGGCCCGGATCTCGTCGGGTTGCTTACCTGCCGGCTGCACGATACCTTACACCTCGACCTCCTGCTCGGCGACGCAGTGGAGACTCCGCTCCCCCCGCCGGCGTTTGATGTGATCTACCAGGACGCTTTCAGCCCCGAAGCCAATCCGGAGTTGTGGACCCCGGCATTTTTCGCCAAACTGTTCGCGGCGCTGAAACCAGGAGGCCGGCTGTCGACCTACTCGGCGAGTCGCCGCGTGCACAACGCCCTCGCCGACGCCGGATTCAGCGTCGAAAAATACCCCGGCCCGCCCGGTAAACGTGAAATCATCGTCGCCACCCGCCCCCGCTCCTGACCGACCGCAATGCAAAAGACGTTCGTTGCCGCTGCCCTATCGCTCCTTCTGATCGCCGGCTGCCAGCCCGAACAGGCGCCGCCCGCCGAACCCGCCGCGGCAGCTCCCGAGGCCGGCTTTGTATCGGTGTTTAACGGCGTCGACCTCGCCGGCTGGACCGGCGCGCTTGACGGGTATGCCGTGGAAAACGGCCACCTCGTTTGCCTCAAGGAGGGAGGCGGCAACCTGTACATCGACCAGCCCTACAGCGATTTTGTCCTCCGCTTCGAATTCAAGCTCGAACCCGGCGGCAACAACGGGCTCGGGATTCGCGCCGAACAGGGCAAGGATGCGGCCTATTACGGCATGGAACTCCAGATCCTGGACGACACCGCCGCCGAATACGCGGAGCTGCAACCCTATCAGTATCACGGCTCCATCTACGGCGTCGCTGCCGCCGAACGCGGCCACCAGCGCCCTGTGGGCGAATGGAACGAGCAAGAGGTGACCGCCATGGGCTCCCACATCACCGTCCGCCTCAACGGGGTTCAGATCGTCGACTACGACATCGAACAATCCCGGGCCGGCACCGTCGACGGGAATGACCACCCCGGCCTCTTCAACCCCTCGGGCTACATCGGCTTCCTCGGCCATGGACACCGGGTGGAATTCAGGAATCTGCGCATCAAAACACTTTAACCGCCCCGAACCGCCCGAACGTGATGAAAGAACCCGCGTGAAGAAAGAAATCAAAGTGTCCGACATCCTCGCGGGCGCGTCCGGCGCACTCAGCGTGTTGCCCGTATTTATCGATCAGCGTAACGCGGTGGGCATTCGACTCGCTGTCCTCATCGCGTTGTGCGTGGGGCTCGGTCTCAGCTGGCAGCTGACCCGGGGCCGGCACTGGATCGTGAAGACGATTTTTTTTGTGGGGATTTGCCTCGGATGCTCCCTGCTCGCCCAGATGGTCGCTTTCGCGCTCTTGCCATGATGCCCCCGGCCGTCCTCCTCGTCGTGGTCGCGGCCGCACTCTTCGCCGGCTGCCGGCCCGGGCCACCGCCGGCCCCGAATATCGTCCTCATTTATGCGGATGACCTGGGCTACGGCGACCTCGGGACGTACGGCCACCCGACCATCCGTACCCCCCACCTCGACGCCCTGGCGCGTGAAGGCGTCAAGCTCACCGGCTTCTACTCGGCCGCCCCGGTCTGCACCCCCGCCCGCGCCGCACTCCTCACCGGGCGCTATCCCATCCGCTCCGGCATGACGGGCGTCTTTTTCCCCGAGGATACGACCGGGCTCCCTCCCGAAGAGTGGACCCTCGCCGAAGCCCTCCAGGGCGCCGGCTACCAGACGGCCCTCGTCGGGAAATGGCACCTCGGCTCGGCGCCCGGCTTCCGGCCCACCGACCACGGCTTCGATGCCTTCTACGGCCTCCTCTACAGCAACGACATGATGCCGCCCTGGGTCGACACCGAAGTGCCGCTCCGCCTCTGGCGGGCTAATGAACCCGTGGAGGAGTACCCCATCGATCAATCCACCCTCACCCGCCGGCTCACCGAGGAAGCCGTTCGCTTCATCCAGAACGCCGGCGACACCCCTTTCTTCCTCTACCTGCCCCACCCCATGCCCCACGTGCCGGTCTACCGCTCCGAGGCCTTCGCCGGCGTCTCCGCCGGCGGGCGGTACGGGGATGTGGTGGAGGAGCTCGACTGGAGCGTCGGCGAAATCGTACGCGCGCTCGAAGCCACCGACCGGCGCGACCAGACCATCGTGATCTTCACCAGCGACAACGGCGCCAATGTCGCCTCGCCGCGGTTCTTCACCGACGACCGGATCGTCCCGACGGACGTAGGCTCTAACGGCCCCTTCCGCGGCAATAAACGACTCACACTCGAAGGCGGGATGCGCGTGCCGGGCATCGTCTCCTGGCCGGGCCGGCTGCCGGCCGGCGCCGTCCGCACCGGCATGGCCTCGGCGATGGACCTCTTCCCGACGCTGCTCGCCTTTGCCGGCGTCGACCCGGTATCCGCCCCGCGACCGTTCGATGGCCGGGATCTGGGGGATTTTCTGGCCGCCGGCACCGCCTCGCCACACGACTACCTGTTTTATTTCCGGGAGGATCGCCTTCAGGGCGTGCGGGATTCTACCTGGAAATTCCGTCTCTGCCGCGATGCCGACAGCTGCGCCGGCGTGCCGGAGCTGTACCAGATCCAACAGGATCCCTACGAACGGTTCAACGTCGCCGCCGACCACCCGGACGTGACCGCCCGGCTGCACAATCGGCTGACGGCGTTCGCCCGCGAAACGGGCGCTGATGTTGACTGAGGCCCCCTCCCACACCCCCACACTCCCACACCTCCCTACTCCCCCCATGCGCTACCTCCTACTCATCCTGCTACTGGCCGGCTGCGAGGCGGCCCCGCCACCGACGCCGGCCCGGCCGCCGAATATCGTCCTCGTGTTCGCGGACGACCTCGGGTATGGCGACCTCGGCGTCTATGGTCATCCCACCATCCGAACCCCCCACCTGGACCGGCTGGCGGCCGAAGGGGTGAAGCTGACCTCGTTTTATGTGCCGGCCGCCCTCTGCAGCCCTTCCCGGATGAGCCTGCTCAGCGGGCGCTACCCGATGCGGGCCGGCATCCCGTACGTCCTCGGACCCGATGACACAACCGGCATCCGCCCATCGGAAGTGACCCTCGCGGAAGCACTCAAAACGCGCGGCTACCGTACCGCCGCCTTCGGAAAATGGCACCTCGGCACAGCTCCGGACCAGCTACCGACGGCCAACGGATTCGACGCGTACTACGGCATCCTGTACAGCAACGACATGATGCCGCCGTGGGTGCAAACCGGACGACCGCTCCGCCTCTACCGAAACACCGAGCCGGCCGACGAATACCCGGTCGACCAGACGACCCTCACCCGCCGCTACACCGACGAGGCCGTTCGTTTCATCCGCGCCTCGGGCGATCGGCCGTTTTTCCTGTACCTCCCGCATTCCATGCCCCATCTGCCCATCTACCCCTCCGCCGAGTTCGCCGGGCGGTCGGCCGGCGGGAAATACGGGGATGTCATCGAAGAGCTCGACTGGTCCGTCGGCCAGCTCATGGGCACGCTGGGTGAACTCGGCCTTGCCGAAAACACGATCTTCATATTTACGAGCGACAATGGGCCCTGGAGCAACATGCCGCCGCGCATGTACGACACGGGGCTCGACGTCATCCAGCGCTGGGACGCCGGCAGCACGGGCCCGCTCCGCGGCGCCAAAGGCACCACCTGGGAAGGCGGCCACCGCGTGCCCGGCATCGTCCGTTTCCCAGGCCGTATCCCGCCGGCGACCGTGTCAACCGAGATGGCCTCCACGCTCGACCTCTTCCCCACTCTGCTCCGCCTCGCCGGCGCCGAGGTCCCCGCCGATCGCGTCATCGACGGGCGCGACATATGGGCCCTGCTCGCCGATGCCGGCGCCACGCCGCATGACTACCTCTACTACGCCATCGGCGAGCGGATCGAGGCCGTCCGCGACACCCGCTGGAAACTGCGCATCGAGGGCGACCAGGCCGAACTGTTTGACCTCCGCGAAGACCCCTACGAACGCTTCAACGTCGCCCCCGCCCACCCCGACGTCGTCAGCCGGCTGACCGAGGTGATGCTGAATCAAGCCGCCTCCATCACAAATCGTTAATCGTTAATCACTATTCGCTAATCCAATGCTAGTCGTTCCCGACCACATCCGCGGCCTCATCTTCGACTGCGACGGCACGCTCATCGACAGCATGCCGCTCCACTGGACCTGCTGGCACGACACCTTCGCCGCGTTTGGCGTCAGCTGTCCGCACGACTTCCTCGAAGACCTGAAGGGGGTGCCCACCGACGGCATCCTGCGGCGCTATAATGAGCGATTCGGGACTACGATCGATGTCTGGGCTTTTACGGAAGAGAAGGAAAAACGGGCGCAGGAGCTGCTCCTTACCGTCCAGCCCATCCGGCTCGTCACCGACGTCGTCGACCGCTATCACGGCATCCTGCCCATGGCCGTGGCCTCCGGTGGGCCGAGCGCCACCGTCACCCTGTCGCTCCGCGTGGTGGGCCTGCTGGATCGCTTCGCCACCGTCGTCACCGCCGACGACCCCGTGAAGCCCAAGCCGTCACCCGACATCTTCCTCGAGGCCGCGCGACGCATCGGCATCCCACCCGAATACTGCATGGTCTTCGAGGACGCCGACATGGGCATCCAGGCCGCGCACGCCGCCGGCATGATCGCGACGGACGTGCGGGCATTTCTTTAAAATGATTATCGATTAAAAGTTAAACAGTAAAGATCTCGCACCCTCTGCAACCCTACACAGCGAGGTAACGGACTCGCGTCGCTTTACCCTTTAATTTTCAACTTTTAATCTTATTCCGCTCCGGCATCGTCCTGAACACCACATCCCAGAACGGCGACGACACCCCGAACGCGGCGTCGGGTTGTTGGTAGTGGTGGATGGCGTGGTGCGCCCAGAGCTTTCGGAGGAAATTACGTGGCGGTTTGAAGGCGTGTACCGCGTAGTGGACGCAGAGGTAGCTCGCGTAGCCGGCCATGAAGCCGGCGGTAAACGGGAGGCCGTAGCCCCCCATGACGAGGCGATAGATCAGAAACAGCGTCGACGCCACGAGCACACTCACCACCGGAGGCATGGCAAGCCGCGACGTATCCCGCGGATGATCGTGATGGACGCCGTGGAAGAGATACTGAAACCGCTCTTTTCCGGGTGTGTCGGTGTCGATGTGGAACAGGTAGCGGTGGACCAGATACTCCACGAGCGTGAAGAACACCAGGCCGGCCAGCACGAGCCAGACGTTGGCCCACGGCGCGACCAGGCCGGCGTAGAGGGAATACCCGATGAGCCCGGCCGCGGCCCCGTAAAAAATGGTCAGGGGGATGGCGATGTGCGTCCGGGTCAGGGCCTCGAGCAATCGATTGTCAAAGAGCGGAGTAGAGCGTTCCGTAGACATGGCGGTCTCGTTGGATCAAGGTGGATGGGAAACACGGCCCGATCCCTTGCAGGCGCCCGAGCCGTGCACTTCTTGATGCAAAAAGAAAAACATGTACAAAACGTACGGGATATCGAACGAGCGGTTTCCTCGAACCGATCATCTAACCATGAACAGCATCACACAGAATTTTCTATATGGCTTTTAGGTAATCTAATGCCAAAACTGGCGGAGAAATTTCGCAGATCAAGGCGCGCGACAAGTCGCGAATGAGGCGTACTCACGTACGCCGCAGTGAGCGACGAGGAGCGGAACGCAGATATGCGAAATTTATCAACAGCCTTCAAGAGCTCAGGGTACGAGCTCCTGCGTGTACCGCACCAGAAACAACCCCTCCTTGATACTCGACACCGGGATCACGCCGCTCTTGAAATACGGATAGTTGCTCCACGAGCCGGCGTACCCCGGGTCGTTCTGCCCCCAGGGCACGGTGTCGATGTAGCCAACCTCGCGGGGCTCAACCGGGTTGCTGATGTCCATGATGCGCAATCCACTCACGTAATTCGACTCGTACAGCAGATTATCCCGCACATACAGGTTGTGGTCGCTCGCCTTCGTCTCCCCGAAGTAGAAGCCGGCCAGCACTGGATCCTCCAGCTCCGACACATCCCAGATGATCGTCCGCGTCCCTGCGAGTTCGCTCGCCAGCTCATCCCCCTCGTCGTTCATGTAGAAGTACCGCTGATCCTCGGTGAGCCAGCCCTGGTGGGCGTAAGAGACATCGGGAAACGACACCGTGGCGAGGGGCACCGGGCTTGCTTTTTCGGTAACATCCGCGATGGACAGCGCCGTTTCGTTGGAGCCGAAGCAGATTTCGCGGCCGACGAACGCCTCATCGGGCCCGTTGTAAATCACGCACTGGGCGTCGTGGCTATAGCCCCGGCCGCTGACGGTGGACGACTGGTCGTTGAAACAGCCGGCGAATTTCGGGGTGAGTGGATCCCGGATATCCACCATGTGGAGCCCGCCACCGCAGGTCGTACCGCCGCCGTTGGCGCCGACGATATACCCGAAGCCGGTAGCCTCGTTGATGACAACGTTGTGCGCGCTCGCGACGCCGTCGTACCGCGCCGTTTCCGTAAACGTTTTCGGCTCGCCCTCGAGGCCGCGCAGTTGGGTGAGATCGAATACCTGCATGCCGTGCTGCCCGACCCCATCCGCCACGACAAAGGCGTAGTTGGCGTACACCTTCACGTCCCGCCAGGCGTTGGGTTTGCTGCCCTCCGTCGCCGGCATGGTCCCGAGCAGGCGCGGATTTTCGGGGTCGGAGATGTCGACAAACGACGTGCTGAACGAATGGCCGATGACCACGTACTCGCGCTCGGTCTCGGGGTCGGTCCATCCCCAGAGGTCGTTGACGATATCGCCGGCGCTGCCGCCCACATCCGTCACGGGCAGAAACGCCATCAGCTCAACATCCGCGCACGAGAACTCGCCCACCTTCCCATCCTCGCATTCCGTCCGATCCCCCGTCATGGCCGTCAGCATCCGCCCGGTGTCCGCGAGGTGGGTGGAGATGCTCCAGGCATCCGACGTGCCGCGCTCGATCAGATAGATCCGCCCGTTGCCGAAATCGGACCGTGGCGCGACGGCCAGCGCAAGCCGGCCCGAAGCGGCGATCCGATCGCCAAAGCTCGCAAATCCGGGTAGACGTGGCTCGATCAACTGCTGCGTCCTCGTCCACGCTCCCGCAGGATTTTCGCGCCGATAGACCAACAGGCTGCCGACGGTGTTGCCGGAGAGCAGCGAGCTGACCCACAACTCGTTCTCGACGACCTGCACCGCGTGGCCGAATCCGTGATCACTCGTGATCCCGATGCTCAGGGTTTCGACATCGGCCGGATCCATACGCACCATGCCGGCCTCCTGCCAACCCGCCCCCGATTTGCGCAGGGTGACCACGGCACCAGCCGCCGGTCCCCCTTCGGCCTGGAAGCTCAACCCGGGCGCCCCGACGAAGACTTCGCTTGCGGTGACAGACAGGCTCGTGCCAAAGAACCGAAGGGTCGTATCCGCGGGCGCCATCCGAGCGCCAGGCCCCGTCGCACCGGCAAAGGAGTGCACGACACCCGTCCCCCCGGCTTGCGGCGCTCCGGCAAAGAGTTGCCCGGCGTTCGCGCCGAGGATCGTCCCGAAGCCCGTATGCGCCTCATCCGATGGGCCTTCGAGGCGACGCGTCTGGGACCACACGCCGGCTCCATCCCGCTCAAACACATACAACGCGCCCCGACCTTCGCCGTATTCCGGCGCCCCCGCGATCAGCGCGTCCCCCATGAACACCAGCGCCTGGCCGAGGTGCTGGGGAGACGGGCAGTCCGCCAGCCCGAGTCGCTGCGCCTCGTTCCAGCCCTCACCGGCGCGGCGGTAGATGTAGAGGACGCCGCAACCCGCCTCGGCCATCGGGGCCGAAACCGCCATCCAGTCGCCCGAAACGGCCAGGCCGGTCCCGAAGAGATCGCTCACCGTCACATCCTCGGGGGTCAAAGAGACCAGCTGCGTCCACTCGCCGGCCTGCTTTTCATACACCATCACCGCGCCCAACTGATTCGGCGGCTCCGGAAACATGGTGCTCAGCCCCGAGCGAGTAGCCACGATCCGGTCGCCATCGATGACAAATGAAGCGCCAAAGCCGGCGATGGCGGGTGAGGCCGGCCGCTCGCTGTAATGCGTTTGGGCGTTGGCGAACGTGGGTATGGCGAGAAGTACGAGGATCAGCGCGAATAGAGGTCGCATGGGGAATCCACGGCTGGGTGTAGCGAGAGTGTACGGGGCGAATGCAAAGGTCTGGCCGCCAATATACGGGTTTTGGATATGTCTTCCCATCCAATTCCCGGGCGCGTATCTTTAGAGCGCCCCCCGCACCCGATGCGAGCCCGATGAAACAGACTTTCTCCGAAGACGACGCCCAGCGCATCTTCGCGCTGGCCGCGGAACGGCAGCAGCGCTCACCCGACCCCGGCAGGGAAGCATTATCCCTCGACGACCTGCTCGAAGCCGGCCGCGCCGCCGGCATTGACCCGGAGCACATCCGCGCCGCCGCAACCGATCTCATGCGCCCGGAGCGCCTGCCGGTTCAGCGTTCGCTGTTTGGCGTACCCACAGAGGTACGAGTGACACGGGTATTCTCCGGAACGGACTTCGAGCAGGTGTGGAAGGATGGGGTAGAGCGGATGAGAGGGTACTCCGAGCATCAGGGCGTCGAGATACCGGTCGAAAACGGGAAAGTCTGGAAAAGCGTGGGGGATGGTGATGTCGATACAAACGGTCGCTTGCAGCTGCTGGTCGAGCGTGAAGACGCCGGCGTCCGCGTGACCATCGAGCGGAATCGCATGCTCCCCTTTGGGGGATCCCTCTTCGGAGCCGGACTTTTTCTCGCTGTCGCAGTCGCCATTTCGATACAGGGACTCGTTGCCGGCACCATCGATTCGCTGGCTGTCGCGTTGCTCTTTTCGGCTATCAGCGCCTCCATCGGCGGGAGCGCCTGGTTTATTTCGAAGCGCGTGGGGCGCCAGGATGCCAGCGCCCTGCCGCAGATCCTCGCGGAACTAGAACGCGTCGCCGGCGACAGGATGGACGACGCATTGGACAAACCGGAGGACGAAAAACCAGGCACAGTCGAGACACCACTGTCGCCCCTAATCCACTTGCCCGATGCCGATCAGCTGGCGGCCACCGAAGCGCCGCGACGCGCCTCCAGAACCCGGCGTTCGAAGTGACGGGTTAACCCGTGGTGGTTTTGCCAGGGTCACCCTGAGCCTGTCGAAGGGCAACCCGACCCTTCATGCGGTCCCACCGTCTTTGCGGGAGCAAGCAATTGATAGGCTATTAATGAGTGATGTTACGCAGGTGCCATGATCGTGTCATGCTGAGCCCCGCGAAGCATCTGTCTGAAACGCGATTCTGAGCGAGAAACGACATGGTCTGCGTCTTAGAAAGATCCCTCACTACGTTCAGGATGACATGCCCCGGCCGATCGCGTAACATCACTTAATGATATAGCCGATCGCTCTGACATTGACGCCTCGACATCTTCCACGTGATTCTACTCCGCGCCTCTGTGAGAGTTTTATGTCGCCATTCGGCCAAAGGGGATGGGGAGGATCCCGCTGATGCGCGGAGTATTGTTTCGCGCATGGATCGGCTTGCACGCTTCCTATCACCGCAAATTGGGGGTTGAGGTTAATTTGCTGGATTAAAGAACATCAACGAGAAAGAGATCTGGTATAGATAGGAACAGAAAGTCGCTCGGTGACAGACCAAAGGGTACTGGAATTCAAGTAGCGGCTACCTCACCTGAGCAAAGTCATTTTCTTGCTGATGATATACTCCCCAAAGGCAACTCTATAATAATAGATACCACTACTTGCACTGTCGCCACTATCGAGCTTGCCATCCCAAAGTACAGTATGAAAGCCGGGGACTTGTGATCTAGAAAGTAATGTAGCCACTTTTTGCCCCAAAATATTGTATACTGCAATCTCAACATGCCCTTCACTTGAAAGTCGATAGCCAATTTCAGTTGATGCAATAAACGGGTTTGGATAATTTTGATCAACCGAGATCCCGAATGAGAGGTGGGCAGGATTTTGCTCTGTGCTAATATTCGTCACATGACTCACATAGAGGGAACCACCCCGAAGAATTCTCAACGGCCCCCTGATGTGTACTACAGGTGCAACTAAGATGGCTTCTCCCGAATTTCCGATTAGTATATTAGGCCCAAGAAATAGCTCTTCCTCGGAAGAAAACATCTCCGTAGATGTTATATTGCGATCACTAACGATTACCTGGGCATACAATACTGACTGTAGCCCAAGCAGATGAGCGCATGCTAGAACTCCGACCATCAGGTATGGATTGGTCCACCGCGACCTTGAGGTGTTGGTGCCGACCCGAGCTTCACCATTCCCTAGTCTATTCCAAATCATAACCTTTCCCGTGAGGCAAGTACATGCTCCTTGCTCGACCGAGCTGTAGAGCTAGATAGTTTTCCGCGTTTCTGAATTACGGTTGCGTCATTCTTCTATGTAGGCATTGGGATAGAGGTAGGTGCCCTTCTCGTTCGTCGACTTCTCTTCTTCAACTACAATCCGGTTTCGTAAAGCAAATGGATCTTTTCGTATTCCTGTTACCTGCCAGGAAACGGTCATTTCGGGGGTACCACCCGCAATTCTGAATCGATTGCCTTTGATTTGCTGCTCAATGTACAGATTCGGTGATGGCGCCCCTATTGCCGTTAGCTGATACCGAAAATTATCATTGAGCGCCTCAAACCATTCAGGTAATAAAACCCAAGCACCCCCTTCCGCATCTAGAACAATATTCCCATTATAAACATTCATCATATCCGGGCTTTCCACGAATGAATGCGACAAGTACTTATTCTCCGGATCAAGGGGATGATCAATCTTGAACGAACCTGCTCCTTTCTCAAGTTTCCCTGCAGAAACATTACCCGCTGAAATATTGAGTGCAGTAACTGTCCCCTCTTCCACAATAAGATTGCCGCCATTCACAACAAGGTCATCATCACCCGACAACCTGAGTCGTATATCAAAGTCCGTATCCCGATCATCAGCAAAATCCAAAAATGAAGACGCTTGATCGGATCGAATTTCAAGTCCGGTATTTCCACTGCCGTCATAAGCGGTAAGCACAAGGCCATTGCCTCTGGTTAAACCCATATCACTAATACTTGGCCGCACGACGGAATTGCCAAATATTTCCACAGGGCTTCCAATCTTTGTTCCGCCTTCGAAATCATTATCAAAATTGAGCCATAATTGATCATTTTCAAAATGAACAAGTGCTCTTTGCCTTGTTTTTTCTCCTATTTCTCGGCCACTGTTCGTTCCTAGTGCAAAATCTGACCCAGCAACACTTAACCAGCCGATACTATTGAGTTTCATTACCGACCGCCGTTGCACGCTTCCTGGTGGGGCTGTATGAAATTCAATTATGCCAGGCATCTCAGGCAAATTCGAGATATCTCCTTCTGTGCCAAATTCGATGCTTGCAGGAATCTGATAATTATCTCCATCGTATCCCGCCGCCACGATTCCACCCAGAAAATCACCACTTTGTATTACTTTCGGGCTGCCGATACTGCCCCTGGATCGCAGCAGCTTCAGCGAAGGCCGCTGAGATGGTCCGTCATCATCATGCCCTATAAGGTGAAGAAATTCCGTTTCATCCTGATCCGCCTGGATTGATAGCCACGCACCGGGAGTCGTAATCCCTATTCCCACTCTGCCGGCACCTGTCACTGTCATAGTTGTATCCTGAGCGCGAACAATGCTCGAATGAATCAAAAAACTAAGTACGATAAATGCATATCCAGAAGAGCGCATGGTATCATCATGGTTTAGGTGCTTAAACTCGCTGGCTTCGAGCCGCGTGACCTTGTTCAATAATGCAAGATCACGTTCCAGACTAGCAATGACCCTACAGAACCGGAATAGGTCATTCGCCCTATTTTTCGCTCACGCCGCCTCCAGCCAACGCGCCATCAACGCCTGACGCGTCGGGGTGCCGGTTTTGGACAGGATGGCTTCGACGTGCCGGCGGACGGTGTGGACGCTGATATGCAGCTCGGCGGCGATGGTTTTGTTGGTTTTCCCCTCCAACACCAGTTCGGCAATCTCGCACTCACGCCGGCTCAACCCGTACCGGGCCGCCACCGAACCGAGCAACCCCCGAGCGCGGCGGGTGATGTAGACGGCGACATACGGCCGGCCCAACTCGTGCTCCGGCAGGAAAAATGCCTGCGCGTGATACGTGGCCAGGGGAGTAATCAGGGCATCGATGGAGACAGTCGGTACGTCCCGCAAGGGCTGGCTCTTCCGGGGCGCCTTCAGGGCCAGCATCCGCATCGCCAGCCCGTCAGCGCAGGTGCGCAGGTCATCTGCCCGCACCTCATCACCAAGCATTACCTGCCAGTGCCGGCTACCAAATACCTGCCTGCCGGCGCTATCATACACAGAAATCCCGGCAGGAATCTGCTCAAAGGTGGCGAAAACGGCTTTTCGGGCTTGTATGCCGGCGTGGAAGCTATTCACACCGGTGACGAAGGCCGGCAACAACGCCTTCAGGAGATGAACGCCCCGCTCGATACACGCGCTCGATGGTCGATCCTCGTACAGCAACGAAAGGACCGCTTCCCCCTGACGCGTTGGCATGCCCATCGATACCGGATAGGCCAGCCCCGCGGGTACGATAACCTCGTTAAAGACGTCAAACGTGTTAACGGACTTGATGCCGATCGAATCGTGGAAATCGTCTATGAACATCGTACCCGGACCCATCTGGCGACGCGCGAGATGCCCCAATCGCATCAGGTCGTTGTCGATCTCAAAGGCCCCCTCCTCCGGAATACTGACAATCGTCCCCTTCAGAAAAGCGATCGCATCGGGATCGGAATCGTCGGTGTAATAGTGCAGCTCCTCCCCATCGAAGAAAAAGAATGTCGAGTGCGGCGCGTCGAGCAACTGCTTACACGCCGCGTTCGAGGCATGCAGCCACTCCTCTATCTTGCCGTGCCGGTGGGGGTGCAAAAGCGTGTCACGCGCCACACGCAGCTGCGCGCGGTCTTGGCCGGTGATGTACATGGCACACGCTGTGGGTGAGGAAACAGAGCGGGCTAACCATGTAATCAACCCATTACGACAATAAGATGACACTAACCGGTTAATTTTTACAGAATCGTAACATCCCGCTCTCAGGCCGGCCGCGCCCTCATTTACCGTATCCCAATCAGTGCACTCGCCTTCATCCCCACCCACACCATCACCACGCCGGCCACAACGCTCCCCACGGCGTTGAGCAGCACCAACCCGATCTCCCCCTCGCGCCAGAGTAGCAGGGTGTCGAGACTGAACGTCGAAAACGTGGTGTACGACCCCAGAAATCCCACAAACACCAGCAGCCGCGTCGCCTCGCTCATCGGCAGCCGGTCCGCCATCGGCGCCAGAAACCCGATCAGCAGACAGCCCACCAGATTGGCCGTCCACGTCGCCAGCGGCGCCCGGCTTTCAACAAGCCGGATGACCGCAAGCGAGGTCCCGTACCGCGCCATCGCGCCCAACGCGCCTCCGAGCGCGACGATGAAAAAAGAGGGCATGGTGAAAAATGAAAAGTGAAAAGTGAAAAATGCAACGCGATGAATCAGGTGGTGGAAGGCCAAATACCTCACCACCTATTTTGCGCGTTGCTCTACCCACTTTGCATTTTACACTTTGCACTTTGCACTTGCAAAGCCGTAACATCCCCCACCCTGCTTCTTACCCACCCCACTGACTCCCCTGCATGAAACTGATTCGTTTTGGAGCCCCCGGCCAGGAACGCCCTGGCGTATTGCTGGAAGACGGCCGCATGATCGACGCCGGCGCCGTGGCCGATGACTACAACGAGGCCTTTTTCGCCGGCGACGGCCTGGATCTGCTCGACGCCTGGCTGCCGCTCCACGCCGCCGCGGCCCCGACCGTCCCCG
>JBGSPJ010000041.1:0-7441 GCA_041738655.1 Rhodothermales bacterium | reverse complement strand
GTCGGGGATGACAATGAAAGAGGGATTTTTGCTGTAAAACCGATCATTTCTGAAGATTGCCGTTATTTCCTTGACGCCTATGCGATCGGGGTCGGGGATGACAATACAGTGGTAGTTAGCGTTTTTGTTAACAGCCTTGATGGTTTATGGTCAATTGTCAATGATTGACCATCGATAATCAACGATGGTTTAACGTGCAGGAAACCGTGGGCAGCGGCTGCTGCTCCAGGTTCATCCGGTGTAGCCTGGCCTTCCGCGCCGGCCCACACGTCGCGCAGTCGTAGATCCGCTCCAGATCCCATACATCCGCGAACACTCGGCCACGGTTCATGGCGAGGCCGGCCTCCATCACCCGCTCGAGGGACGCCAGCGTGGGCGGCGTGAAGTCGCCCGCGGCGGCCAGGTCGTCCATGGCCTCGGTGCCGGCGCGGGTCGGAATTACGGCGCAGCAGCCGATCCCGATCGAAAACGCAAACTCAAGCGTGGCGATGGCCCGCTCGACGCCCTCCGCCTCGGAAGTGAAGGGGGGGCGGAGCAGGACAAACGCGCGAATCTGGATGCCGTTGGTTAGCAGGAAGTCGACGGCGCGGTGCACATCCTCCAGCGTCATTGCCTTGTTGAGCCGCGCGAGCGTTTCGGGGTGCGCGGTTTCGAGGCCGATCGCCACCTCCAGCTGCCCGGGGATCCGGTCGCGGAAACGGAGCACGTCGGCCGTGCAGAGGTTCGGGTGGTTCTCGACAATCACGGTTTCAAACCCCGCGACGAGGGCGGCGATGGCCGGATGATCGTCGGGCGGGATAGCCTTTTTGTCGAAGAAGTTGCCGCTGTTGTAGAGCTTGACGTGGCGCGCCGGCGGAAGGCGTTCCAGCGCGAAGTCGATCTGCGCCGGGATGGCGCCGGCGGGGGTCGGCGTTGCCAGCGTGTGCTTCCAGAGGTCGCACATGAGGCAGTCGTACGGGCACTCGCGGTTCGTGAGGAAGAGCGTCGCCACGTCCTCCACGGCGCCGGCGGCTGTCCGCTCGGGCTCGACGAAATACGCGTAGGGACGGTACGGATCGACAGGCTCCCGCCGGCCTCGGCGGGAGGCCTCGCGGTTCATACAAATACGGCGTCGAATGCCCGCCGGTACGCTGCCTCGCTCCGGGGGAATACGGCATTAAAGCCGTCCGTATCGACGGCGCCGTGCTGAAAGCGGCGTTTTTCGTAGACCGGCATCGCCATACCCGTGACGGCTTCGATGCCGCGGCGCACGACCTCGCCCTTGAGCGCGTAGAGCTTCTCATGGTCCCAGTTTGTCAGATCGATAAACGGGATGCCCTCTGCCACCGCGATCACGTTGGGCAGGGCGAAGGGGCTGAAACCGTGGAAGCCGAGGGCGCGGGCCGGCGCATAGGACCGCACATGCCCGCGGCTCTGCCCGCCCGAAAACGTCAGTGAGTGTTTGATCGCATGTACGCCCCAGCCTTCCTGGTACAGCATCAGGTTGTTGAGCACGCTGCGGATAGTGAGTTCGGGGTTTTCCTCGATGGGGTAGTCCTTCAAGTTCTCGTCGCCCCCGTCGCCGTCGGCCAGGTAACGCCAGTCCGGATACCGGGCGCGGATGGCGCGGCAGAGCGCCAGCGTCATCGTGGCGGCCTGGACGTCGAGCGGCTTGTAGTCCTCGATCGTCCGGATCGCGCCGGCGTAGTCCAGGTCCTCCACCGCGATCTCCAGCACTTCCAGAAACAGCCCCAGGCCCAGCGAGGCCAGGAAGTTCTGCGCCTGGTGGGCATCTGGGCCGTTGCGGACGGACAGCGTGAACGCCTTCAGCCGCGCCGGCGACTCGCCGCGCTGCAACAGGGCGTCGTACAGGGTGAGGAAGACCGCGCCGCTGTCGACGCCGCCGGAAAACAGCACGCCTATCGGTTCGCGCGCGTCGATCGTATCCAGCCAGCGGTGGCAGGCCCGAGACAGCGCCCCGATGTAGGCCGCGCCGACGGCGTCGAGGTCGGCCGGCAGCACGTTGCGTTCCGGCGTGAAGAAACGTTCGTAACGCGGGTTGGGGTCGGGGCAGCCGATGAGGTCGATCTCAACCAGATAGTGCGCCGGCACCATGCGGGTATAGGAGGGATGAAACTGGTCGTCGAGCCCTTCGCGACGGAGCTGCTCGCGAAGTTCATCCATCCGCTCAGCCACGATGAGGCAGGGGCCCTCTGCCCGCTTCGCGAGGAAATAACGCATCGGCCGGCCGATGGAGCGAGCCATGCGCACCGTGCGGCCGTCTTTCTGGACGATGGCGAAGGCGCCGTCGATGGCGCGAACCCGCTCCGGATCCCCCGAAGCGACGGCCGCTTCGGCATCTTCCTTTGTGCCGTTGAAGTAGAGATTCGCGGTCGGGTCAATCAGGTTGACGAGACGTTCGACGTAGGCATGGTCGGACATGGCGAGAGCGGGGTAAGGTGGGCAGGGGTCAGGTTCGGAATGGATCTTGTGAATCCCTTTTTCCGCCGGCGGTTCCGTTTCTACCCCGCGGCCGAGCCGTTCGCGCGCTGGATCAATCGCGGACGTTCGGACGTTGAGGGGGCGTTTGCCTGCCGGCTTTCCGGGCGCCCGCGGTACCCACGTTTCCCGCCGCTATTTTTTCTGGTCGCGCCTGCATCATCCGGCCGTATATCGCCTATCTTCCGGCTTCTGGTTTCCAGGTAGCTCATATCGTATGATGACCATCAATAAAGCCGTTATTACGGCTGCCGGCAAGGGGCAGCGCAACTTGCCCTTGCAGACCCTGATCGATCGGGACGGCGCCGAAAAGTCGGTGCTCCACATTATCATCGAGGAAGCGCTGCGCGGCGGCGTCGAGGAGGTTTGTATCGTCGTGCGCCCGGGCGACGAGGCGGCGTATCTGGCCGTTTCGGGCGACCACGCCGGCCGGCTGCACTTCGTCCACCAGAAAGAACCCCGTGGCTACGGCCACGCGGTATACTGTGCGCGGGACTTTATCGGCAGCGACCCGTTCCTCCACCTGGTGGGGGATCACCTGTACATCAGCCGGACAGGCTCGGGCTGCGCGGCGCGCCTGGTCGAGGCCGCCCGGAAAGAGCAGTGCTCGGTTTCCGTCGTCCAGGCGACGCGCGAAAACCTGCTGCCGTATTACGGCACGGTCGGCGTCCAGCGCATCTCCAGTTGGCCCAATATGTACCGCGTCGAACATGTCGTCGAAAAGCCCACCCCGACCGAGGCCGAGCAGCGCCTGGTCGTGTCGGGGCTCCGGACGGGCCACTACCTGTGTTTCTTTGGGATGCACGTCCTGACGCCGACGATCATCGATATTCTGGGCCACAAACTGGAGGATCGCAATGGCCGCGGCCCGGTGACGCTGTCGGAAGCACTGGCCGACCTCTGCCACCGCGAGCAATACCTGGCGATGGAGACGGAGGACTGGCGCTACGACGTCGGCGTGAAATACGGATTACTGAACGCCCAGCTCGCCATCGCACTCAGCGGTAAGGACCGCGACGAGGTCCTCTCCCGCATCATCGAACTGCTGGCGATTCGCGAACTTGGGGCGGGGGCGCAGGGAGAGCCGGCATGAGCAGCATCCTGGTAGACATCATTCGCGCGAGCGAGCCCGAAATCCGCGATCGCTCGCTGGATTCGGTTTGCAGGAACGCCTCGACCGAGATGCTGCACGCAGAATGCGAGGCGCTCGACCGCTTCCGCCGCGACAGCACGAACCTGTACGAGCGCGTCCGCGCGCTGTTTTTTCTCTACGCCATCCACCGGTTCCACCTCCCGCGCCGGTACGAGGGCGAAGCGCCCGGGCACATCCCGTACGAAGGCGTCAATCATCTCCTGAAACGACGCTTCGAGGAAGCCCTCGAGCTGTTCCTTTCCGCACAGCGCACCAACGGCCCAAGCGATGCGCTTTCGAGCGCGCTGGCTTCCGCCTACCACCGCCTCGCGTTTCAGACGCTGGCGGACCAGGTCCGCCGCAGCGTCCGATCGGTGCGCGGCAACCAGTGGATGTTCCGGATCGGGCATCCGGCGGACTATCCGCTTCGGATCCGGCGCGAGTTGGTCGACCGGCCATCCAAAGAGGCCCTTTTCCCGATCATCCGGGAGACGACGCCGGTGCGCATGGACCTCACGCACAGCGGCTGGAGCGACATCTTTTTTCTGGGGATGGATTTCCCGGAAGGTGCGCGCGTGCTCAACGTGTCGGTCGACCTCGCCGTGCGCGGCGAAAACGGGCTCACCCCGCCTAAACCGCCCATCGAGACCTACTTTCGGGTGATCGACGAGCCGATCCTTCGGCTGGTCAGCGTGGATCTGAACGCCGTGGCGGACATCTCGACGCTCGCGGAGGTGTTTGATTTTGCGCGGGATCACCTCGGGCTGCTCAAGGCCGCCGTCATCGCTTCGGGCATCATCCCGCCCGGCATGGAGGGCGCCAGCCAACCGCTCGCCGATCTCCTCGAAAAGCTTGTCGGCCCCGGCCTCGGCATCGAGGTCGTCAGCCAGGTAAACGACATTCCGAAGGGCTCCCGCCTGGCCGTCTCCACGAACCTGCTCGCTTCGCTGATTTCGGTGTGTATGCGCGCCACGGATCAGACGCGCTCCCTCACGGGCACGCTCAACGAGGAAGAACGCCGGACCGTCGCGGCCCGCGCCATCCTGGGCGAGTGGCTGGGTGGATCGGGCGGAGGATGGCAGGATAGCGGCGGCATCTGGCCGGGGATCAAACTCATCGAGGGCGTAAACGCCGTCGAGGGCGATCCCGAGTTTGGCATCAGCCGCGGCCGGCTCCTGCCGCACCACATGATCCTCGAAAAAGGCGATGTCGCCCGCGACGCCAGCAAACGCCTGCAGGATAGCCTCGTGCTCGTCCACGGCGGCATGGCGCAGGACGTCGGCCCCATCCTCGAGATGGTTACCGAGAAATACCTGCTCCGGTCGGACAAAGAGTGGCGCTGGCGCCAGGCGGCCATCAAGCTGCTCGACGACATCGTCCGCTCCCTCCGCGAGGGCGATGTGAAGTCTATCGGCGCCATCACCCAGCGCAACTTCGACTGGCCCATCCAGACCATCATCCCCTGGGCGAGCAACTACTACACGGAGTCGCTCATCGACCAGGTCCGCAAAGAATTCGGCGACGACTTCTGGGGCTTCTGGATGCTCGGCGGGATGTCGGGCGGCGGCATGGGGTTCATCTTCGATCCCAAAAAGAAAAAGCTCGCCGTAGAACGCCTCCAGGCCATCATGAACAACACGAAGGGCCGGCTCGAAAAGGCCATCCCCTTCGCCATGAACCCCGTCGTCTACGACTTTTCGATCAACGAGTCCGGCACGAAGGCGGAGCTGATGCGCGGCGACGACGCGCTCATGCCGCCGCGCTACTATGTCCTCATGGTCCCGATCCTCGTCCGCCGCGCCACGCGCGAGCTCACGCGGAGCCGGCGCACCGAACTGGACCGGTTTGGCGTCGCCTCCAAAACACGCCCCGAACTCGCCGGCGTGGTGTCGGGTCTGATGGACCGCCTGCTGCCGCACGACGAGGAGCCGGACGGCGAAACGCAGTCCCTCGATGAACTGCTCGACCGCTACGGCTTCGACCGGCATCAGCACGAGCAGATTCGGGCCGACCTCCGCAGCGGCCGCATTGGCCTCGCGCAGAATCGCCTGCCGGCCCAGTCCCGCATCGAGGACGTGGACGCCCGCGATGTGTTCGACGCCCGTGGTGAGCTCCCCGCCAACTACCGGACGATCGGTCTCGATGCCATGCAGCAGGGCGCGGTGGCTGTGGTCACCCTCGCCGGCGGCGTCGGGAGCCGGTGGACGAAAGGCGCCGGCGTCGTCAAGGCGCTCAACCCGTTCGCCAAACTGGCCGGCGTGCACCGCAATTTTGTCGAGATCCACTTGGCCAAAAGCCGGCGGGTCTCCCGCGAGGTGGGTACCCACCTGCCCCACGTCATCACGACGAGTTACATGACGCACGGGCCCATCGCGGAGCACCTCGATTACATGGGCAACTACGGCTACGCCGGCCCGCTCCTGCTTTCGCCTGGCAGCAACGTCGGCCTCCGCCTCATCCCGATGGAACGCGACCTGCGCTTCGCCTGGGAGGAGATGCCCCAGCAGCTGCTCGACGAACAGGCCCAGAAAGTCCGCGCAAGCGGCCGCGCCGCCCTCATCAAGTGGGTCCGCCAGGCCGGCGAGGGGTCGGACTACACGGACAACATCCCCCACCAGTGCCTCCACCCGGTCGGTCACTGGTACGATGTGCTCAACATCTTCAAAAACGGCGTGTTGACCGAGCTGCTGGAGATCCGGCCGCAGCTCAAGTACCTCATGGTGCACAACATCGACACGCTCGGCGCCGGCATCGACCCCGCCATCCTCGGCTACCACATCGAACAGGGCGCGGCCCTGTCCACCGAAGTCATCACCCGCCAGATCGAGGACAAGGGCGGCGGCCTCGCCCGCGTCGATGGCCACCTCCGCCTCGTCGAAGGCCTCGCCATGCCGCGCGAGGACATCGAGTACCGGCTCTCGTATTACAACACGAGCACGACCTGGATCGACATCGATCGGCTCCTGCGGACGCTCCTGCTCACGCGGTCGGACCTCTCCCGGCCGGCGCGGGTCACTGACGCTATCCGCGAACTCGCCACCCGCATCCCGACGTACGTGACGCTCAAAGACGTCAAGAAACGCTGGGGCAAGGGGCAGGAGGATGTCTTCCCGGTCACGCAGTTCGAAAAGCTCTGGGGCGACATGACGGCGCTGCCCGAACTCGACACCCGCTTCGTGGCCGTCCCCCGCATGCGCGGCCAGCAGCTCAAGGACCCCGGCCAACGCGACGGCTGGCTCCGCGACGGCTCGGCGAAATACGTCGAACGGCTGTGTGATTGGGGGGAGGACTAAGGAGGGGGGGTGAACATCCTTTGCTTCAAGGACGTTCATACGGGTGTATATCCTACTCGGGAAACTGCTATGACACAGCTACTTCAGACGGCAATTGAAGAGGCGCTCCAGCTTCCAGCGGACGTTCAAAACGATCTGGCGCTTGCCATGCTTTCCCACATCAAAAAGGGCAAGAAAAAGCCTCGACAACTAGGCCTGGCTCGTGGGCAAGGATCCGTTTCTGATGATTTTAACGACGCGCTACCTCCAGAAGAGGAGGGGTTATGGTAGGACGGATCTCCCGGGGATCCTCTCGTGGGTATGTCATCCCGCACTTGATGCGGATAAGAAGCCCCGCTTGCGGGGCTGACTTACGATGTAATCCAGCCGGATTGCAATTCTGCTGGATCCCCGATCGGGTCGCATGGGCGTCAAGGAAATGCAACGACATGATAATACGGCAGCATTCGCACCACAAAACGCATTGTCATCCCGCACTTGATGCGGGATCCAGCAGGGTTGCAATTCAGCTGGATCCCCGATCGGGGTCGGGGATGAC
>JBGSPJ010000516.1:0-6209 GCA_041738655.1 Rhodothermales bacterium | reverse complement strand
CCGGCACGCGTCGCGCACCGCGCTTCGCGCCTTTGCGATCCTCGTTCACGCCCCCATCGATGCCGTCCTCCGCATGGCCATGACGGAACGCGTCCGCCTCGAAGTGGGCGCGCTGGTAGACGCCTACCTCCATTTTCACGTCGAAGAAGCCTATCCGACCCGCGGTGCGAAGATCATGGGCGCTCTGCTCGCTCGGCGCGGCGCATGAAATCACGCCCCTGGAACATTTTCCTCTTGCAAAATTATCAGAAAGTGTGTATACATATGTGACATTATTCCCGCACGTTGGTTACCCACCACGAACTATCATGAGCCGAAAACATCTTACCGCCAAACAGCATTCGTTTCTCAAGTTCCTGTCGAACTATGTCCGCGAGCATGGCGTCTGGCCAACGTACCGCGAGATGGTGGATCAATTCGACTATCGATCCCCGAACAGCGTGACCCAGAATCTGAACGCGCTCTTTAAGAAGGGCTTTCTGGTGCGGGAAGACGAGGGGTATCAGTTTGCCGCGGAGCCGGCGTCTGCCTTTGGTGCCCCTCCGTTGGGTATGTCGGGTATGGGGATGCCGGGTATGGGGATGCCGATGATGCACCTGGCGATGCGGGGGATTCCGATCATGGGTACAATCACGGCCGGTGTGCTCCAGGAGGCGATTGAGGACAATCAGGGCACGATCACGCTCGAAACTCTTTTTCCAAATCTGGATCGAATCTTTGCCATTCGGGTATCAGGCCAGTCAATGATCGGCGTGGATATCCAGGATGGAGACTATGTGCTGCTCATCGACGACGATATCCCGAACGGCGGCATTGGAGCCGTCCTGTACAACGGGGAGACGTCGCTCAAGAGAATCTACCAGGAGCAGGAAGGGTTGCGCCTGGTGGCGGCGAACGATGCCTACAAAGACATCCAGATTTCGCCGGACATCTTCGAGGAGGTCAAGATTCTCGGACGCTACGTCGGCCACGTGAACAAAAACGGGATCTACAAGCGCTCATTCAACGGACGCAGTCAAGCGGCCTGATATGACTACACCGAACTGGAATCGGAATCTGCGGCAAAAAGGCGGATTCTGGAAGCATGGCCGGTGGTACGACGTCAACCTCGCGCGTCGTTTACCGCTGGCCATCGCATTGATGGAGGAGCTCATCGCGGCGCTTCCTCCCCTTGATTCCTCGACTTCGGTGTGCGACCTTGGCTGCGGCACGGGCAACGCGGCAATGTCTGTGCTCATGGCCTACCCCACCGTACACATGACGGTGCTCGATAAGGACCCGGAGATGCTCGAACTCGCCCGCGAGAAGATCAGCGAAGTGCGGGAAGGCATCTCCCTCCTGGAAGCCACGGTCTCCGCCGAAGGCGAACCCATCCCGGGGAGCCCCTACGATGTCATCGTGGCGTCGATGGTCATTCCCGACCTCATCGGCGACGACTCGATGGGCGCCGAGGCCGAAACTCGCTACGAATTGCTCTTCCAGGGCCTCGCGGCGTCCCTCACCCCCGGGGGGCATCTGTTCGTGGCGGATCAAATCGGGTCGCTCGGCCTCTATCGCCTCATGAAAACCATGGAACGCGCCGGCTTCAGCGATGTCGATTGCGCGTGGCGCCAGGATGAATTCTTCATCTGTGGCGGCCGACTCCCATCCTGATTTGGGCTCGCGCAAGCGCCGTATAAGTGAATAGCCGTATCAGTGAATATTTGTCCGTGCGGCGGGCGCTTTCTTTCGTTTTTTTTGTGGTTTACCCGTGTTTTCTGGGTATTATCCCCCCTTTCGAGCCCGCCTGGAGCCTGGCACATCGTTGGCCTGACCGGTTGCTGTAGCAATTCGGATCAACACGTCCATCGGCCATGGCCTCACCTTCGGCGCCGCTCGCCGGCATCACGTTCGCCCCTTCCCTCGCTCCGCGCTCCGCCGCAACGCTCGAACGCATCGTCGCGCTTGTCCGGAAGGTGTTCGACGTTCCCGTCGTGCTCGTTTCGCACCTGGTGGACGGCCGTCTCCACTTGTTGGCCACCACCGGGTTCAGCGTCCGCGATGCCGACCTCGACTTTCTACCCTGCGGCCAGGTCGTGGCCGACGCGGCGCCCATGATCGTGGAAGATGTCGCCAGCGTGACCGACTGGACAGAGCGTTATGCACGGGGTATCGGCTTCTACGCGAGCGTCCCTGTGCTGGATACCGCCGGCCACGCCATCGGCGCGCTCAGCCTGATCGATGTCCACGAACGCCACGTCGAAGACCCGGCCCGAGGAGTCCTGGAGGATTGCGCCGCGCTCATCGCCCCGCATATTCAGGAGGATATCCGCGAAGCCCACGACACCCCGCCCGCCGCCGCGCTCGTCATCGATCTATTCCACGATGCCGGCGCCGCCGTGGTGGTGACGGACCCCTCGAACCGCATCCTGGAAGCCAACGACGCCCTCTGCCGTCTCGTGGCGCACCGCGTCGAGGCACTGACGGGGCAACCGTTTGACCGGCTGCTGCCGACAGAGGACCGCGCCAACGACGCCGCTCTTTATGCCGACCTGATCAGCGGCCGTCGCGATAGCTATCTGGCGGACAGCCGGTTGATCCACCGCTCCGGTGAAGAGCGGAGAGTGCGGACCACCGTGAGCCTCGTGCGAAACGAAGACGGTGGGCCGGCCTACGCCATCCGCCTGTTCGAGGAAACGGGGCACCGCCACGAAGCGCTCGAGGAACTGCGCATCCGCGACCGGGCTATCGGCGGGATGAGCCAGGCGCTTGCCGTGACCGACATGAGTACCTCCGGCGCGCCGATCGTGTTCTGTAACCCCGCTTTCGAGCGGCTGACAGGGTATCGACAGGTCGATCTGCTCGGTTCTACTATGCTGGTGCTCCGGGGCGCGCGGACGGCGCGCGCCGCCCTCGAGGCCCTCGCCGGCGCCATAGAACGCGAAGAGGAGGCCCGCGTCCCAGCCGTATGGTATGGCCGGGAGGGGCGTACGTTTGCCGCCGAGGTCACCGTGGTGCCTGTATGGGACGAGACGGACGCGCTGTCACACTATATCTGGTTGCTGGAGGACGCCACCGAAAAAGTCGAGCTTCGCTCCCGCGTGGAATCCCTGCGGGCCGAACTTGAACGATCAACCCGCCACCTGCAGCACGCCGTCGATCTGGTCGCGGCCGCGTATGGCGTGCAGCCGATCGAAGAACAAGCCCAGGAGCTTCTGCAGGGCCTGTACCGGGATGTTTGCTACCTGGAAGCGAAGGTGACGATGATCGACCCGGAGACGGGGCAGAGCCGCCCGGTTGCGGCCAATGTCGCCGGCAATCCGATTCAGATCGACCGGGTCGATCCCCGCTTCGGCCATAGCGGTCGCGAATTGTGCCGCATCAAGATGCAGATGGAGAGCACCGGCGAACAGGGCACCTGGTGCCTGGATGTCCCTCTTGTCACCGACGCCGGCCTGCAGGGGTTGCTCACCCTCTATGCCCAACCGGGGCATCTGTTTGATGCCTCTGCCGCGACCGCCGCGCACCAAGTGGCCGGCCGCATCACCGATGCGTTGTCCCGGCCGCCGGCCGGGTCAAAAGGGCGGGGAGCCCGCGTCGCCGGCGAGCGTGTCGCCCTGCTGCCCGACTCGGCCACGTGAGCGGGAGCTCCATAAATAGCTGCGGCCGAACGGTGGAACCGGACCGATCTTATTTCTATCTTCTGCTCCTGCTTTACATGCGCGTCCGTCCTTCGCGGTAGGTTGGCTACGAGCGGAATCGCAGCGCGTTGACGGGCATCACGGAATGAGATGCCGTACGGTTGAAGACTAAAGGACTGCGTTCGCTGTAAGTCCGTACAGGTATATGTCGAAATCAGCTGGTTCGCTTTCTCCATCGGATTCGAGTGAGCAGGATCGCGCACTGGTCAGACAGGCGCTGGAGGGCAACGAGGCGGCGTACAAGGCGCTGGTCCAGAAATACACCAAGGCGCTCACCATGCACGTGCAGCGCCTGGTGCGAAAGCCGGAAGAAGTGGATGACCTGGTGCAGGAGAGCTTTATCAAGGCGTTCTCCGCCCTCGAGTCGTACTCGGTCGAATATGCGTTTTCGACCTGGCTCTATAAGATCGCCACGAACCATGCGATCGATTATCTGCGTAAGCGGAAGCTCAAGACCTACTCGATCGACAAGCCGCGAGACACGAAGGAGGGGGCCGTCGAATTTGAATTGCCGGATATGACCTACCGGCCGGACCGCCATATCGTGGCCGACCAGCGGCGCCAGCTGATCCAGCAGGCCATCGACGCCCTGCCCGAGAAGTACCACAAGGTCATCGTCATGCGGCATCAGCAGGAGAAATCCTACGAGGAGATCGCGCGTGAACTGGATCTGCCGCTCGGGACGGTCAAAGCCCATATCTTTCGTGCGCGCGAGTTGTTGAACAAATTCCTCCGAGACAAACGGAGTTCGCTCTAGGCGGAAGGATCGTTGATCCGGCCGGCCATCTCCCATCCCCCTTTTTCTTTTTTTTCCATGATCGACCGATACACGCGTCCGGAGATGGGCGCCCTCTGGAGCGAAGAACAGCAGTTTCAGGCCTGGCTGGATGTCGAACTGGCCGCCTGCTCGGCCTGGTCGGAGATCGGCGTGATTCCCCGGGCGGATGTGGATCGGCTGTACGCCGACGCCCGGTTTTCCGTCCGCCGGATCCATGAGATCGAAGAGGCGACCCGCCACGACGTGGTGGCGTTTACCCGCGCCGTGAGCGAGACCCTCGGCGAGGAGAAAAAGTGGGTGCATTACGGCATGACGTCGTCCGATGTGGTCGATACGGCGCTGTCCTATCGGCTCGTGAAGGCGAACGCGCTGATTCGGGAGCGAATTGACCGGATGATCGAGGTGCTGAAAGAAAAAGCGAGGGCCCATCGCCACACCCTCATGATGGGCCGGACACACGGCGTCCATGCGGAGCCGACGACGTTCGGACTCAAGATGGCGCTGTATTACGCCGAGATGATGCGGAATCGGGACCGATTCGAGGCCGCGGCGGAAGATATGCGCGTGGGGAAAGTGTCGGGCGCCGTGGGGACGTTTGCCCACATATCGCCGGAGGTGGAGCGGATTACGTGCGAGCGGCTCGGGTTAAAGCCGGCGCCTATCTCCACCCAGGTGCTCCAGCGGGACCGCCACGCCCACTACCTCGGCGTGCTGGCCCTCATCGGGGCGACGCTCGAGAAGATGGCCATCGAGATCCGGGGCCTGCAGAAGAGCGAGGTTCGGGAGGTGGAAGAGGCGTTCGGGAAAGGCCAGAAAGGGTCGTCTGCGATGCCGCACAAACGCAACCCCGTCGGCTCCGAAAACGTCACCGGTTGCGCCCGGCTGTTACGGGGGTACATGGTTTCCGCTTTTGAGAACGTGGCGTTGTGGCACGAGCGGGACATCTCGCATTCCTCCGTCGAGCGCGTGATTATTCCGGACGCCACGACCGTGTTGCACTATGCGCTTCACCGGATGGCCAACATCATCGAGCACCTGGTGGTGTTCGAAAAGAACATGACGCGCAACATGGGGCGCACGTACGGGCTGCACAATAGCCAGCGTGTGCTGCTGAAGTTGATCGATACCGGGATGGACCGGGAAACGGCCTACGACACGGTTCAGCCCCTGGCGATGCGAGCCTGGGAGGAGGAGCGGTCCTTCAAGGAAATTGTGCTCGAGGCGGCCGAGATCCGGAAGCATCTGTCCGCCGAGGAGATCGAGGAAGCGTTCGACGATCGGTATCACCTGCGGCGCGTGGATGAAATCCTGGCGCGGGTGGGGATTATGTAGGGGACTTCAGGGGTTTTGTGTAGGAAAAGAGCGGGAATCGCGCCGGCGGCGGAAGCGCTTCTATTTCCTGTTGCGAGATTTTCAGCGGCGTTTCCTATTTTAGCCGCACACCAACCCTGTGCGTCGCCGGCGTAATGCCGGCGGATCGCCGTCCGTCCTTCCGGGCGAGCGGAGCCGTCACCCGGCATCCGTCACCCGGGACCTGGTGCGGCACGGCAACTTATCCCCATCATCCAGAGGCAGTATGAAATCCTTCCTTCGCGCGGCCGGGCTCGTCCTGGTACTCATTGGCCTGACCGTCCCCACCAGTCAGGCGCAGCAAACGGGCTCGCTCACCGGCGTCGTTTCCGATGCAAACGACGGCCAGGCGCTGGGCGGCGCCAACGTCATCCTGAACCGCCCGGGCCAGGCCGGCCTCG
>JBGSPJ010000502.1:0-2098 GCA_041738655.1 Rhodothermales bacterium | reverse complement strand
ACGCCGGCGTCGCTATGCTGCGCGCGAAGGCCGAGGCGCTCGGCGTCGCGGACCGGATCGTGTGGCCGAAGTACATCGCGGACGCGGACCTCGCCAACTACTTCCGGGCCGCCGGCGTCTTCTCGCTGTCATCCCGCTACGAGCCCTTCGGGATGGTGGCCATCGAGGCGATGGCGTGTGGTACGCCGGCCGTCATCACCGTCCATGGAGGCCTGTTCGATCTCATCCAGTTCGGCCTGCATGCCCTGTACGCGGATCCTCACCGCCCCATCGAGTTCGGGGCCATGCTGGCGCTCCCTCTCCTCCACCCCAAGCTCGCCCACCGGCTCTCCGTCGAAGGCGCCCGTTTCGCCCGCAAAAACTTCGGGTGGACGGGGATCGCGAAGAAGACGCTGGGCATCTTCGAGACAACGAAACAGTCGAGAGCCGGCGAGGCCGTGGGGTGAGGAAAGGGCTCAGACCTTGTCTGGCACCACGTAGGGCGCGCGGTAGGCGCGGGTCAGATGCGCATCGGCTTCGGCGTCGTTGACAAACCGCTCGGCGGAGCCGTCGAACCGCAGCTCTCGGCCCAAGCGATACGAGATGTTGGCCAGGTGCGGCAGGCAGGTGGACAGGTGGCCGGCCTCGATGGCACACGTGAGGTCGCTCGTTTTGCCCGAACGCACGGCTGCAATAAAGTTGGCGTGATGCCCGCCTCCGCCGGGCGCGGCGAGGTAGCCGAGGGCTTCGCCGGTCGTTTCAGCCGGCGCGTCGGCCGAGCTTGGCCCCGCATCGCCCCGGCGGCCGAGGTAGGTTTTCCAGGTACCGCCGTTGAGCTCCATCCAGCCCTCCGTGCCATAAAAGATGTTGCCGATCTGTACCCCGAGGCGGTCCTCCCCACCCGTGTAGAGGCCGCGCGTTTCGAACTGGAGCAATTTGCCGTCGGCGTATTCAAACGTAGCCGTCTGCGTATTCGCCGTTTCCTGGGAGCACTCCTCCGGGCCGTATTTAAAGAAGCCGCCCATGGACTGGACGCGCACCGGGTGCTCATCCTTACCGAGGCCCCAACGCGCGATGTCAAACTGGTGCGGTCCCTGGTTGCCGATGTCGCCGTTGCCCGTATCCCAGTGCCAGTGCCAGTTGTAGTGGCCCTTTTTTTCGTTGTACGGGCGCCATTCGGCCGGCCCGAGCCAGAGGTCGTAATGTAGCCCCGCCGGCGGCTCGCTGTCTGGCGCGATGCCAAACGAGTCGCGCGGCTTAAAGCACAGGCCGCGGGCCATGTACACATCCCCGATGACGCCCTCGTGGAGGAGCTGCATGGCGCGGCGTACGCTGGGTATCGATCGATTCTGGAAGCCGACTTGCACGATCCTGTCGTACTTCCGCGCCGCCTCGATCATCTTGCGGCCCTCGAAGATATTGTGGGAGGATGGTTTCTCGACATACACGTGTTTGCCAGCCTGGCAAGCCCAGATCGTGGCGAGGGCGTGCCAGTGGTTGGGCGTGGCGATGGACACCGCGTCGACGGTCGGGTCGTCGAATACGCGGCGCATGTCGACCTCCGTGGCCGGCGCCGAACCCTGCAGCTCCGACACAGCCATGACCCGCTCGGCAAATAGCGTCTCGTCGACATCACAGATTGTGTGGAGACGCACACTATCTCCCTTCGCCATGCCCGCCCAGCGCCGTAGATGGTCGAACCCCTGCCCACGGACCCCGATCGTCGCCACATTGACCCGATCATTTGACCCGACGATGGAGGCATAACTGCGCGCCGTCATCCCGACGGTGCCGAGCGTGAGGCCCGCCGCGCCGGCAGCCAGTTTCTTGAGGGTGTCGCGTCGAGAAGCGTTCATGGGTGCGTTTGGTCTGTGGGAGGTACGTTAAGAACGGTCGGTATAGTGCAAAATGCAAAATGAAAAGTAAAAAGTGGGGTTCTACGTTGCGCTTTGACCGATCGATACGCATTTTTCAGCTGGCACTTTTCCCTTTGCCCTATGCCTTTTTCCCTTTGCCCTGATCCCATGAGCTTCTTTGACCGCCGTCAGTTCCTCGCGTTGTCCGCCGGCGCCCTCGCGCTCCCCTCCATCATCCCGGCCTCGGCCCTGGGCCGTGCCGG
>JBGSPJ010000493.1:0-4704 GCA_041738655.1 Rhodothermales bacterium | reverse complement strand
GCGGCACGGCTGCGGCCGTACCTCGTCGGCCCCCTGCTGGCGCTCCACAACCAGGAGATGGCCGGCGTGCATTCGCTGAACGTGCTGCCCACGGGCATGGCGCGGCGTATTGCCGCCGAGCGGCCGGATATCGTACACCTGCATCTCCTCAGCAAAGAGACCATCAGCATCGCCGAAGTGGGCCGCATCGCGGCGCCCGTCGTCTGGACGCTGCACGACATGTGGACATTCTGCGGCACCGAGCATTATACCGACGACGGGCCGGCCGCGCGCTTCCGCACCAGCTACGCGGGAGGCGGGAAGGCGGTGAAACGTGGCTTCGACCTGGACCGGTGGGCGTGGAAGCGCAAACGGCGGCACTGGGCCACCGACCGAATGACCGTCGTCACCCCCAGCCGCTGGTTGGCTGACTGTGCCCGCGCCAGCGCGCTGTTTCGGGACTCGGCCATTGAGGTGATTCCCAACGGCGTGGATACAACCCGCTTCAAGCCCATCGATCGCGCGGTCGCGCGGGATATCCTGAACCTGCCGGCCGACCGTAAGCTGGTGTTGTTCGGGGCGATGCGGGCCACGAGCGACCGCCGCAAGGGCTTTTCGTTTCTCGAAGCCGCACTCCGCCACCTTGCCGCCGGCCCGCTTGGCGCCGAGACCGAACTCGTCGTCTTCGGCGCGACGGCGCCCGCCGCGCCGGACGATTTCGGGCTGCCGGCCCACTATACCGGCCGCGTGAGCGACGACATCAGCCTCGCCCTGCTGTATGCCGCCGCCGACGTGTTCGTGGCGCCATCCCGTCAGGATAACCTCCCCAATACCGTCGTCGAAGCGCTCGCCTGCGGGACGCCCTGTGTCGCCTTCCGCATCGGGGGGATGCCTGAGATGATCACCCACCGCGAAAACGGGTACCTGGCCGAGCCGTTCGACACCGAGGACCTCGCCTCCGGGCTGGCGTGGGTGCTGGAGGACCCGGTCCGCGCCGCCGGCGTGGCGGAATCCGCCCGCCGGACCGCCCTCGCTTCATTCACCATCGAGCGGCAGGCGCGCGATACGGCGGCGCTGTACCGCCGGCTCATCTGACCACTGCCGGAAGATATTTCCGTTTTCTTTTCGCGACTCCACCGCTTTACGACGAATTACAGGCATATCCTGGCACCATTTTTTCGGGCGATTTTGCGTACCCCATCGTCGCCGGCTACCCCTCTGATCCCACGGTAGCCGCCGTCACGCCCCGCTCGAAAGTTGTTGTGATCCCATTTCGATATGCCGCTTAAAACTCAGCTGCGCCGCCACCTGCGCAAGCCCTTGCTGGCGATTGCCAACACCATCGACCCGCTTTATGTCGATGCCTACCGGGTCCTCAACGGCTACTCCGGCTACATTCCGCCGCTGGAGAACCGGCGGCGGATCGGCGGCGGTTTCATCGGGAAGTTCATTGGCGCTGGTCTACGGTGTTATACACCCATCAAAGAGGCGATCGCGACGTATCTGGAACCGCCGGCGTGTGAACGTGTGGTGCTGGACTTCGGCGCCGGTGTCGGGCGGACGCTCCAGTACAGCCACAAGGAATTCAAGCATCTGCATGCCACGGATGTGGACGCTTCTGCCATCGCGTATCTCAAGCGAGCCTTTCCGGGCGTCACGGTTTCCGTGAACGACTACACACCGCCGCTCGAGTACCCGGCCGGCTTCTTCGACGCCGTCTACTCCGTCTCATTGTGGACGCACCTTCCGCTTCGGGACCAGTTTATGTGGTTAAAGGAGATGTACCGGGTCGTGAAAGTCGGCGGCCTCGTGCTCATCACGACGCATGGGACGCGTGGGCTGGCCTCGCTTCGCCGAAAACTGGACCAGTGGGCCTCGGTGAGCGATGCGGAACTGGCGCAGTACGGTACCATGTACAAGGAGTATCCGGATTTCGACACGAATCTTGCGAATCACCCCGGCGTCACATCCAGCTACGGCATGTCGGCCCATTCGCCGGCCTATATCCGGCGCGTGTGGTCCCGGCTGTTCGAGGTGGTCGAGATCCGAGAAGGCGTGATCGACAACGTGCAGGACCTCGTGATCCTGCGTAAACGCGATCCGCGGCGGATGTATGCGAATCAGCTCGAAGCCGGCCGGCCGAGATATGCGTTAAACGGCTAGCGCCCGGGGTGGGGCGCCGCCGCCATCATTTGCCTTTCACTGCCTCATGGCCGCCTCCCCTGCGCCCGCACTTCCGTTATGGGCCGCGCGCACCGACGTGCGCGGGACGTGGCTGCGTGGCCTGGTGTTCGGCATCGTGCTGTTGCAGCTGAACCAGCGGCCGGCGATGCTGCAGGCTATAGGCGAGGTCATCTTTCTCGCGGCGATGGGGGGCATGGCGCTTTTTGTGCTGCTCCGGTATCCCCTCACGGTCACCCCGTCCAAACGGTCGTTCATCGCGCTCAACGGCCTGTTCTGCTTCTACTTGTTGGTTCAGGGCCTATTTCTGCAAGCCGGCGACTCGTTTGCGGCGCTCAAGAATCTGGCCTTCATTCTCGCGGCGTCGCTGGTGGTCCTCTTTGTCTCCGCCGCCCAGTGGACGACCATGCTCAAGGCGTTCGTCTACCCGGTGCTTGCCCTCAGCGTCTCCTATGCCATCACCGCGTTTTTGATGCTGGGACTGGGCCGGCCGCTCCCTAGCCTGGAGGTCGTTTCCTTTGCCCTGGCTCAGGTGGATTCCCACTACGACATGACCATCTACTTCCCGTTCTCGCCGGCGCTGGGGCTCGGAGATGTGAAGGCCTTCGGCTACTCCCTCGCCCGCGCCACCGGGTATTACCGCGAGCCCGGCATCTTCCAGGTGCTTGTCAGCATGAGTTTTTTTGGCCTCAACTACCTGGACATCCGGTTTAAGCGGACCTGGAAAGTGCTGCTACTCGCCACGCTGCTGTTTACCTTCTCCACGGCCGGCTTCGGCGCCTTCATCGCCACCGCATTCTGTTATTACGTGCTGGCCGGCCAGGGCGAGGGCAAGCGGTCGAAGTGGTGGGTGTCGGTGGCCGGCGCCGCCGCGCTCGTGCCGCTGGTGTTGTGGTTCGTGTTCACCGATAAGTCGTTTGGCCTGCTGCGCAAGCTCCAGTTCGCCTCGGGCACCGTTCGTGTGGAGCGGGCGTCGAACGCGATGGATTACTTCTTCGAGCGGCCGCTCGTCGGTGGGGGCTATATGCACCCGGATATATCGAGCATCAACTTCGTCAGCGTCATCGGGCAGATCGGTGCCATTGGCGTAATGCTCCTCGCGTTGCTGATCATCATTCCTAACTGGAATTTGATCAAAAAGCGGGACCCCGTGCTCGTGTTGCTCGTACCCGGATTTCTGACCATGCTTGTCTCTCAGCCGCTCTTCGATAAGCCGCTCTTCTTTCTTACCCTGGCGCTCATCGTTGCTTATCCCCGCACCGATCCGCCCCACCGGCCGGCCTGGTTAAAACCGATCGAGCCGGCGCCCGACACGCCATGAATGTGATGCGGTTCAGTCTGATTACCGTCACGTATAATGCTGCCGCCACGCTGGAGCGGACGCTCCGCAGCGTCCTCCGCCAGTCGCCGTCGTATGAGGTCGAATACTGGGTTGTGGATGGCGGCTCGACGGACGACACGCTGACCATCGTTAAACGCCACGAAGCCCACCTCGCCGGCTGGACGTGCGAGCCCGACCGGGGTATCTACGACGCGATGAACAAGGGCATTGCCCGGGCGACGGGCGACTGGGTGGGGATCATCAATGCGGACGACTGGCTCGCACCGGATGCGCTGGACGTGGTGGCCGCGACGGTGCGCGAGGCGCCGGATGCCGGCATCGTGGTGGGTGGGCTCGTCCGGGTCACGGAAGACGGGGAGATGGGTACCCGCGTGCCCCCGCCGGCCCGGTTTTCGTGCCTGCAACCCAACAATCACCCGGCGACGTTTGTCCGCCGCGATGTCTACGAACGCCTCGGCGCGTTTGACCTGGTGTACCCGATTTCGGCCGACCTCGAGTTCATTCTCCGGGCCCAGAAATCGGGGGATGTGCGGATTGTAACGACGCCGCACACCCTTGCATACATGACCTCAGGGGGCGCCTCATACGGGTTTCGGGGGATGCTGGAGTCGGTCGCGATCGAGCGCGCCTACTTCGGCCTGGCCAGCGCCGCGCGGTTGCTGGCACGCAAATCGATTCAGAAGGGCCGCGCGATGGCGCTAAAACATTTCTTGCCGGCGCGTGCGTTCGAGCGGCTCCAGCGCGTCTGGTGGCGCCAGCGCCACAACTCGGCGTATCGATTGTCGGACGACGAACGGATATTTTGACCACGAACCCATGCCAGAAACCGATCGTACCGACGCACCGAGAGTGCTTTTTGTGGGTCCGCTCCCCCCGCCCATTGGCGGCTACGCCGCCCTGTTCGAGGCGCTGCTGGCCGCCTGGGATCTACGGGTGGGTTCGGCCTTTACGGTGCTGAATACGTCGCCGGTGCGGGTCAAGAGCCAGCCGGGGATCGGGAGTGTGATGGATGTCGTCCGAGGGATACAGATCGCGTTTCGCCTCATTCGCGTGGCTCCCGCGCACGATGCCGTCGTTTTCGTGACGACAACCGGGCTGTTCCAGCGCATGATGCCCGTCATCCGCTTCGTGCGTCGCCGGTATGGGACACCCTTCTACCTGTGGTTCAGCGGCGGGGTGGTCCACGAGGTTGTGCGGAGCGT
>JBGSPJ010000039.1:0-8284 GCA_041738655.1 Rhodothermales bacterium | reverse complement strand
GTGGAGGGCGTCCGCTTTCAGCATAATGCGAAAGGCCGGCTCGTGCTTCTGCGTGTGTCCGGCATCGTGGGCCGCGAAGCCGCGGAGGCGATGCGCGGTCGCGAGGTGTTCGCGGCGGCGGAGGACCTACCGGCTTCCGATGGTGAAGCGTACGATCGCGACCTGCTGGTCGGGCTCGAAGCCTTTGCCGACGGCGCGGCGATCGGCACCATCCACGATGTATTGGAAATGCCCGCGCATCACATCCTCGTGATCGCACGGGAAGGCCGGCCCGATGCCCTCGTGCCGGCCGTGCCTGCGTTCATTGAAACGATTGATCTTGCCGCCCGTCGTCTGATCATCCGGCCCATCGAGGGCCTGTTGGAAGACTGAGGCGCGCTCATCGGGTGTAGCTCCGTGCGAATCGACATCGTCACCGCGTTGCCGGACATCGTCCTCGGGCCGCTCGAGCACAGCATCATTCACCGTGCCCGGGCCGCCGGCCTCGTGTCGATCTTCGTGCACGATGTGCGCGACTTCGCGGTCGATAAACACCGGCAGGTGGACGACTACCCGTTCGGCGGCGGCGCCGGGATGGTGCTCAAGCCGGAACCGATCTTTGCCTGTATCGAAAAAATACAGGCCGAGGCGGTGGAGCGCGGCCAGCCTGTGGATGAGGTGGTGTACCTCACACCGGACGGCGAGGTGTTCCAGCAGGCGATAGCCAACCAGCTCTCACTGCGGCGCCACCTGATTCTGCTCGCCGGCCATTACAAAGGCGTCGATCAGCGCGTCCGCGATGCGCTCGTCACCCGGGAGATTTCGATCGGGGACTACGTTTTGAGTGGCGGCGAACTGCCGGCGCTTGTCCTCGTCGATGCCCTTGTTCGGCTCGTGCCGGGCGTGCTCGGCGATGCCTCGTCGGCGCTGACGGACTCGCACCAGGACGGCCTCCTTGCGCCGCCTGTCTACACCCGACCCGCTTCGTATCGCGGACTCGAGGTGCCAGATGTGCTGCTCTCCGGAGACCACCGGGCCATCGATGCCTGGCGGGACGAGCAAAGCCTCGCGCGGACTCGCGAGCGCCGGCCCGACATGCTCGACGCGGCGGACCGAGATCAATTGTAAATCCAGTACCAAAGTACGTATACCTACCGGCCCTCGGGCCGGTCCTACATACAATCGTTCCGATTAACAACGAGTACTAAACCGATAAGCGGAGGTGGCCCATGGCTAAGGACCTGATTGGGATCATAGAAGCGACCCAGTTTCGCGACGATGTCGTCGCTTTTACGCCCGGAGATACGGTCAATGTGCATGTGCGCGTCGTCGAAGGCGACAAGGAGCGTATCCAGCAGTATCAGGGTGTCGTGATCGGCATCCAGAACAGCGGCTCCAACCGCACGTTCACCGTCCGCAAGATTTCCAACGGCGTCGGCGTCGAGCGTATCTTCCCGATTTTCTCCCCGAAGGTGGCGAAGGTCGAAGTCGTTCGTCGCGGTAGCGTCCGTCGCGCGAAGCTGTACTACCTGCGCAACCTGCGTGGTAAGGCGGCCCGCATCAAAGAGAAGATGTACGATCGCGCCAACTGATTCCTCCGATCGATCCACGATGCGCATTGCCATCTGGGACGAGCCGGCGCTCGATGTGTTTGCGGTAGCGATGGAGCAAAGCGGACGCTTTGCTCCATCTGTTATACGTAGGGGCACCCGCGCCCAGTGCCGCAACTGGATCGTCCTCGGCGAGGTGGATGTGGCCCTCGTGCCCACCCTCACGCTTTTCCGGGAGCAAGCCCTCTTCGACGCGCTGCCGGCGGTGGCGATCTCAACATGGGAATCCACCCTCGTGGAAATCGCGCTCAACCGCCCGCTGGGCGAAGGCGTGAGCTCGGTCAGCTTCGACCCCCGCTACGCCCAGGAGGTGCTGCTGACGCAGATCGTGCTGAAGGAGCATTACCAGACCGTCCCGGTGTTTAAACCGGTCGACGCGGTATCCATCCAGCAGCTACTCGATGCCCCGACGGACGCCACGATCCTGGTGAACGCCCCGTCCGATGCGGCCGCGGCCGCTACCTATCGGATGGACCTCGGACGGGAGTGGTTCGAGTTGACGAATTACCCGATGGTCTGGGGTATTTTTGTCACCTCGCGCGGCGCCGCAAACAGCGACCAGGTGCGCCGGCTTACAACTTACGCCGGCATGGCCGAACAGCTCACGGAATCGTGGCTGGCTGATCACGCGCAGGACGACCGCCTCGCCGCGTTTTATCGTTCCCAGATCCGGTACCGGCTGGACGATCTCGCCGTCGCCAGCTTCACGGCCCTCCAGGACTACCTGTATTTCTACCTCGCCACCGACGACATCGCCCCCGTTTCGTTCTACCAGGTCCCGGATTCCGAAGAAGACGATTCCGACGACCTACCCCTGTTGTGATCGCCATGAGTGAGGACATCACCATCGTCGCCTCCAACCGAAAGGCGCGCCACGAATTCAGCATCGAGGAGTCGCTCGAAGCCGGCATGGTGCTCCATGGCACCGAGGTGAAGTCGCTCCGCGAAGGCAAGGTCAATATGTCAGACGCCTTCTGCATTGTCCAGGGCGATGAAATGATGCTGTTGAACTGCCACATATCGCCGTTTAAACACGGCGGGCACTTCAACCACGAGGCCGTCCATCCCCGCAAACTCCTCCTCCATCGCAAGGAGATCGAGAAGTGGCGCGAGGCGACCGAGCAGAAAGGCTATACGATCGTCCCGCTCAAAATCTATTTCAAGAGCGGCCGCGCGAAGATCGAAATCGGCCTCGCGAAGGGCAAAAAGCTGTTCGACAAACGGTCCGACATCGCCGACCGCGAATCAAAACGCCGGCTCGAACGGGTCATGCGGAGCGGCAAAGACGAGTAGTGCGACCTCCACACCACCATCTACCATCAGCCATGTTCTTACCCGTCGACGAACAGCTCGCGCACATCCGCCGGGGCGTCCAGGAGATTCTTCCCGAAACAGCGCTCCGCGAAAAGCTCCAGCGCTCGTACGAGACCGGTAAACCGCTCATCGTGAAGCTCGGGTGCGACCCGAGCCGGCCGGATCTCCACCTTGGCCACTCCGTAGTCCTCCGTAAACTCCGCCAGTTCCAGGACCTCGGCCACCAGGCCGTTCTGATCGTCGGCGATTTTACTGGCATGATCGGCGACCCTAGCGGGAAGTCGAAGACGCGCCCGCCGCTGTCCCTCGAAGAGACCCGGCAAAACGGCCAGTCGTATTACGAACAGGCCTCGAAAATCCTCGATGGCGAAAAGGCCCGCATCCTCTATAACTCGGAGTGGCTGGGCCCGATGAGCTTCCGCGACGTGATTCAGCTCGCCGGCAAATACACCGTAGCCCGGATGCTCGAACGCGACGAGTTCGAGCGTCGCTACAAGGGCGGCGAGCCGATCGGGGTGCACGAGTTTCTCTACCCGCTTGCCCAGGCACAGGACTCCGTGGCCATCGCGTCCGACATCGAGCTCGGCGGCACCGACCAGAAGTTCAATTTGCTCGTCGGCCGCGACATTCAGATGGCGAACGGGATGCCAGCGCAGGTCTGCATCACGCTGCCGCTCCTCGAGGGCACCGACGGCGTTGAGAAAATGTCGAAGTCGCTCGACAACTACATCGGCATCTCCGAGCCGGCCGAGGAGATGTACGGGAAGACGCTCTCCATCCCCGACCCCCTCATCTACCGGTATTTCGAGCTCGCGACGGACGTGTCCACCGCCGAACTGCCGGCGCTAAAGGCCTATGCCGAGCGCGACCCGCGGAACGCCAAACACGACCTTGCGCTGCGCCTCGTCCAGATGTATCACGGCGAAGAAGCCGCCCGCCAGGCCCGCGCTCACTTCGAAAAGACCATCATCGGTGGGGGCGTGCCGGATGAAATCGAGTCCTTTACACCCGTGGCAGACGCCGGAAGCACGATCGCGCTGGTGAAACTGATGGCTCAGGCCGGCCTCGCGGCTTCCAACGGCGAGGCCCGCCGGCTCATTCAGCAACAGGCCGTTTCGATCGACGGCGATCGCGTCGACGACCCACAACTCGAAATCGACCTCGCCGCCCGGGCGCCCTTCGTGATGAAAGTCGGCAAACGCCGCTTTCTCCGCATCGTGTGGAAGGGATAGTTTGGTGTTAAATATTTAGCACACCCGCTTGACAGGCGCCCGTGTGTCCGCTATCTTTATGCTAAATAATTAGCACGCGTAACCCGGTTGAGCCGGGCGACGTAGGGACACACCAGGACCGCAGGCATGACGACCCCTTCACACGAAACCCTGAGCCGCCGCGAGCGGCAAATCATGGATGTGATCTATCAAAACGGTAAGGCGACCGCCGCCGAGGTGATGGATCAGATCCCGGATGCCCCCAGCTACTCCGCGGTGCGCGCGCTGATGCGCATTCTGGTCGAAAAAGGCCATCTCTCCTATGTCCGGTCGGGCAATCGGTACATCTACAAGCCGACTGTCTCGCGGCAGACCGCCAAGCAGAACGCCCTGCAACACGTGTTGTCGACCTTCTTCGAGGGGTCGGTATCCCAGGCGATGGTGGCATTGCTGGATCTGTCGGACGAGTTGCCGGACGATGAACTGGAGCGCCTCGCGGCGCTGATCGAAAAAGCCAAAAACGAAGGAAAATAGCCATGGACAACCTGCTCTTCTCGCCGGCCTTTACGCGTGAGGCCTTCGTCGTGCTCTTCGACTACGCGCTCAAGGGGGTGGTCATTCTGCTTGTCGCCAACCTCCTGATCCATCTGCTCCGCCCGGCATCGGCCGCGATCCGTCATGCGATCTGGGGCGTGGCGCTCTTGCTCTTGATGTTGGTGCCCCTCGCGCCGCACGTGGTGCCGGGCCTCAACCTGGCGATTCTCGATCCGATTGACCTGCCGGGGGGACCGGAACGCTTGCGGTTCGATCGCGTGGTTGTGCCAGACGCCTCGTATGTCTTGTCTCATCGTGAGGAGGAGGAACGGGCAGTGTTTGAGGAACGCGTCGCCGCGCAGATGGAAAATAGGGCGTCGGTAGACGCCCGGATCGTACAGGTGCCTGGAAACGCCTATCTGTTCGATGTGGCCGAAGCAGAGGCCCTATCGGTGGGCGGAGCGCAGCCGGCTATGCCTGTGCTGGACGCCGTGATTCTGTTTGCGATGACCGCAAAGTGGTCCGACTGGATGCTGCTCACCTGGCTGGGTGGCGCGGTCTTCCTGGTGGGATGGATGATCTCCGGCGTCGCGGGGCTGTTCTGGCTGCGCCAGCGTTCGATGCCTCTGGCGGGGGAGGACTGGCAGGATCTGATTGATGAAATCACTGATCGATATGCGTTGCGTCGACCAGTGGCGCTCATGACCAGCGGCCGCATCGCGATGCCGATGACCTGGGGCCTGTGGCGCCCGGTGGTGATGCTGCCGGTGGACGCCGAAGATTGGCCGGCCGAGCGGCGTCGCTCCGTGCTGCTGCACGAGGTGGCCCACATCGCGCGGTGGGATTATCTAACCCAGAGCCTGGCGTATGCGGTATGTGCGGTCAACTGGTTCAACCCGCTGGTCTGGCGCGCCGCCGGCGAGATGCGGCTCGAGCAGGAAAAAGCCTGCGACGACCGGGTGTTGTCGCATGGCATGAAGGCGTCTTCGTATGCCTCGCATCTGATGGATCTCGCGCGGACGGTACGCTCCACCTTTGTTTCCCCCGCGGCCGCCATGTCGATGGCGCGTCCGTCCCAACTCGAAGGTCGGCTCATGGCCATCCTGGATGATCGGGGGGACCGCCGGGCGCCCTCGTGGCGGCGACTCGTCGGGACGGCGGCGGCGGCATTTATCCTCATCCTGCCTCTGGCGGCCATGCAGGTGTGGCGACCCGCAGCGGAAACGGTGACCCTGGGTGCGGCGGCATCACCGTTCAGTGTCATGGCGCCGGTGCCCCGGTATGAAGTGGCCGTCGAGGCTGCCGCTGCGGCCGAAGTGGCGCAACACGACGCCCTGGCGTCTCTTCAGGCCAGTCTGGAGGCCCTGGAGGCCTCGAATCGTGAGCTGTATTTCACACTGGATAGCTCCCGGGACACCACCGACGAACTGCGAAAAGCCGCGCGGCGCAAGGCGATCGCGGCGCTGCGCAGTGCGCTCGATGACGAAAACGAAGATATCCGGCGCGACGCCGTGATCGCGCTGTTCCAGATTGGCGAGGGGGAGGCCGACGCCATGGACGCCTTTATCGATGTCGCCCAAAACGACCCGAGCGTGGAAGTGCGCCGGCAGGCTGTCCAGGTGTTGAGCCGGATGGGTGGAGCGGAAGTGGTAAATGTACTGGCGGAAGTGCTCACAAGCGATGACTCGCGCGATGTCCGTATCGCGGCGGTGCAGGGGCTCGGGATGATGCGCGATATCCGTGCGGTGGATGCGTTGTCAGCCGCGATGGAAGACGAGGATGTGGACGTTCGCCGGCTGGCGGCCCAGGCGCTCAGCCAGCTCAATTATGGCGGAGAAGAACAGAGCCGTCATACGGTCGGTCGCGCCTGGGGCGGCGTTCTGGCGCCCGGGCAGATTCGGAGTGGCTTGGGGCTGGGTACGACGTTCCCTTCCGCGGATGCGCCGGCCGTCTGGGGGTATAGCGGCCTGAGCGACAGCGCGCGGGCGATGGCATACGCGGCGGACGTGGCCCGTTTCGGGTCGTTTAATGTGCAAGCCTCTGTAATAAACGAACACAGAGGAGAGGCCATTCAACAGGAGATCGAATCTCTAAAGGCTGCCTACGAGCGTCTTAAATTAGATGCAGGAGTTGACGCCCAAAAGGCCCAACTTGAACTCCTTGCACACTTGGAAACGCTAAAGCTCGAGAAACAAGCGTTGTCTGAAGAATTGGATGAATTAATTGAATCCCGTGTTCGCATGAATCGGATGCCGGCAGGCCGTGTAGCAATGACGACTTCCGATATAGAAGAAGCACGCATCACCGAATTGACACGGGTGGTTGAGGACGAGCCGGCGAGTCGGCAGTGTAAGGAGGCATATAAACAGCTCGAGGCCATGAAGGAAACGAATCAGCGTGCCAGGGACGCCGTCGAGACCTTTAGCTGCGAGAAAGAATGACGTCGTAGTACGCGAGGGCGGCCGGCGTCGCGACGATGCGGGTGCCGTTGAGATCGACTTCAAAGAGGGAGGCCTGGCTGGTTTGCCGGGCCTTCCACGTGAGCATCCGTTCCACAACGATCTGTACGGCACCGTCGTTGGAGCGTGCGGCCAGCGCCGGCCCGTCGAGCCCCAGATCACTCAGCATGAACACCAGCCAGGAGCCGTCGGACAGCACAGCGCGCACGTGGCCATCCTGCACGTAGAGCTGGCGAACGGTCCGGGCCATCACGGGATAGATGTGGTGATGCAGCCGGGTAGACGGCACGGGCCGGCCCCGGGCCTGTAGCGAAGAGGAAGAAGGCATCGGGCCTGACCGGTCAGACGGCGAGGAGCTGGGCGATGGTTTCGAGCAGTTGTTTTTGGGTGAAGGGCTTGCTCACGTAGCCATCAAACCCCATGTTCAAAAAGCGGTTGCGATCGCCAGGCATGGCGTAGGCCGTTAGGGCTATGATCGGTACCGATTCGTATGGACCCTTCTGGCGGATCATGTTGAGCAGATCGATCCCCGTCCGCTCCTCGCCGAGATGAATATCTACCAGCAACAGGTCAAACGTATGCTGGGTGGTGAATTGCAGCGCCTCGTCGATCTTGCACGCGATGTCGATTTTGTAGGATGCCTGCAGAAAATACCGCAACAGGATCTGTGTGTCGACATTGTCTTCGACCACCAGGATGTGGGTAGCGGCGGGCATTTCAGTCATCGTTCGTTCTGGACCTCACGGGCGCCTCTCCGGTCGGGATAGGCAAAAAAGGTTGCTTGACATCATAACGAATCGCTTTTCCAGCGTACCTGCAGGCGGATTGTGCGGAGCTTCGTACCCTCGAATTGATCCGGGCCGCTGCCGACAAGCCGTTGCACCGGGTACGAAGACCGCTCGTACTTGATTTCGAGCATCAGCGCCCGGCCGGCGCGGTACGTCATCAGAATATAAAACCGATCGCCGTTACCCGCATACTGCGCAACGATAAAGCGTGAATATACATCGTCCTCATACGCAAAAGCGGTGGCGCCGGCGCCATCGGACGCGAAGGAGGCCAATCGGGTGGTGAGGCGAATCCGCGATGTGGGCCGCCAGGTCGCGTCGCTGTACAGGAGCACGCCCCGTTGTCGGTCCCCGGGCTCGTCGGCGAGCGTCCAGTCCGCCCGCAGGCG
>JBGSPJ010000384.1:0-4844 GCA_041738655.1 Rhodothermales bacterium | reverse complement strand
CGGATGCCGATCTTGCCCACCGGCATGCCGGGTTGCACATGCTGGCCGAAAATGGCCGCCGGCGCCGGAGCGCGGCTCGAGCCGGCGAGCGCGCCCTCCTCGATCATCACCTTCGCCCCGCCCGGCAGCTTCTCCTCGCTTGGCTGAAACAGGAGCCGGACGGTTCCGCGGATCTCGTCCTTCATCCGCGACAGGATCATGGCCGTGCCCAGGAGCGATGACGTGTGCGCGTCGTGCCCGCAGGCGTGCATCTTACCCGGGTGCTCGGATTTATACGGCAGGTCGTTTTCCTCGTGGATGGGCAACGCATCCATATCCCCGCGGAGCGCGATGGTCGGCCCCGGCTTCGCGCCGACCACCGTCGCCACGATACCGGTTTTTGCGACGCCGGTCTGGATCTCCACACCCAGCGGAGCCAGCGTTTCGGCCACGAGGCGCGCGGTTTCCACCTCTTCGAATGCCAGTTCAGGCCGGCGGTGGATGGCGCGGCGAAGACGGACGATCTCGGGGAATATCTCGTCGGAGAGGGTTTTGAAACGATTGACCATGCGTCGGTGGATCTCCGGAGGCTTTTGCCGCCTTTAGAGCAATTTTTTCCGTTTGTTGATATAGGCCATCAGCGCCGTGTCGTAGGGCTCGGCGGTATCCAGCTCGACGAAGTCGATGTTATACCCGAGGCACTGTTTCCGGAAGTTCTCGCTGAAGAGGCGGACGGCCGCCTCGTAGTTCTCGCGGAGCTGTGCCGGCTGAAGCGTGATTTCTTCGCCGGTCTCCATATCCCGAAACACCATCGGCACATCCGGAAACCGGAATTTGCGCTCCGTTTCGCTTTCCAGGACGTGGAATACCAGTACCTCGTGGCCCCGGTAGCGGAGGTGGCGCAGGGCCTTCAGCAACTCGTCGTGCGCCGTCACGTTTTCGAAGAGGTCCGTGATCAGCATCACCAGCGAGCGGCGGGTGATTCGTTCGGCTACTTCGTTGAGCACGGAGGCCGCGCCCGTCTTTTTTTCGCCGAGTTCGGCGTCGTTCATATGCTCTAGCCGGGCGAGCAGCTGGCGGAGGTAGGACTGCGTGCTTTTCGGGCGGAGCAGGGTGTGGATGCGCTCGTCGAAGGCGATCAGGCCGGTCGCGTCGCGCTGCTTCACCATCAGATAGTGCAGGCCGGCGGCCAGGTACGAGCCGTACTCCAGCTTGCTGAGGGCGCCGGCGTGGCGGTATCGCATGGACGACGACGTGTCCAGCACAATGTAGTGCCGGAGGTTCGTCTCCTCCTCGTATTGCTTCAGGTAGTGCCTGTCGGTCTTCGCGAACACCTTCCAGTCGACATGCCGCAGCTCGTCGCCGGGGTTGTAGGGGCGATGCTCGGCGAACTCGACCGAAAACCCGTGGAACGGACTTTTATGGAGCCCGGTCATAAACCCCTCCACGATCAGACGCGCCCGCAGCTCCATGTTTTTGAGACGGGAGATCGTGATCGGGTCGAGGTAACGCCGGGCGGTTTCCTGTTCCTGAGTTGCCAATGGGCGAGCCTGATGATGAATCGATGCAGGGAGGAACGCGGGTGCGGGGGGCGGATGTTCCGCCTTTATTTTTCACGACGCGGGACAACGAACGACACCACATTATTTCTTACCTTCAGCGCCATGGAGCCGCAAGATCGCATCAAAGCGCAATTAATGGATGAACGGGATCTGGACCGTACGCTGGAGCGCATGGCCCGGCAGATCCTCGAGCATTTCGATCCGACCGCCAGCCGGGATGCCGGCGTGGCGCTGGTCGGGCTGCACAAGCGGGGCGTGTACCTCGCCCGCCGCATCCGCGAGAAGATCCGGCGTATCGAAGGGCTGGACGTGCCCATTGGCGTTCTCGACGCTACGATGTATCGGGACGATTTCCGCCTCCGTCTCAAACAGCCGAGAGTTCGGGAAACCGATATTCCGTTCGACATCACCGGCCGGCACATCGTGCTGGTGGACGACGTTCTGTACACCGGCCGAACGGCGCGCGCCGCACTCGATGCCCTCATGGACATGGGCCGGCCCGCCTCGGTACAGTTCCTCGTGATCGTGGACCGCGGACTGCGCGAGCTGCCCATTTGCGCGGACATCGTGGGCCGGCAGGTGCCCACCATCCCCGGCGAGGAAGTCCGGGTCCGGCTCCAGGAAATCGACGGACGCGAAGGCGTCTGGCTCGTAGAAAACCCACTCGCGCGTCTGGAAGACCGCCCGCACAACACCTGATATCGATGCCCTCCGCCACTGGTCTGGAGACAACACCGCCGCTTACCGCCCTCCGTCATCGCCATCTGCTCGGCCTTGCCACGTACGGCGCCGACGAGATCCAGCTCATTCTGGAAACGGCGCGTCATTTTCGCGACGTGCTGGATCGGCCGATCAAGCGGGTGCCCTCGTTGCGCGGGATCACCGTGGTCAACCTCTTTTTTGAGTCGTCCACGCGTACGCGCATCTCGTTCGAACTCGCCGAGAAACGGCTTTCGGCCGATACCATCAGCTTCTCGGCCTCGGGGTCGTCGGTGTCGAAGGGCGAGTCCCTCAAGGATACCGCCCAGAATATCGAGGCGATGAAGGTGGATATGGCTGTGATCCGGCATCGCTCTCCGGGCGCGGCCCACTTTCTTACGCGGTGCGTGGATTCGGTGGTGATCAACGCCGGCGACGGCGCCCACGAACACCCCACGCAGGCGCTGCTCGACTGCCTCACCATTTCAGACCGTTTCCCCTCGTTCGAGGGCCTCAACGTGGCCATCATCGGCGACATCACGCACAGCCGCGTCGCCCGTTCGAACATCTTCGCCCTCACGCGTCTCGGCGCGAACGTGACGCTTTGCGGCCCCAGCACGCTCATTCCGATCGGCATCGAGCAGATGGGCGTCCGCGTGACGCACCGGCTGGCCGAAGCCCTCGAAGGCTGCGATGTCGCGATGGCGCTGCGGATTCAGCTGGAACGGCAGGGCGCCAGCCTCTTCCCCAGCCTGCGCGAGTACCACACCCAGTTCGGGCTGAAAATGGAGGATATGGAGGCGCATCCGGACCTGATCGTGATGCACCCGGGGCCGGTGAACCGCGGGGTTGAACTGGCCTCGGAGGTGGTGGATCACGAGCGCGCCGTGATTCTCAATCAGGTGACCAACGGCGTCGCGGTGCGGATGGCGGTGCTGTATCTGCTCAGCGGAGCACACGCCGACGACGATTGAGCCGGCACACGGCGACGGGGTCGGATTAAGCGTGTACCGTTCCGCTCCGATACTGGGAGGGCCTACCGTTTATTTCCCACTGGCCCCCTACCCGTATGCAGGTCGAGCTGGAGCCCGCCGCGCGCCTCGCGCCGTTGCCCCGTCATGAGTCCTTCCACCGGCTTGCCCGTCTGGCCGCCCGTTCCGCCGGCGTGCCGGTGGCTGTCGTCATTTTTGGTCGGGGGGATTCCCAACACATCGTCGCAGCATCGGGTCTCGAGCCCCGTACAACGCTTCGCGCGGCAGATCTCCCCGGGGGCGAGGGTCTCCAGGAAGCCATCGTCCTGTACGACCTGATCCAGGAAGGCATTCCGGTTTTTGGTGAGTCGATCGGCTATCGTTTTTTTGCGGCCTTTCCGATCCCGGGCGGGGCCGACGCCAGCCGGCTCTGTCTGCTCGACATTGTGCCGCGCGCCCTCTCCACCGACCAGTGCCGGATGCTGGAGGACCTTGCCCAGCTGGCGTCTTCCGAGCGCGCTCGGGCCACGGCGGATGCGTTGTTGGACGTAACCCAGGACGCCATTTACATTCTCGGGAGGGAAGGTGAGATCCTCTTCTGGAATCAGCGTGCCCGGGAGCTGTACGGCTGGCCGCGCGATATGGCTATCGGGCAGAGCGCGCGTGGGCTCCTGCACGACGCCGGCGACACCCGGTTTGACCGCGCGCTCGGCACCCTGCGCGAGGAGAGCGCATGGGCCGGCGAACTGCATCAGTTTACCCAGAATGGCGATGAAGTGGCGGTGCAGAGCCGGTGGACGTCGCTCCGCGAGGCCCCCGAATTGCCCGGCGACATTCTGGTGGTGAATACCGACATCACCGAGCGCCGCACCCTCGAAACCCAGCTCCTGCGGTCCCAGCGCATGGAAAGCCTGGGCACACTCGCCGGTGGGATCGCGCACGATATGAACAACATCCTGGGCCCGATCATGATGTCCGTCCAGCTGCTTCGCAACCGCACGGCGGACGAGCGGAGCCTGCAGCTGCTCGACACCCTCGAGGCGTCGTCGCAGCGCGGGGCGGATTTGTTACGTCAGGTGCTTTCGTTCGCCCGCGGTATCGAAGGCCGGCAGGAAGCGGTGGATGTGCGCCGGCTCATCCACGAAGTACAGAGCCTCCTCGGCGAGGCCCTGCCCCCGGCGATCGAGCAGCGCATTTACGCCGACGACAACCTCTGGGGTGTCGAGGGCGATCCGACCCAGCTCCACCAGGTCCTGATGAACCTGTGCATCAATGCGCGCGACGCTATGCCCGAGGGCGGCATGATCCGCATCCGAGCGGTCAACATCGTGCTGGACGAAGTGGCGGCCGGCTACCTGCCCGAAGCACGCACGGGTCGATTTGTGATGATCGCCGTGACGGATAGCGGCACCGGCATGTCGCAGGACGTGATCGATAAGATCTTCGATCCCTTTTTTACTACCAAGGCACGCGGTACGGGCCTGGGACTGTCTACCACCCTCGGCATCGTCAAGAGCCATGGGGGCTACATCGCCATCGACAGCGAACCGGGGCACGGATCGCAGTTCCGGGTCTACCTCCCCGCGATCGATCTGGCCCGCGCGCCCGAGGCGCCGGCGGAGACCGCCGCGCC
>JBGSPJ010000383.1:0-5165 GCA_041738655.1 Rhodothermales bacterium | reverse complement strand
ATCGAGTCGGCCTGCGAACGAGTGCCGGCCCGCAGCGCCGTTCAGCAGGAGACCCTCACGCTGGCCATCGGCGCCCGGATGGAGCCGCAGACGCTGCTCGAACGCCTCCGTACCCAGCGCTTCCGGCATGTCGAGTTCGTCGAACACGCCGGCGAGATGGCCCTGCGAGGGGGGATCCTGGATGTCTTCCCGTACACCGGACCCTACCCGCTCCGCATCGAGTTCTTCGGCGACGAGATCGACTCCCTGCGCGAGTTCGATGTCCACTCCCAGCGCTCCATCAGCCGGCTCCATACCGCCCGCATCGTCCCCGATCTCTCCAACGCGTCCTCCGCCAAAACCGCCACTTCGGCCGACCTCTTCTCCTACCTGCCACCCGCTACCCTCATCGCCCTCTTCGACGAACGCAGCCTCCTCGAACAGGCCAACGCCCGCTTCCAACACGCCCATGACAGTTTTCAATTTGTCGTCAATAACGGAGATAACCTACCGCCGGAGCCGGAAACGCTGTACCTGAAGGGGAGCGAGATCGCCGACGCGCTGGGCGCGCACGCCCGCGTTCACTTCGGCTCCTTCGCCCCCGCCGGCCCCGCGGATGCGACGGTAGACCTGGGCGGCCGGCCGCAGACGCCGTTCAACGGAAGCATCCTCCAGCTCCGTAAAAACCTCGTCGCCAACCACGAGGCCGGCTGGGAGACCATCATCCTCTGCGACAGCCGCGGACAGGAATCCCGCCTGTTCGAACTCCTCGAAGAGGATATCGAACACGCCCGCGTCCGCCTCCAGGTCGACTCCCTCCACCAGGGCTTCGAGCTACCCGCCGGAAAACTGGCCGTCTATACCGACCACCAGATCTTCAACCGCTACCACCGGCCCACCACCCGCAAACAACGCAAGAAACACGGCGGGCTCAGCATCCGCGAACTGAGAAACCTGAAGCCGGGCGACTTTGTCGTGCACATCGACTACGGCATCGGCAAGTTCGCCGGCCTCGAGCACATCATCGTCCGCGAGAAACAGCAGGAGGCCGTTCGCCTCCTCTTCCGCGACGAAGACGTGCTTTACGTCAACGTCAACGCCCTCTATAAACTCCACAAGTACACCGGCAAGGAAGGCCACCAGCCAGCCCTCACCAAACTCGGCTCAGGCCAGTGGGAGCGGACAAAGAGCAAAACGAAGAAGCGCGTCAAGGACATCGCGCGCGACCTCATCGCGCTCTACGCCCGGCGCAAGTCCTCCCGCGGCCACGCCTTCCCGCAAGACACCCTCTGGCAACGCGAACTCGAAGCCTCCTTCCAGTACGAGGACACCCCGGACCAGGGCCTCGCCGCCGAGGCCGTCAAGCAGGATATGGAACTGCCCGTGCCGATGGACCGCCTCGTCTGCGGGGACGTCGGCTTCGGCAAAACCGAGATCGCCGTACGCGCCGCCTTCAAGGCGGTGCAGGATGGGAAGCAGGTAGCCATCCTCGTACCCACCACCATCCTGGCCTCGCAGCATTACGAAACGTTCACCAAACGCCTCAAGGCCTACCCGGTCTGCATCGCCGAACTCTCCCGCTTTCGATCCACCAAAGAGATCAAAACCGACCTCGACGCCGTCAAGGCCGGCCAGGTCGATATCGTCATCGGCACCCACCGGCTGCTGTCCAAGGATGTCGTCTTCAAAAGCCTGGGCCTCCTCATCATCGATGAAGAACAGCGCTTCGGCGTAGCCGCCAAGGAGCGCCTGCGCAACCTGCGCGCCGAGGTGGATACGCTGGCGCTCACCGCCACGCCCATCCCGCGCACCCTCCAGTTCTCGCTCATGGGCGCGCGCGACCTCTCGATCATCAACACCCCGCCGCCCAACCGCCAGCCCATCGTCACCGAGATCCATACGCACGACAAGGATCTCATCCGCGACGCCATCCTGTACGAGACCAACCGCGGCGGGCAGGTCTACTTCATCCACAACCGGGTACAGAGCATCGACGACATTGCGGACATGCTCCGGCTGCTCATCCCGGACGTGCGCATCCAGGTGGGGCACGGGCAGATGAAGCCGGCCGACCTCGAGAAGGTGATCGAGGAGTTTATCGACAAGAAGTTCGACGTGCTCGTCAGCACCAACATCGTCGAGAGCGGGCTGGATATCTCGAACGCCAACACCATCATCATCAACCATGCGGACCATTTCGGGCTGGCGGACATCCACCAGCTGCGCGGCCGGGTGGGGCGGTCCGACCAGAAAGCGTTCTGTTATCTCCTCGTCCCCTCCATCCACGCCCTCACCCGCGACGCGAAGCAGCGCCTCCAGGCCGTGGAGGAATTCAGCGAACTGGGGAGCGGCTTCAACATCGCCATGCGCGACATGGACATCCGCGGCGCCGGCAACATGCTCGGCGCCGAGCAGAGCGGGTTCATCGCAGACGTCGGCTACGAGACCTATCACCGCATCCTCGACGAGGCCGTCCAGGAGCTACGCAGCGAGGAGTTCGCCGAGCTCTTCGCGGATGTCGCCCCGCCGGCCCCGAGCGATACCGTCATCGATGTCGAGGAGGACGCCTTTATCCCGGACACGTACCTATCGAGCAGCGTCGAGCGCCTCAACCTGTACCGCCGCCTCAGCGAAGCCGAAACAACCGAAGTGCTGCACGAACTGCGGGACGAAATGGAGGATCGGTTCGGCGAACTGCCGGCGCCCGTACTCCATCTCATCACCGCCACCGCGCTCCGCAACCTGGGCCAGGCCCTCCGCCTCCCCAAGATCTCTTTCAAGAATCAGCGCCTCTTCCTGGAGCTGCCGGACGCTAAGGAAGATGCCTACTTCTACGACAATCTGTTCCAGCCGCTGCTGGGCAAACTCAACGACCTCGGTCTTCGCTATGTGATGAAGGAAACGACGAAGGGGCGGATGCGCGTGATCATCCAGGATGTGCCGACCCTCAATGAGTGCATGCCCATCATGCAGAAGCTGGAGATCGCGGCGCCGTTGTCAGGACTCGTACAGGGCGCCTAATGCACGCGCCTTCTCCCGGACGATATGGCGCAGCGCCTCCGGCTCCAGCGCCTCCGCCCTGTCGCCGTACCGCACCAGCCAGCCGGCCACATAGTCGAGGTTCTCGAACGCGAATGTCACCGTGATCGCGTCGTCGGCTTCTACCTCCTCCTCGATCCGGGCCGGGATGCCACGCCGCGCCCACCGGTACGCCGCGCTGGAGAAACGAATCCGGATGCGCACGTTCTGGGGACTCTCACCACGCTCCGCCAGATGCTGCGCAAGGTCGAATCCATCCGGGGGGGTGAACCGCTCCATGAGGATACGCATGGAGCGGATGGCGTCGAGCCGGTAGTTGCGGATGTCGCCCCGCAGGTGATCGTACGCGATGAGGTTCCAGTGATCCGTGTAATAGACCAGGCCGAGGGGATCGACCGTGCGGCGGGTGATTTCGTCGCGGCTCGCCACGTAATACTCCATCAACACACTTTTCTGGCCGGCGACCGCCTGGCTCAATTCGTACCACCGCCCATCGGTGTCGTCGTCGCGCAAGGCCATGCGCTGAGCGTGTAACCAGTACGGATCCATCACCAGGCTCTTCCGCAACCGCTCAATGTAGCTGCGGATCTCAGGCGGCAGCACGGACTCGATCTTCAGCCCCACCTGGTCCGCGTCACGCGCCAGCGAGACATCCGACTGCAGCTTTGTGAACTCCGTCCCCATGAGCAGCGTCGCGGCCTCGCGGGCCGTCAGCATGAGCGGGGGCAACTGGTAGCCGTCGAGGATCTCGTAGCCGCCCCCATCAGCATAGGTGAGCGGCACCCCGGATTCGCCCAGCGCCCGGAGATCCCTGAAGATGGTGCGCCGGCTGACCCCGAAGTGGTCCGCTAGATCCTTCGACGTGAGGTACGGCCGGTTCTGAAGCAAGAGCACGAGCGCGAAGAGGCGCTCGGTGCGGTTAAAGACGCGTTCGGCGTTGGGCATCCCGGAGTCGCTGCGTGGGAGTGGGATCAGATGATCGGGCCTCGTTGCCCGCATTGCTTATGCAACCACCTGTACAATGAGTTTCTCCTCAAAATACGCTGGGGCGCCCAGATCCTCCAGCGGTTGTTGCACGACATGCGTAGCGGGGAATCGAACAGAGAGATCGGCGATCTCGTCCGTGAGGTCGCCCCCTTTGAGGCAGACGAGGCCGGGGGACCAGCACGAGGGGTCCGTCAGTACGAAAGGTTCGGAGACACGATGGTGCCAGGACCAGAGGGTGGCGAGCGGCGCCGTGGCGCGGGAGACCGAGTAGTGCGTCTTCCCGGGCCAGGCCTCGGCGCGGCCGTGCCAGGCCTCCAGGTTCGCAAGCCCGAGCCGGCGTGTGATGGCCCGCACGACCATGATCTTCTTCTCGACCGCGTCGACGGCGACGAAGTGCACTTCCGGGAAGAGGAGGGCCAGGGGGATGGCCGGCAACCCGCCGCCCGTGCCCCAGTCGACTACCGTGGCGCCGGCGGGGAAACCGCGCCGCGCCAGATACAGGCAATGGCGGACGTGGCGGTCCAGGATGTCTCCGGTCGACATCCGGGAGACCAGATTGTGCGTGGCGTTGAAGCGGGAGAGGTGCGCCGCAAACTCCTGGAGCTGCGCCTCCTGCGCATGGGTGATCGCGATGGGGCCGTTCATGCCTTTTTGAGCATCAACATCAGCACTGAGAGGTCCGCCGGACTGACCCCGCTGATGCGCGAGGCCTGGCCCAGGTTCTCGGGTTGGATTTTGCTCAGCTTCTCCCGCGCCTCCAGGGTGATGTTTGACACGGCGGCAAAGTTGAACCCGTCAGGGATCGACCAACGCTCGAGTTGCATCATGCTATCGACGAGCTCACGCTCGCGCGCGAGGTAGCCGCTGTACTTGATCTCCGTCTCCACGAGGGTCTCGACCGCTTCGAGGCCGGGCGCCCTCGTTACAACTTCGTCATACACGCCGGCATGCTCAATGAGCGCGCGGAGGTCGACTTGCGGGCGGAGCGCGAGCCGGCCGAGGCGTTCGGGCTGGGTGATGGGGGAGGTGCCCACCTGTTCGAGGTAGCCGTTGACGCGATCCGGATGGATCGACACCGAATCAAGCTTCGCCCGGGTCGCGGCGATGGCCTCGCGCTTGGCCCGCATACGAGCGAGGCGGTCGGCGCCGGCGAGGCAGAT
>JBGSPJ010000372.1:0-5819 GCA_041738655.1 Rhodothermales bacterium | reverse complement strand
AGGATGCCGCGGATGACGTGGTCGGTAGCGATAACCACCGTGGCCGTCATCATTACTTTCCAATCCCGGGACGAGGCGATAAAGGCCAGCACGCCAAAAATGTGGAAGTGGGTCTCGATCCGTCCTCCCGAAAGGTGGATGAGCAGCGCGGACATCATCATCTGGCTCGCTCCCATCACGTGCCGTGTTAGCACGCTCCCAGGACGCAACCAGGCCAGCAGGACCGGAAATACCGTGATCGCCCCTCCCAGTCCGACAGCCGCATACACGTGCATGTGGGTCGCGCTATCCACGCCGGCCCAGGTGCGGGGCGAGACGATGTACGCAACCAGAATAGCCGCAAACCACTCAAGAATCGTCAGGCCAGCCAGCAACCGATCGGTCCGGATGTAAAGGCGCTGCTGCTGTTCGGAGAGGAGACGTTGGATGGTCCCATGCGAGGTTGATTCCATCGTCAAACTGAGGGTAGAAGCCATGAAAATGCCGTTTTAATACCTTCCTGTACCGAGCACCCAAAAACGAATGTGCTCCCGATAGCCGCCTGCTGATCCCGTACAAAATCCACAATGGCCGTATGCCCGGCATTGTCTCCCTCATGGGCGCGAGCGCCGGTCACCCCTCCCCGAAACTGTAAGGTGCCCCGGGTATCGTATACCAGTGTCTGCCCGGACGTGTACACCCCAAAACGATCGAACAGCGAACCATCCCGATCTTTCACAAGCTGAGCGCCGGGCAACGCATTGGCGAGCTGCCATACGTCGCCCTCTACCCATGTATCGGCCCTATCGCCGGGCGCAAAAAAAACAACATAGGTTTGAAGTGCCCGGGCGCCGCCCGTCTGCGCAATAATCCTCTCTAGCTCACGAACGCTGGCTCGCGTGCACGAACATTGGGGATGGACGAACATCAGGAGCGTGGGACGATCCGAGGCCTGGATGAGCGGACTCTCGGCCGGCCAGCTTTCAGGCGCCACCGCCTCGCGTCCAGGACGGCTCGAGTAATCGATCATCCACAACATCCCACCCGCCGTCGCCAGTATCCAGACCGCGAATGATAGATAGAGCCTTGTGTTATGCATGCCATCCGGGCGAGCCCGCGGCTCGCCATGTCTCGTCGATAGTGTCACCTCTTTAATCGACGACATGCGACAGGCCTATAGCGCGCTGACTCGTCGAGCGGTAAGCGTCGCCCCTCGAAATCACCCGCCCCCCCCATGACTGGTGCGCTCCAACACCCAATCCATTCAACGAAAGAATTTTTCACTTTGCACTTTGCACTTTTCACGTTGCACTTTTCACTTTGCACTTTTCACTTTGCACTTTTCACTTTTCACTTTTCACTTTGCACTTTTCACTTTGCACTTTTCACTTTGCACTTTTCACTTTGCACTTTTCACTTTTTCCTTCCGCTCCGGCATCGTCCTGAACACCACATCCCAGAAAGGAGACGACACCCCGAACGCGGCCTCGGGCTGCTGATAGTGGTGGATAGCGTGATGCGCCCAGAGCTGCCGAAGGAAATTTCGCGGCGGTTTAAACGCGTGTACCGCGTAGTGGACGCACAGGTAGCTCGCGTAGCCGGCCATGAAGCCGGCGGTGAACGGGAGCCCGTAGACTCCCATGATAAGGCGATAGGTCAGAAACAGCGTCGACGCCACCAACACGCTCACCACCGGAGGCATCGCCAGACGGGACGTATCCCTTGGATGATCGTGATGGACGCCGTGGAACAGGTACTGAAACCGCTCTTTCCCCGGCGTATCGGTGTCGATGTGGAACAGGTAGCGGTGGACCAGATATTCCACGAGCGTAAAAAACGCGAACCCGGCCAGCACGAGCCAGACATTGGCCCACGGTGCGATCAGGCCGGCGTACAGCGAATATCCGATCAGCGCGGCCGCGAACCCGTAAAAAATCGTCAAGGGGATGGCGATGTGCGTACGAGTAAGCGCCTCCAGAAAACGGTTATTAAATAGCGTGGACGAACGTTCTGTTGACATGGCGGTCTCGTTGAATCAAGGGTGGGAGTGGGGCACGGCCCGACCACGCGCAGGCGCCCGAGCCGTGCACTTGATGCAAGAAGAAATACATGTACAAAACGTACTGAAAAAGCGTAGCCGTGGTTTCCTCCTAGTTGTCTGACACGTTGAACGTGCAGAGTATCCGTTCCGGGTTTCGTGTTCAGTGTTCCGGGTAGGCGCATCCGTATCGTACGAGCACCCGGAACTCCGAACCCGGAACGCCACAACCGCATCCGGCAAATTCAAGTTGTCGGTCTACTACGTGCCACGGTCAGTTGGCGGTTACCGTCAGCTGACCGTGCGCACGTCCCGTCCCGGGGCAGAAGGATGTGGGGTCAGTTCTTTAACCGTAACCGCTCCGCCCCGACGATCTCGGCGCCTTCGCGGCGGATGCGGATGATGTAGTCGTTCCGCATGACGTTGGAGAGGACGTTGATCCAATCCGGCTGGAGATAGGGGATCATCTCATTGTCGATGATGCAGAGGTCGGCGTTTTCGCACATGGCGGCGAAGGCGCTGGCATGGCCTTCAAATAGCAACACGGCGTGGCCGATCTGGACGAACCCTTCTAGGGTGCCCAGGAAGGGGATGCAGCGGTAGGGGTCACTCTTGAGCGCCGCGAAATCCGTCATCCCGATTCCGACGATGAGCCACTGCTCGGTGGCCGGAGCGATCGATTCGAGGTGCGCCTGGAAGGGGCGCGGCAGGGTTTCGCGCGGGGCGAGGTTGGTGGAGGTCTTGATGCGCCGTTCCGGCGTGACGAGGACGAGCCGGCGATTGACGGGGTCGAACGCGAAGTCACGCGCCTGCTGGACGATGCCATCAGCCAGGGGCTTGACGGCCGGCATGCGCGGAGAGTAGTCGATGGTGGGCACAGCAGCGCTCGGGAGATGAGACAGGGTTGCGGTCGACAGAACGGCCTGCAAAATACATGCGGCTTTGTCCCGCGCCGGCGCGCCTTTTCATCCCGAGTCGCCGTCGCTTTTGGCGCAATGCTTCTTTTAATTCAACCCCGCGTGCCGCAGTAGCGCCTTCGTCGATGGCTCCCGGCCCCTGAACGAGCGGTAGACGTCCATCGGGTGCCGGCTGCCGCCGAGGGCCAGCACGGTGTCCCGGTACCGGCGGCCGAGCTTGCGGATGGCGGGTTCGTTGGACAGGCCGGCTTCCTCGAACGCGCCGAAGGCATCGGCGCTTAGCACTTCCGCCCACTTGTAACTGTAATACCCGGCCGCGTAGCCGCCGGCAAAGATGTGCGAGAAGCTGCACAGGAACCGGTCCTCTTGCAGCGGAGGCAACACCGCCAGGTCTTTCGCGATAGTCTTGTAGACCTCGAAGGCGCTTTTCCCATCGCCTGGATGGTAGCGGTGGTGCAGGGTCATGTCCGTAAAGCCAAACAACAGCTGGCGGAGCATGACGGAGCCGGCACGGAACGTCCGGGCCGCACACAGCTTTTCGAACAGCGCATCCGGTAGCGGCTCGCCGGTCTGGTAATGGGCCGTCATGCCCGTCAGTGTCGGCTTGTGGTAACACCAGTTTTCCATGAACTGGCTGGCGAGTTCGACGGCGTCCCACTCGACGCCGTTAATGCCGGCGACATCCACATAATCCACCGTGGTCAGCATCCCCTGCAGGCCGTGGCCGAACTCGTGGAAGAGGGTCTCCACCTCCCGGAAGCTCATCAGCGAGGGCGTCTCGCCCACGGGTGGGGTGCCGTTGCAACAGAGGTGGACGACGGGGGTGCGGAGCGCGCCATCTACCCACCGGCGATCCAGGCAATTATCCATCCAGGCCCCGCCGCGTTTGTTCTCGGGGCGGGAATAGGGATCCAGGTAAAACGAGGAAACAAGGGCGCCGGCTTCGTTTTTGACGTGGTAGAACCGGACGTCCGGGTGCCACGTTGTCGGCTGCTCTTCTACTTCCTCCACATGAATCCCAAACAGCCGTTCGCAGAGGCTAAACAGGCCGGCGAGGACGCGCTCGAGCGGGAAATACGGCCGCAGCTCCTCGTCCGTGAACTGGAACCGCTGCTCCTGCAGGCGCTCGCTCCAGTAGCCGGCGTCCCAGTGTGCGAACGGCTCGGTCTGCCCGCTCGCGCGGGCCAGCTCCTGCAGCTCTTCCAGGTCTTTTTTGGCGTGACGAAGCGAGGCGCTCTTGAGCTCCTCGATCATCGTAAACACGGCGTCGACGGACGGCGCCATCTTGGCGTCCAGGCTCAGCTCAGCGTATGTTTCAAAACCCAGCAACCGGGCCTTTTCCTGGCGCAGACTCAGCACGCGCTCGATGATGCCGCTGTTGTCGAGCGGTCCCTCCGAGGCACGGGTCATGTAGGCCAGATAGACGGCTTTGCGTTGCTCGCGCCGCCGGCTGTGCTGCATGAACGGGCCGAAGCTGGGGAAGTCGAGCGTGATCCGCCAGGGGCCGGCCTCATTGTCCGGCCTGGCGCCGGCTTCGGCGTTTTTGGCGGCGTACGACGCGGCGGCCAGCTGCTTGAGGCTCGGGGGCCACCCCTCCGTGTCGGCGGGGTCGGTGATAATCAATTCGAAGGCTTTGGTGGCGTCGAGCACGTGGTTCGAGAAGTCGGTGGTGAGCTTCGATAGCTCGCGTTCGATCTCGCTGAACCGCTCCTTCGCGGCACCCGTGAGGGCGACGCCGGCGTGACGGGCGGAGCGGAGACGGAGGTCAACCACCCGGCGCTGGCCTTCGTCCAGCTTCTCCCATTCGGGCCCCGCTTTGAGGGCAGCGAGGCCTTCGAAGATGGGCACGCTCTGGCGCATGCGGAGCGAGAGGGAAACGACGTCCGGCTGGACGGTTTCGTGCGCCTCGCGCAGCTCGGGCGAGTTGAGGACGTTCAGAAGGTGGTTGACCGGCCCCCAGGCATATTCAAATGGCAGTTCGAGCCGTTCGAGCGGGAGGATGAGGCCCTTCCACGTGGGTTCGAGTGTCCGCTCCAGCACCTCCAGCTCGCGCTCGAGGTGGGCGATGAGTTCGGTGATTGCCGGCACGATGTGCTCCGGGCGGATCGCGTGGAATGCCGGCAGCCCTTCAAAACGGAGCAGCGGGTTGGAATCGGCGGCAGTTTGGGCCATAGGAGTTTGGGCCATGAAATCAGGATGAGCAGGTACGTTGGAGAGGTGTGCGCTGTCCCTTATAGCCTCAAAGCGGCCGGTGTTCCGGGCGCAGCGCGGCATCGGCTTCGCGGCCGATACGGGCGACGAGGTCGGGCAGGGCGTCGACATCCGCCTCGCTCGTGCGGAAGTTGACGATGCAGGCGCGCAGGGCGTAGCGGTCGTCCACGATGGCGTTCGACACAAACGCTTCGCCGCCATTCTGGAGGTGTTCGAGGAGGGTTTCGTTGAGGCGATTCAGGTAGGCGGCGACACTCGTGTCGGCTTGCCGGCTGGACAAATCTCCTGGCACGAACCGGAACGTGGCGATGCTGAGCGCCTGGGTGAGGGCTTCGAGCTCGGGGTGGTCGGCCACGCGGGCGAACAGCCGTTCGCTGAGGCGGATGTCATCCCCCATCATCTGTAAATACCCACTGCGGCCGGCCATCCGAAGCGCCATCCACACCTTGAGCGCGCGGAAGCCGCGCGAGTTCTGGGGACCGAGGTCGTAGTAGTTGTGCGCGGCCGTCCCGAAATGGTAGTAGGGGGGATGGTAGGAAAACGCGTCGCGGAGCACCTTTTCGTCGCGCACGAGGGTGCAGCCGGCCTCGAGCGGGGCATAGAGCCACTTGTGGGGATCGAGAGCAACGGAGTCCGCCTGCCCCAGCGCGGCCAGTGCCGCCGGCGCGCCGGGC
>JBGSPJ010000358.1:0-20052 GCA_041738655.1 Rhodothermales bacterium | reverse complement strand
TTCGAGTGGGCGCCGGAGGGCGTCACGCTCCACCGCATCCACGCGCCCTACAACAACGCGATGGGCATCCGTGCGCGGATAGGGGCGTACGCGACCTATGCGATCGGCGCGCTGGCGGCCGGCCTGCGCGCCCCAAGGCCGGATATTGTTGTAGGGACCTCCACCCCGTTATCCACGGCCTGGGTCGCGGCGCGTGTCGCCCGTCTGCGTCGGGTGCCCTGGGTGTTTGAGGTGCGCGATCTGTGGCCGGCGTTCCCGATCGAGATGGGGGCCATCCGCAACGCCTGGCTGCAGCGCCGGTTGTATGCGCTCGAAAAACGACTGTACGACTCCGCTGCCCACATCGTCCCGCTTTCGACCGACATGCAGACCGCCATCGTGGCCGGCGGCACCGCGTCGGAGAAGGTGACAACGCTTGTGAACGGGACCGACCTCGACCTCGCCGCCGGCGTCTCGCCGAAGACGATCACGGGGCTTCGCACGCGGCTCGGCATCGGCGATCGGCGGGTGGTGCTCTATGCCGGCACCTTTGGCCGAGCGAACGCTATCCCGGCCATGATCGGAGCGGCCGAGCGGCTGCAACACCGCGACGATCTCTGTTTTGTCTTTCTGGGCGACGGCTACTACAGGCCGGCACTCGAAGACGCCGCGCGTCGATTGCCCAACGTCCGTGTCCTGCCGTCTGAGCCCCGTCATGCGATTTTTGGATGGTTCGGGCTCGCCACTCTGTCGCTGGTGACGTTCATCGACCGGCCGGTACTGGCCGCCAACTCGCCCGCGAAGTTCTTCGATAGTCTGGCCGTGGGCACCCCGGTGCTGGTAACCAATCCGGGATGGACGAAGCGGTTCGTGGAAACGCACGGATGCGGCTGGTATGTGGGCGCCGCAGAACCCACTACCCTCGCGGCGGGTATTCAAGCCGCGCTGGACGACCCGGCCGCGCTGGCCGCCGCCGGTGAAAACGGCCGTAAGGCCGCGACCACCTTCGATCGCCAGCATCTGGCCGACCGGTTTGCCGGCATCGTCGCTGCGGCCGCGGGTCGCAGATAGGTACATGATTTGCACCCGGCCAACCTTGTGGTCGCCTGCCGGCCGTCGCTTCAACCCCCGTGGCGGCTGTTTCGTTACCGGAGGATTACGTAGCTTGCGCCCGACTCCTGATTCCCCATTCGCGCCCCCCGGGCGTACGTCAGAATGCCGACAATGAACAGTCTTTCCGATCTCTACCTGCCTTCACCGGTTCGGATTGAAGACCTGCTTCAGCGCCCGCCCGCCGCTTGCGACGTCGACCGACTTCGGGAATACCTCGGCGATCGACGCGTGCTGGTCACCGGGGCCGGCGGCTCGATCGGCCGAGAACTCACCCTGCAGTTGCTGCGCATGGCGCCGAGGCATCTGGCGCTGGTGGATTTCAGCGAGTTCAATCTGTTTCAGCTAGAGCAAACAGTTGGAAAAACCGCGGGGGCGACCGAATTGTCGTACCATCTGCTCGACATACGCCACGCCTCCGCCATGGCGCACCTCTTCGAGGCTACCCGCCCCGATGTGGTCTTCCACACGGCCGCCTACAAACACGTCCCGATGATGGAGGCGCACCCGATTGAGGCCTTCCAGAACAACACGCGGGCTTCCGTCGAACTCCTGCGCCTGAGCGAGACCTGCGGCGTGTCGCAATTCATCTTTATCTCGACGGACAAGGCCGTTCAGCCCACGAGCGTCATGGGGGCCACGAAGCGATGGACCGAGCGGTACATGCGTGCCGCCGGTGGACAGGTGGAAACAAAAACCGTCCGATTTGGCAATGTATTCGGCAGCCTCGGCAGTGTCGTCCCGGTATTTGTGCAGCAGATCCTGCGCGGTGGCCCGGTCACGATCACCCATGCCGAGATGGAGCGCTTTTTTATGAGTGTGCACGACGCGTGCACCCTGATCCTGGAGACCTTGTTGTTGCGGGACGCACCGGTATACACCCTGCGGATGGACCCGCCGGTGCGGATCGAGTGGCTGGCGGAGCAGATGATCGCCTGGCTTGCGCCGGCGCACCGCGAGGCCATTCGGATGGCGTACATTGGCATCCGCCCCGGCGAGAAGATCAAGGAGTTGTTGTGGGAAGAGTACGAGTTGCCGATCCCAACGGCGCACCGCGATATACTGGGCCTCCAGAGCGCCGCCACGCACGGCCGCGGTGATCTTGACATCCAACTGGCAACCCTGGACGCGCTATGCGCCCGCCGGCAGCCGGAGGCGCTCCGCGCCGCTCTTTTCGAAGATGAGTTGGCGGCCCTCACCACCTGAGCACGTCCACACGCCCGATTCCGCTTGATTTTATCTACCTCTGGCCGGTAATATCCGGTTGCATTCCGAAAGGAGTGCTGCGCCGGCCTCCCCATCTATCGCCGGCGCCCGTTCGTACCCATCTCTAACGACAGGTAGCACGTATGGCGATATCTTCAGAGGATCGCGGGCAGTGGAGTTCTAAACTGGGTTTCGTCATGGCGGCGGCCGGATCGGCCATCGGGCTCGGCAACATCTGGAGATTTCCTTACACGGCCGGAGAGGGCGGAGGCGGCGCCTTTGTCCTCCTGTACCTGCTCTTCGTCGTCCTGATCGGAATTCCGGTGATGCTCGCCGAGTTGTCCGTCGGCCGCGCCACACAACGCAACCCTGTCGGCGCATTCAAGGCGCTCGTCCCCAGATCGCTCTGGCCCGCACTGGGCGGGCTCGGGGTGGCCACCGGGTTCGGAATCCTGGCGTTTTACTCGGTCGTCGCCGGATGGACTCTGGGTTACCTCTTCAAATCGCTCACCGGCGGGCTCGCAACGGCGGTCGATGGCGCATCAAGCGGGGTCATCTTCGGCGAACTGGTCGCCTCGCCGGGTCCCGCCCTGCTGTACACGGGGCTTTTTTTGCTTCTGACCATCCTCATCGTCCGCGGAGGTGTCTCGGGTGGCATCGAACGAGCGTCGAAGGTGCTGATGCCGCTGCTTCTCGTCGTGTTGATTTTGCTAGCCATACGGTCTATCACGCTCCCCAATGGGATGGATGGCCTGGTGTATTTATTCAAGCCGGACTTCTCAAAGATCACATTCCGTGTAGCGATGAGCGCTTTGGGGCAAGCGTTGTTCAGCCTCAGCCTCGGGATGGGAGCGATGATCACCTACGGGTCGTATTTCCCTGAAAAAACGAATCTATGGCAGAGCGGGGTCATCGTAGCCTTCTTCGACACCCTGATCGCGATTCTGGCCGGCCTCATCATCTTTCCGGCTCTGTTTTATCAGAATCTCGACCCCCAGGGAGGCCCGGGTCTGGTCTTTATCACGCTGCCCACCATCTTTAACGCCATGCCGGCCGGTACCGTGTTCGGCGTCGCGTTTTATTTCCTTCTGGCCATTGCCGCGCTGACCTCTACGATCAGCCTGCTCGAAGTCGTCGTGTCGTACTTCGTGGACGAGCGAGGCTGGGGCCGGGAAAAGGCATCCTGGCTTCTCGGCATCGTCTGCTTTCTGATCGCCGTACCCTCGGCCCTTTCCCAGGGGGCGGTCTCGTGGCTGGGTAGTGGTGGATTGTTCGGATGGGATTTTCTGACCGTCAACAATAATGTGTGGGGAAACTACTCACTCAGTGTCGGCGCCATCCTAATCTGCCTCTTCGTGGGTTGGAAGTGGGGTATCACGAATGCGCTTGCTTCGCTCGAACGAGGTGGGTATGCCCTGCCATCCTCGACATTCTGGGCTTTCCTCATCCGCTATCTCTGTCCGCTCGCCATCCTCGCCGTTCTGATCTTCATCGTCGTCACCGGGCAGTACTTCTAGGGGTTTAAGGTTCAAGGTTCGAGGTTTAAGGGCCGGATGTACGGTTCGAGGTTATGGGTCGGACGTAAAGTTCAAGGTGTGAGGCATATTTTATCCCCTTACACCTTGAACCTTGCACCTTGAACCTGATAGGAACTCTCCCCCTTGCGTCATCGTTTCTCAAAGCCACCTCGCATCCTGTTGGGGTTGGCTGAGCACGTATTTTTCACTTTCCCGGGAATGACATCCCCTAGGCATTGGACCCTGACGCTGAGTCTTCGCCTCTTTCCATAGCTGGCCTTTTTTCCCCCGGTGTTTTTCCTTCCGCGCTGGAGTGGGACGTGGTAGGTGCAAATATCGGCCTCGTCGTCTCCCTGTGGGTCGTCATGTCGCTGGTCATCGCGTGTGTACGCGTTTTGGGGGCGCTGAGCGGCTCCGCGCGGGAAACGCTCCGCGAGATCGACGATGCCGGCAGCCGGCGTGTGCTCGGGCTTCTGGAGCAGCGCTCCTCCGTCCTCTTCACGCTGCAGGCGATTGGCGCGGTGACCGAGATCGCGCTGGTGCTGGCCACGGCCTCGCTGCTGACGTATCTGGGGCATCTTCTGAACGCGCCGCTCGTCCTGAGCCTGTCGATCCAGATCCCGATCATTGCCGGCCAGGTGGCTGTCGGGGCCTACCTGTTCCCAAAATGGCTGGCCTCGCGCCATGCGATCCCCTTTGCTCAGGGGGCCTCGCCGTTCATAGCGGGTCTGTACCACCTGCTCAGCCCGCTCACGCAACCGCTCACGCGCTGGCTCGAGCGCATCGTCGGGTACGGGCATATCGATCGCCCGCACCTGTCCGACGATGACTTCAAGTCCATGGCGGATCTTGGCGAGGCGCAGGGCACGATCGAGGAGGAGGAGCGCGAGTTGATCCACTCCATCCTCGACTTCGGGGACACCACGGTGCGCGAAATCATGGTCAGCCGGATGGACATGAACGTCATGCCCGTGACGGCCTCGCTCGACGAGGCGTATCAGCTGTTGACCGAGGGCGGGCATAGCCGGCTGCCGCTCTTCGAAGAGCACCTGGACAACATCCTCGGGATCATTTATGTCAAGGACTTGCTGCCGTTCCTGAAACCGGGCGCCTGGCAGGAGACTCCGGACTGGCGCCTGGTCGCGCGCAAAACCCTGTTCGTGCCGTACGGAAAGCCCCTCGTTGAGATGCTAAACGAATTCCAGACGCAGAACGTCCACATGGCCATCGTGGTCGATGAGTACGGCGGGACCGCCGGCCTCGTGACGATGGAGGACGTGCTCGAGGAAATCGTCGGCGACATCCGGGACGAGACGGACGACGACGAGGAGGCCCTCCACCGCCAGGTGGACGAGCACACCCACTCCGTCGACGCACGCATCCACATCGATGATCTTATGGACCTGTTGCAGGTTGAACTCGACGTCGATAAGTACGATTTTGAAACGCTTGGCGGGTTGATCTTCCACCTTACGGGCGATATCCCGAGCGTCGGCGACGAAATCGTCTACGACGGCCTTACCATGCGTATCGAATCGGTCGAGAATCACCGTATCGGTCGCGTACTGGTCCACGTTCAACCGCCCGCCGAGGACAAATCCATCGTCGTATGAAACAAATAAAAGAGAGCTGCGGCATTTTTGGCGTCTTCAACTCCACCGAAGCGGCGCAGCTCACCTATTACGGCCTGCATGCGCTCCAACACCGGGGCCAGGAGGCCTCGGGGATCGTAACCTCCACGTACGACGAAAACAAGAAGCGCTGGATGATGCCGATCCATAAGGATAACGGCCTCGTTCTGGACGTGTTCAACGACCCGACGTTGTTCGAATCCAAGCTGCTCGGCATGTCCGCCATCGGGCATAACCGGTATTCGACCAGCGGGTCATCGAACAACAGCGCGAATATTCAGCCGTTCAAGGTGCACTACCGGGACGGCAACCTCGCCCTCGCCCACAACGGCAACATTTCGAACGCCCGCGAGCTCCGCCACGCGTTCAGCGAGCGGGGGACGATCTTCCAGACGACCAGCGACAGCGAGCTGATATTACACCTGATTGCCCAGAGCCGGCGCAAGAAGCAGATCGATCAGATCATCGACGCCCTCACGCAGCTCGAGGGGGCGTTCTCGCTGCTCATGCTCACGGACTCCAGCCTGATCGCCGTCCGCGATCCGAATGGCTTCCGGCCCCTGGTGCTTGGCGTACTCCGCCGGCCGGCCGAACAGGGCGGCGACGCCTACTGCGTTTCCAGCGAGACGTGCGCGTTCGACCTGCTCGGCGCCGAATACGTGCGGGATATCCTGCCCGGCGAGATCCTCGTGATCGACCGAAAAGGCTGCGAGAGCGGTCAGTTCAGCAGCAACAAACTCCCGCAAAAACACGGCGTCAGCCAGTGTATTTTCGAGTACATCTACTTTGCGCGGCCGGACTCGAAGGTGTTCGGCGAGATGGTGGATAAGGTGCGGCGCAAAATGGGCAAACAACTCGCCCACGAGACGCCCGTCCCGCTACTCGCTGCCGGCGAGCGCCCACCCATCGTCATCTCCGTCCCGGACTCGTCGAACACGGCCACGCTCGGCTATGTCTCCGAGTGCCAGAAGCTGGGCTACCCCTGTAAGTACGAGATCGGCCTGATCCGGAATCATTACGTCGGGCGAACCTTCATTTCGCCCGGGCAGGACCGGCGCGACACCCGCGTCCGCCTCAAGTTCAACACCGTCGAAGGCGTCCTCCGAGACCGCGTGGTCGTGCTCGTGGACGACTCCATCGTCCGCGGCACCACGTCTCAGTTCCTGGTGAAAATGATCCGCGACGCCGGCGCACGAGAGGTCCACTTCCGGGTATCGAGCCCACCGGTCATCAGCCCCTGTTTCTACGGGATGGACTTCCCGAGCCAGGAGGAACTGTTCGCCAATCAGTTCGACACGATCGACGGTATGGCGCGCTGGCTGGGGGTCGATAGCCTCGGCTATCTCTCCGTCGACGGGATGATGACGGCCGTACACCAGGCGCACACAAAATCCCTCGGATATTGCAACGCGTGTTTTACCGCGCAATATCCGACACCCGTCGAGATGGACATCTCAAAAGAAGAAAACGACTGGTAGTACCGGCCTCGCGCCAGGCGCAAGCAGATTGCGCCAACGACTCATGGCCGAAAGGTAGAAAATCGGCAGCTCTGTTCGCAAAGAATTAATACCTACTGTCTTGATTCTTTGCCCCTTCCCGTATTGATTACGGGCAATACCACACCGCCCTCTCCATCCGGTACACCACCCGCTGCCGTATCGATCCACTACCATGCGAAACCCTGTTGATCGCCTGATCCGAGTCATGATGTTTGGTGTGGGTGTCGTTGGCTTGCTGCTTTATGTAGTTTTTCATCTTTAACGGCATCCTACGGACTTAGGACCGAAACGCACGACCAGCCCGGTTGTGCGTTTTCGTTTTTATCGATGGACACGCACGTATGCAAGAAATCATCATCGTCGGGGATCGCGTACTGATCGAGCTCGAACCCGGGGAGAAACAGACGCAATCGGGGCTCTACCTGCCGGCCACGGTGACGGACCAGGAGCGGGTGAGCATCGGCCGGGTTGTACGGACCGGCCCCGGCTACGTGATCCCCAATCCCGAGTATTCCGAAGGCGAGGTCTGGGCGCCCTCCCGCGACGCGGCGCGTTATCTTCCACTCCAGGCCCGTCCGGGCGATCTGGCGTTTTTCCTACGAAAGGAGTTGATCGAAGTGTCGCTCAACGGGAAGCACTACATCGTTGTCCCCCACGGCGCGATTCTGGCCCTGATCCGGGATACCCCGGATGACCTCCTCAGCAGCATCACGACGAGCCTGGACGACGAAGACATCTAGCGATGGGTTATTCGGGTCGTCGCGGCAATCGAGCCTGCACGGCCCGGCGAGGGCCGGGGATGTTCGCCTGGGGTGACGGTTCACCCAGAAAGGCGTGGGCTTCTTCGAGCGCCAGATTCTCGACCATCCCGTCTGGGTGTTCGACCCATACCCGGTCGTGGAAGATGTCGACCTTCTGGACGACACCCGGGCCTACCGACGTAACGATGGGGGTCTCGACGGGCGGAAACGAGCGCAACGCGCTCATGTACTGCTCCAGCTCGTAGTTGAGGCAGCACTTGAGCCGGCCACACTGGCCGCTCAGACGTACCGGATTCAGGGGCAAACTCTGCACGCGCGCCGCCTGGGTGGATACCGGCTTAAAATCCTGCAGCCAGGTCGAACAACACAATTCCCGGCCGCACGAGCCGATTCCGCCAATACGCGCCGCCTCGTCCCGGGCTCCGATCTGACGAAGCTCGACCCGCGTACGAAAGCGACGCGCGAGTTCGCGCACGAGGTCCCGGAAGTCGACGCGGTGATCCGCCGTGAAGTAGAACGTGATTTTTTTCTGGTCGAACTGCCACTCCGCGTCCACGAGCTTCATGGGCAGATTCATGTTGTCGATGGTGCGCCGGCTGACCAGAAACGCTTCGGCTTCTTCTTCCTTGATGGTGTCCCAGCGTTCGATATCCTTCAGCGTGGCCACGCGGATGACGACCGGGAATGCCTGATCCTCGTCGAGCCCTTTCGATTTCATCCGGAGGCGCACCATCTCGCCGACGAGGTGGACGGACCCGAAGTCGAAACCGCGATCCGCCTCCACAATCACGAAGTCCCCGGTCTGCAGTTCGATATTCCCCTGGTTGCGGTAAACACCTTTTCTGCCGCCTTTAAACGCCACCTCCACCAGCCGATAGACAACCGGTGCCGTGACGATGCCGAGGTCCGTGAGCCAGTCGTACGCGTGCATAGAGGGACAGGCCGACGTGCCGCCGCGGCTCGAGCCACAACCGCCGTTTCCACCGCAGCCGGCGCCGCATCCCCCTCCTCCGGTACCGCAAGAACTACAGGCCATGGCGTTCAGGTCGAGATTTCAGTAAAGATGCCCTGGCCCAATATCGGGCGTTTGCGAGCGAATTGCTAGCCGACCAGTTCTTCGGGAGCGGCGAGCGGGGTGTAGAGGGCCGGCCGGGGGCGACCGTGCATCGCGTGGTGCACGCCAAGCGCCAGCACGGTGAGGGTCAGCGGCACATGCGTATTTCGGGCGATGAGGCCCAGTGCTTCTTCCACATACCCGATCATGGCGTCCAGGTCGGCGGCCGGCACGCCGTCGCAGAATTTCTGGATCGTCTCCGCCTGATCGCCATTTACCAGGATGGCCGCCGAGCGCTGATGGCGAAAAAGCAGCAGATCGCGGATCCAGCTCATGAGCAAGATGAGCCACCCCTTGAGCCGCTCGCGCCCGAGCGCGCTGAGGCTGGTGACCTGGTCCGACAGCTTGTCGATGTTGCCGGTATAGGCGAGACGCATGAACTCGACCACCATTGCGCGGTTGGCGAGTAATTCCTCGTTTTCCCCGAGTTCGAGGGCCGCCGAATACGACCCGTTGGACATGCGGGCAAGAATGCCCGCGGCCTCCGGAGCCAGGCCGGCGCGGGTTTGAAGCGCCTCTTCGATGGCTTCGACCGACAGCGGGTCGAACCGTAGCCGCTGGCAGCGCGAGAGGATGGTCGGTAGGAGCTTGTCGGTCCGCGACGTGATGAGGATAAACACCGTACGAGGCGTAGGCTCCTCGAGCAGCTTTAGAAAAGCGTTTGCGGCCTCGACCCGCATGAACTCGACGTCCGTCAGGATGGCCACCTTGTGCCGGCCCTCGACCGGCTTGAAGCTCATCACGCGGCGGAGTTCCTGGTGAACGCGGGCGACGGTATAGATGGCCTGTTTGTTGGTCACCCTGGCGGTGTCGCCAAGCGAAGGCCGGCGGATAAAATCGATCACGGCATACGGGTTCGCCGCCAGCAGCCGAAGCCGCTCGCCGACCTCCGTCTCGTCCACGTCCCCCGGATAAGGAAACATCACCTGCACGTCCGGATGCACCAGGCGGCCGACCTTAACGCAGGCCGGGCACTCGCCGCAGGCTTCGGGCTCTTCGCGGACACACTGGAGCGCCTTCGCCATCTCGATCGCCGCGGCGCGTTTGCCCGTGCCTTCAGGGCCGTAAAACAGGTACGCATGGGCGACACGCTGCTGCGCCAGTCCGCGCCGCAGGGTATCGACCGCCCGTTCCTGACCGATGATGCTATTCCAGGCCATGCCGATGGGACGTTCCGTTTACGAGGTCTGATGCAGGGGGCGGAAATTACGAAAAAAGTATGGGAATCCGTGGCGGGCGAAACAAAATGAGTGATCGGGGCGATTATAGGACGCTGCTGCTCGACCACCGCCGGCCCTGCACGGGATGGAAGTGAAATGGGCCGCGAAGCGTCAGTAAACATCGATGGTACATCACCACCCTAGGGCGCGGTAGCTCAGCTGGTTAGAGCGTCGGATTCATAACCCGGAGGTCGAGAGTTCAAGTCTCTCTCGCGCCACATACGTAAAAAAGGACGCGATACCCTCGCGTCCTTTTTTTGTGGGATGTTGGTCAGGACTCTCGTGGCGTCCGTGCGCTCCGCGGATCTCTGAAAGTTATGCCTCCACTTCCACCTCGGCTTCTTTCGTGACCTTGTCCTGGATGGTCCGTGGCATGGCTTCGTACTGCAGGAACGAAGCCCGGTGCAGGCCCCGGCCCTGCGTCATGGAGCGGAGGATGGTCGCATAGCGGTACAATTCCACTTCGGGGATCTGGGCGACGATCTTCTGGAGGGCGCCTTCGCCCTCGATCCCCTGGATGCGACCGCGACGTACGTTGAGATCGCCCATGACCTCGCCGGTGTACGCGGCCGGCACCATGACTTCGAGCGTGCAGATGGGTTCGAGAATGACCGGTTGGGCCTGTCGGAACGCATCGCGAAAGCCCATCCGGCCGGCCGTCTTGAAGGCGGCGTCGTTCGAGTCGACGGCGTGCATGCTCCCATCGAACACCACCACGCGCACGTCACCGACGGGGTACCCGGCGATGGGGCCGCGCTGCATGGCTTCGAGGATGCCTTTCTGGATCGAGCCGGCGAAGCGCCGCATGTCGATCACACCGCCGACGATGGCGTCGACGAAGTGGAGTTTTGCTCCCCACGCGGTTTCGAGGACGGTTTCGCCGCGCACCGAGATATCGGCCGGCGGTTGGAAATCGCCCTGATAGGGCTCGACGAGCAGCGAGATATCGGCAAACTGGCCGGCGCCGCCTGTCTGCTTTTTGTGGCGGTACGCGGCGCGCGCCGTGTGCAGGATCGTTTCGCGGTAGGAGATCTTCGGCTTGTGGTATTCCACCTCGACGCCGAAGCGGTTTTTGAGCCGGAACTGGGCGATCGCCAGGTGCATCTCGCCCTGCCCACTGAGCAGCATCTGGCTGAGGTGCGGATCGTGGGTGATGATGAGCGACGGATCTTCGTTGCTCAGCGCATGCAACCCGAGGGCGAGGCGATCTTCTTCCCCGGATCTGGCCGGCCGAACGGCCGTGACATAACGCGGTTCGGGGAACTGGATGCCCCGGATCGAAACATCACTCCCCTTGAGGCGCAGCGTGTTATTCGAGTGGGTGTTTTTGAGTTTTACGAGCGCGCCAATATCCCCTGCGAACATCTTCGGCACCTGCTCGCGCTCATGCCCGTTGAGGGAAAACAGCTGCCCGAGCCGTTCCGTGGCCCCCGTCTGGGCATTTTCGAGGTCCATGCCCTGCTCCAGAACCCCGGAGTACACGCGGAAGAAGGAGTATTCTCCGACGTGCGGTTCGGCCATCGTGCGGTAGACGAAAGCGACGGGCGGGCCAGCGCTGTCGGTCCGCACCGGCGTGCCCGAGTCCGTGGCGGCCGGCGGCATCTCGATCGGCGAAGGACAGACATTCGCGACAAACGTCATGAGCCGGCTCACGCCGATGTTTTCGGTCGCGCTCGTTAGGAAAATCGGAAAGAGCTGCCGTTTGAGCATTTCGATGTGGATTCCTTGCCGCATCTGGTCCTCCGAGAGGGAGCCCTGCTCGAAATACAGCTCCATGAGCGACTCGTCGTTCTCCGCGATGCTCTCGATCAGTTCGTTGTGGAGCCGATCGGCTTCTTCCTGAAACGCGGGTTCGATCTCGTTGAAGATCGCCGTGCCTTTTCCGGGCTCGAACGTGATCTGCTTCATCAACAGCACATCGATGATGGCGCGCGACCCGGGCCCTGCCGGCAGTTGGACTACCGCGGCGCCTCGGCCGAACCGTTCCTGGATCTGGGCGACGAGCTCTCTGAAATTCGACTCGGCCCGATCCAACTGATTCAGCACGAACATGGTGGGAATGCCGTTGGTCTCGGCCTCGTTCCACGCCGTTTCGGTCCCAACCTGGATCCCTTCCGCGGCATTGATGACGATCAACGCGGTGTCGGCCACCTTGAGCGCCATGATCATCTCCCCGACAAAATCCGGATACCCCGGCACGTCGAGCGCGTTCAGTTTCACCCCATTGTGCTCGACATGGAGCAACGAAGAGAAGACCGACATCTGGCGTTCCTTCTCGCTCGGGTGGTAGTCGCTCACGGTGGTCCCGTCCGCGACCGTTCCCATGCGGGGAATACTACCGCTGTTAAACAGCATCGCTTCGCCGAGCGTGGTTTTGCCGCTTCCCTGATGGCCCAGCAGCGCGATGTTTCGGATATGTTCTACGTCGTAAACCTTCATAGCCATCCTCCAATGAGTGTTGGACGCCTGGCAGCGGGCTCGGGGCGGATCGCCGGGTGGGCCTGCAAGGTTGGAAGCGCTTTTTGCGCTCCGTAAGCGTCCTGATCGTTCGCCTGTTGTCCGACGGACAGCGTAAGTATACACCAGACCGCGAAAGAATCAAGGCTCGTACTCGTCCCTGGCCCGGTGTTTTTCAAGCGCCGCGCCGGCGCCGGCCGGGGCAACCGAACGAGCGCCTGGGTGTTGAAGCGGGCCTGTCTCCACCAACCCGAGCCTTACGTGCCCGACGCACCGGAACCGGTCCTGCTTGCCCTGGAAACCGCCACCGACCGATGCGGCGTCGCACTGGTGCGTGGGGATCGGCTGCTCGTGGCCCAGACGATCGAGCTGCCCCGTTCACACGCCGAGTGGCTGGCGATCATGATCGCCGACGCGCTGCGATACGCTCGTCTCGAACCAAAAGCGCTCAACGCCATCGCCGTGTCGATGGGACCGGGGTCCTACACGGGGCTCCGGATCGGCGTGAGCGCGGCGAAAGGGCTGTGTTTCGCGACGGGCGCGGCCTTGCTGGGGGTCCCCACACTTGAGGCCATCGCCCTGGGGGCGCTCCCGTTCGTAGATGCCGGCGACACGATCGCGGTAGCGCTGAATTCGCGGCGGGAAGAGGTCTACCTGGCGCTTTTTGAAGCCCGGGGGTCGGAGGTCACGCCGCGCTTAGCGCCAGCCGCCCTGAGCCTCGACGAAGCGGTATCGGTTCTGTCGAACACCGCGTTCCCCCGGCTCTGGGTGGCGGGAGAAGGCGCACCCGTGCTGGCGTCTCACCCCGGCATGGCGCCTGGAGCGATCCGTTATATCCCGGAGGTGGGCCCATCCCCCGCCGGCGTGGCGCGGGCCGGCCTGGCGCGTTACCGGCGCGGGGCGATCGAATCGCTGGCGGATTTTGAACCGTTTTACCTCAAGGATTTTATTCCGCGTGAAAAATCGGGGACGGCGTTCGACCGGCTCTCCCCCGGGCGCGATTGATACAGAATCTTTGTACCTTGCCGTGAACATCCGCGGGCGCCGAACCGGCGCCGCCCCAGAGGGCCCCTCCCCGAGAAACCATCAACCAAACGGCCGCTCATGAGCTGGTTCAAACGAAAAGACGCCGGCATCCTCACCAAGCGTAGCGAACAGAACGAGGTGCCTGAAGGGCAGTGGGCGAAGGACCCTATCACGGGCGAGATCATCAACGCCCGCGTGTTGCAGGAGAATGCCCTGGTGTTTCCGAATTCGGGGCACCATATGAACATGAGCGCGACAGGGTATTTCGAGCTGTTGTTCGACGAGGGCGCGTATGAACATTTCGACACCGAGCTTTCGTCCCTTGACGCGCTCGATTTCGTGGACCGGAAGTCGTACGCCGGCCGCATCGCCTCGGCGCAGAACAAAACGGGTCTGAATGATGCCGCAAGCGGCGCCCTCGGCACGGTGGGCGGCCATCGGATGTCGATCGCCGCGATGGACTTCTCGTTTATCGGCGGGTCGATGGGATCGGTCGTGGGCGAGGTGATCAGCCGGGCGATCCAGCGGGCGTATACGGAACGTATCCCGCTGCTCGTCATCTCTCAGAGCGGCGGCGCGCGGATGATGGAAGGTGCGTTGAGCCTGATGCAGATGGCCAAGACCAGCGCCCATCTGGCCCGGTTACACGATACCGGGATGCCTTTTATCTCCCTGCTAACGAATCCGACGACGGGGGGCGTCACCGCCTCGTTCGCGATGCTGGGCGATTTCAACCTCGCAGAGCCCGGCGCCCTGATCGGGTTCGCCGGCCCCCGCGTCATCCGCGAGACCATCGGGCAGGACCTGCCGAAGGGCTTTCAACGCGCCGAGTTCTTGCAGGAGCATGGATTTATCGATTTTATCGTCGATCGCCGGCAGTTGCGGCCGCGCCTCATCCAGCTGCTGAACCTGATTCTGGAAACAAAAAACGCGGCTTGATCACGCGACGGGGGCACCCGATACGTACAAATACAATAAGGCCCGTCCCTGGTGTAGCCATGAATTACACCGGGAACGGGCCTTATCTCCCTTGCCCATGATGTTGTCTCCGGCTCGGTCATCTCCCACAACGACGACACGAATCACTTCGCGTCGCACATCATGGTAGATGATTACGTGAGCACGGAAACTATTGTCACCAAAAGAAGCACGATGATACCCAACAACAGCCCAACTGCCGCGCGTTCCCACGGGTCATTGGGATTGTATTGCATGTCGGATGGTACCTTGTTGTTTCGCACTAGGTTGATGATTGCACGTATGCAGTATACATCCTGTATCGGTCCGCTCACATCACACATCAATGGTCAAGTTGTCACGAGAATCCGACCGTTTCAAGACGAACGGTGACAAACCTATGACGCGGCTTTTTCACAGGAATTGAGCCCTTTCGGGCATGGAAGCCGGCGCGGAAAGAAGTGCCTGATCGCGGAACAGCGCGGGGAAAAAAAGCCCTGGAACGGCCAGCGCACGCTCTATTGAATACCAAACAAGTGCGACCGGCCCGCGCGCGAACGATGTAATATGCCACGCCCGGTATGGACGCGGGCAGCGGCCGGCGTGGCCGGGCAGCGCTCAGTCGCGCCCGTGAAAGGGATAAGGCAGGCCGATGTTACCCGTATCGTACAACGTGGCGGCGAACCGCTGGCCATCGGAATGTCGCTGGAGCGTGAGGATATGTGTCCCCCAGCGCTGGACGCCGGAGAGCGACAGGTCCGCCACGCCGAGATCGGTGACACCGATCACGCGGTAGCGTTCGCCCTCGACCTCGAGCAGCGTGCCTTCTTCGATGGGATGTGCGTTGATCATATCGGTTTGCGCAGATGATGTATTCTCCCACCCAACACTACGCATAATGTGTAGCCGCATCATCACACAAACGTGGTAATCCTGTCACAGGATCGCATCGACGGCGACGCGAGGGTGCTTAGAACGGGCCGGCGTAAAGGATTGCCCGCTCAGGTCGATACACCCGGATGAATGATGCCGCCGCGAGCGCCCGGCATCCGGTGACCGCTGCTGGTTCCTGCCGGTCTCGACGGCTTTACACCTTGTCTGATGTACGACCTTTCCTCCCGACTTCCCGGATCGTCTGCTCAAAACGACAGCGTATCATCGCTTGATGATCCGCCCTGGATTGCCGTGAGACTCGATTCAGCGGGCCGTTACCAGGAGGTGAATACCCGATTCGCCGGGCTGCTCCATACCACGCCAGGCGCCTGCATCGGCCGGGAAGTGGGCGCCTGCGGGGAGGGCGATCTGTTGGTTTCGGCCCTGATGGGGCTGATCCGCGGCACGGCCGCACCGGGCTCGATCGATCTCTCGTTCGAGACAGCCGGCGGACAACGGCATTATGCCGCGCAATGGCATCGGCCGGCGGCCGGCGGCCCGATCTCGGTCATCGGAGTTGAAATCACAGATCGGGTGGTGGTGGTTGAGGAACTCCGCGCGACCCGGGAACGAGCAGAACACATCGCACGCGATCTGGAGCAGGCGAACCACCTGGCGAACAAGATGGCGGAAGAAGCCCGGGCCGCCAACGAGGTCAAGAGCGAGTTCCTGGCGAACATGAGCCACGAAATCCGCACCCCGATGAACGGCATCATCGGGATGACGAGTCTGTTGCTGGAATCGGATCTGGACGCCGATCAATTGGACTTTACCCAGACCATCGAGTACTCCGCCGGCGCGTTGTTATCCATCATAAACGACATCCTGGATTTTGCCAAGATCGAGGCGGGGCAGATTCGTCTAGACACGCGCGAATTCAATCTCCACCAGCTTCTGGGCCACCTCACCGATCTGATGTTCACCCGGGCGCGGGCCAAAAACGTCGATCTCACCTGCATCCTGCACCCTGACGTACCCGAGCGGCTTGTCGGGGATGAAGGGCGGATCCGCCAGATACTGCTCAATCTGACGAGTAATGCCGTCAAGTTCACCGAACACGGGGACGTGACGATCCGGTGCGCGCTTGCATCCGAAACAGAGCACGACGCAACCGTACGGATTTCCGTGGCGGACACCGGCATCGGGATCACCTCCGAGGCGAGAGAGCGGCTGTTCCAGGCCTTCTCGCAAGTCGACCCTTCCCTGACGCGGCCCTACGGCGGGACCGGTCTCGGGCTCGCCATGGCGCGTCAGCTCGTGGGGCTTATGGGCGGAGAAATCGGGGTCGAAAGCACCTTGGGGGCCGGCTCGTTGTTCTGGCTCACGCTGCCCCTGCAGAAGCCCACGACCACGCGGCCGAGAGCCCCACGTGTGTTCATGTCCGGAAAACGGGTTCGGATGATCATCCAGCATGCGGCCTCGCGCGAGCTGTTATGTACTCAGCTCGCGCATGAGGGATGGCAGGTGGAGGCGTTTGAAACCGCTGACGCCGCTGAGGAGGCCGGCACTGCCGGCGATCCTTTCCTCGAGGTAGGCCCCGATCTGATTATCGTGGACCAACTGGCTCTGCTCGACCCCCGTATCGGCGCCACGCTCGACTTGAACGTTCTTTCCCCCACACCGGCGCGAATCCTCTACCTCCCGGGCACCACGCCGCTCCCGGCCGCGATGGAGCCGTATCTCGATGCCCGCTTCGCATTGCCGCTCAGGAACGCCGCGATCCATCTCACCGTGGCCCTTCTGTTTTCCGGAGCCCACCAGGATCGTAAGGAAGAAGCGTTGTATACGCCAGCGGAGTAGGCTCATTTCGACCCGGAGTCCGTCAAAAATTAGCCGGCCAGCTTGTGCATCTCGCCGGGGCGTTGCTTATTTTAGGCCATTCTATTCTCTGGCTCTATTCCGTCCGTTGCTGCCGGCAATCCGGTCTTCGGTCGTTCCACACCTCCCCCCGATCCACACCTTGCCGCGGCCCGCATTCGGGGCCGACCGGTGAATCAGTCTGTTCCTTTCTCGCGGTAATCCGCTTTTCGCATGGTTCACACGCAACGCCGGCGCCGTACGTATCTACGTCGGGCCCTCCTCACCCTGGTTCTGGTTATCGCCACAACCACGGCCAGCCAGGCCCAACAGTGTTATATCGAACAGGCCTATCAGTGCGGTCCAGGTACCCTCTGTGGGCAGGATGGGACCTGCAAAGCGATAGCAACCGTCATCCCGGGGACGATCTTCTGGGTGGATCAGGCTTCCGGCAGCGACTCGAATGCAGGAACACAGCTGCGCCCCTGGAAGACGATAACACGGGCGGCACAGGGCAATGAACTGGGGCCGGGGGACGGTGTCCTCGTGCGCGCCGGCACCTACTACGAGACCATCATTCCAAAACGCGGCGGAACGGCCGGCAACCCAATCACCTATGCGGCCTATCCCGGCGAAGAGGTAATCGTCTCCGGCGCCGAACCGTTGACAGGTACGTGGACAAAGAGCGGGAATGTCTGGTCGATGAAGTGGCCCTACGCCGAATGGCTGGAGGGCGACCTCAACAAGTTCACGTACAACCGCGGCGGGGTCATCAAGTACGATGCGTCGCGGCATCGGGAGCTGGTGATCGCGAATGGGGAGGTGCTCCTGCCCTACTTCAACAACCTGACCACCTGGCAGCCGGCGTTCACCCCCACCACTCTCCCCGAAGGCACCTTTTTTATCAAGGGGACAGGATCTCTTGCCACCGGGACCCTCGGCAAACCCGAGACGATCTACATTCGACTTCCTGGCGACGCGAACCCGAACCAGGCGAAGCTCGAGACGAGCCGAAAAAGCCAGCTCTTTAATCCTTCCGGAAGTACCGAGTGCTCGGCAAACGTGCCCGGTACAAGCCTGCGCCCTCATAGTCATCTGCGCCTGACCGGATTTACGTTCCGGCATCTCTCGAATGTGCTCAAGCAGGGCGCCGTGTGTACCGGCAGCCAGGGCACGTGGATCGACAACATCGTCATCGAATGGACGAATGGCACAGGCATTCTCCTCTTCGGCTCGAACCACCTCATTCGTGGCGTGCGCGCGTATTACAACGGGATCGACGGGTTTAAGGGCGGCGTAAACGAATTCCTCGGGTGCGATAACTGCACGGTGGCCCACAGCGTCTCGAAGTACAACAACTGGAAAGGCTACGATCCCTTCCACGAATCGGGGGGCGGAAAGTGGACATATACCACGAACAGCCTCTTCACCCAGCTCGATTTCTCCGAAAACGAAGGGCCCGGGCTCTGGCTGGACACCGACAACAGCAATAACATCATCGAGCGAAGCCGTTTCCATTCGAACCGGGGAGCGAACTTGTTCATCGAAGTGAACAGCGACGACAACCTCGTGCGCAACAACGTGAGCACGATGGCGCGCACGGCGCAGCCGGCGGTCGGCGAGATCTGGTATGACAAGTGGACCGGCATCGTGGGCAACCGCTTCATCGGCCACGGGATGGTGGTCGATGTGAGCGCCGGCAACCGGGTGGTCTACAACACCTTCATGGGCAACCTGGCAAGCGGACTGCGGATCGGGTCCGACGAGCGGGGCGACGCGACCGACACCGGGTTTTACAACAACCTGTTCCTGGATAACGTCCAGGGAAGCGCCAGTGCGGAGCTGGCGTACGAGAAATATATTGCCGTCGCCCCGGCGTTGACCAACCACGGGGGCGGCAACATGTACTGGCCGCACACGTCTTCGGCGTATTTCACCTTCCACTTCGAACCCAAAGGAGGGGCCACGATCCCCGGATTCGAATCCAACAGCCTGCCGGCCTGGCGGACGTGGTCGAAGACCGACGCCACGTCGGCCATGGTCGTGACCGGGCAGCCGCACGTCGCGAACCTCGACGACTCGTTCGCCGGCTGGATGCTGGCCGCCAGCACCCAGTTCGCCGGAAAGTCCGTCGCCCTCCCCGCCGGCGTGCCGGCGGTCACGACAGACTTTTTCGGAAACACCCGGCCAACCACGGGCGCCACCCCGGGGGCGCACCAGGGCTCGAATCCCTCGGTCGAAATCGCCATGACGCCCGGTTTTAACCTGGTCGGCCTCCCGCTGGACGCTAGCAGCACCAGCGTCACCTCCCTGTTCCCGACATCGACACCGGGCACCTTCCTGGCCTATACCGGGTCTGCCCTTGCCGCACCGAATCCGGCCGTACTCAAACCCGGGGAAGGGTACTGGCTGCATTTTGCTTCGGCCGCGACATCGCGGGTGTCCGGCATTCCGGCGGCGTCCCGCACCTGGACGCTGCGCGCGGGGTGGAATATCGTTTCCGGCCCAACCTGCGCGGTCTCGCTCGACGCCGTTGACGACCCGTCGGGCGCGATCGATCACCGGCTGTTTTTTGGCTTCGAGGGCAAGTACGTGGTGCCGGCCGGCAACCTGCTGGTGCCGGGCAAGGGCTACTGGGTGTTCGCTACAAAAGCGGCCACGGCCACCCTGACATGCGGCAGCGCGGCCAAGACCGAGCCGGCCCTGGCCGTACTGGCGTCTAAAAACGCATCGGCGGAACTCACCCAGCGCCTGGCTTCCCTGCCGCCCGTCCCGGCAGCGCTCGATGCCCGGCCCGACGGCCTCGTGGCCGCCGATGAGCCCCTGCCGGCCGCCTTCGGCCTCG
>JBGSPJ010000307.1:0-2219 GCA_041738655.1 Rhodothermales bacterium | reverse complement strand
CAAGCGCTACCCCGAAACAGCGCTTCCGGTGATGATGGTACGGCCCGGCCAGGCGCTGCATTACGCCGGCGTCGACCTCACGGGCATCGGCGCCCTTACACTCCGCGTTCGTCAGCAGGCGGCCGGCACGGTCGAGGCGCGGCTTGGCGGACGCGAGGGTCGGCTGCTGGGACAGGTGAGCCTGGATCCGGCCAACAGTGTGCCGGCGCCGGCGCTGGAGCAGTATCGCGTCATCACCGAGTCGCAGTCCCACGACGACGCCATCGACATCCGCGACGCCCAGCTCGAAGCCTACACGGGCTGGTCTGAAGTAAGGCTCCCCTTGGAGCCCATCGACGGCGCGCAGGAGCTGGTGCTTGTGTTTACGGGCGACGCGGAGGGGGTGATGGTGCAGTTCGACTGGCTCGAGTTTATCGCGCGGTAGCGGCGGCACCTCCTCCATGTTCTGGCGCTATGTTCTGGTTTGATCGCATTACTCCGATAGATCCCGCAAGTCCGGTTCCCCTGTACTTCCAGGTGGAATCGGACTTGCGTCGACTCATCCGAGACGAAGTCCTCAAGCCCGGCGTCACGATGCCGGCCGAACACGCGCTCTGCGCGACGTATGGCGTCAGCCGGCACACCATGCGCACGGCGCTAGCGCGGCTGGCATCCGAAAAGTTGATCGCCCGCAGCGCCGGCCGCGGCACCACCGTCTGCCTCCACGAGCCGCCGATCCCGTTTTCGCTGGACCGGAGTTTCTCGCGGCAGATGGCTGAACTGGGCAATACCGCCCACTCGATCGTGCTCCATCAGGCGGCGTCGACCGTGGGCCGGCCCCACCCCGAACCGCTGCGTCATGCCGACGGCCAGCCGTGCCTCGACCTGCGCCGGCTACGCCTCGGCAACGATGTGCCGATAGGGATCCAGGAGACGACCGTACTCACAGCCCGTTGCCCGGAGCTGGCGGGGTTCGACTTCACGCAGGCCTCGCTCTACGAAACACTGGCCGGCCATTTTCGGCTGGATATCCAGAAAATCCAGCACACCATCGCCGCCGCCGCGGCCGACGACGAGCAGGCCCGCCGGCTCGACGTCCCCGCCGGCACCCCGCTCCTGCTCGTGCGGACCACCGCCTACCTCCACGACGACGCCGTCATCGAGCATACCGTGAGTCATTACCGGAGCGACCGGTATGAGTATGCCATTACGCACACCCCTCCGTGATCAACGATCAAGATTCAAGGCTTAAGGGGGGTTTCTTCCTTAAACCTTAAACCTCAAACTTTAAACCCTTCATGAACCCCGCACTTGCCTATTTTGACGCCGCGCAGGCGATCATTTCCCGTATTCGCGACACCCAGATGCAGGCGCTGGAGCAGGCGGCCGACATCTGCGCCAACAGCATCGGCAACGACGGGCTCGTCCACCTCTTCGGCTCGGGGCACTCGCGGATTCCCATCGAGGAGATGTTTCCGCGGCACGGCAGCTTCCCGGGGTTCCACCCGATGGTCGAGCTCTCGCTGACGTTCCACAACCCCGTCGTGGGCTCCAACGGACAGCGGCAGGCCATGTACCTCGAACACGTGGAGGGCTTCGGGAAAGTGATCCTCCGCAACTTTGTGCTGGAGGCGCCCGACAGCATGATCGTGTTCTCGAACAGCGGCGTGAACGAGGTGGTGGTCGAGGTGGCCATCGAAGCCCGTAAAAAGGGCCTGCCCGTCATCAGCGTCGTGTCGATGGAGCACTGCCTCGCCGCGAAGCCGCTGCACAGCTCGGGCAAGCGCCTGCCCGATGTGTCGGACGTGACGATCGACAACGGCACGCCGGGCGGGGACGCGATGGTGAAGATCGCCGGCCTGGAAGACCCCGTGGGCCCGGGCTCGACGATCGGAGGAGCCGCCGTGGTGAATGCGCTCAAGTGTCTGATCGCCGACCGGCTCACCCGGATGGGCAAGCCACCGATCGTGCTTTCGAGCAGCTGGTTCATCGGCTCGGAAGAGTCGAAGAAGCGGTTCGATGTCTGTTACGACGACTACCGCCGGCGCATGGTGCGCGCTCTCGGCGGCGTAAACGGACGCTGACCATGACGCGGATCCTGGAGGATAAGATCACCTTCGTAACCGGCGTCGCCAGCGGCATCGGGCAAGCGGCGGCGCGGGTATTCGCGGACGCCGGCGCCACGGTCGTTGGCATCGACCTGGACATCCAGCAGGGCCAGGCGACGATCGATGCGATCC
>JBGSPJ010000277.1:0-9379 GCA_041738655.1 Rhodothermales bacterium | reverse complement strand
CATCAACATGGGGCTGTGCCGGGGCGGGAATCAGTTATTGGGGATGGGCGCCGCGCCGCTGCTGATCGTCCACCACTGGCCCCTCGCGCTGCTCCCCGTTGTGTACATCGCCGCCATCACCGCCATCAGCAGGGGCGAAGTGGCCGGCGGCTCAACACGCGTCGGGTACGTCGCCGTGGGGCTCGTCGTCCTGGTCGTCCTGGCCCTCGGGTACATCGGGTTCGACGCCGTGGCCATCGTCCCCTTCAGCGGCGTATTCCCGTTCCTGTTCGCCGGCCTCGTGGTGCCGTCGTTCCTGCGTGCGGCGAAGCAGCCGAGCCCCGAAACGATTCGGCGCGCCGTGCGCACCGGCATCATGGGCCTCGTCGTGCTGAATGCGACCATCGCCGCCCTGTACGCGGGTCCGGCGGCCGGCCTCGCGGTCCTGTCCCTGCTGCCGGTTTCGGTCCTTCTGGCCCGTTTGTTCGCGGTCACCTGATCGAACAAACGGACCCACCGGGAATTATAGCACCCTGCGCCCCGCCGATACTTTCCGCGCGCGCCATCCATGGCCCCCTGCCCCGGCTATCCTCCAGCATCCTCGAATCCTGGAACTACCCAACGCTGACCCGCCTGTGTACTAAATGGAACCGATCAGCCAGCAGTTCGCTGTCACGTACCGTTACGATATCGCCTTTACACGCGGCCTCTTCCACCCGACCAACCCCCACCTCGCCGACGCCATCCGACGCGGCGCAGAGGCCGGCCCCCGCCGCACCCTCGTCGTGCTCGACGCCGGGGTCCTCGCGCTCAGGCCCGGCCTCGCGGATGAGATCAACACCTATGCGGCCGCCCATACGGATGTGATGACGCTTGCCGGCGAGCCCATCGTCGTCCCAGGCGGAGAGCCGTCTAAAAACGACCCCGCGCACACCGAACGTATCCAGCGGGCCATCGCCGAACGCGGCATCTGCCGGCACTCGTTCGTGGTCATCGTCGGCGGAGGCGCCGTGCTCGACATGGCCGGCTACGCCGCCTCCACCGCCCACCGCGGCATCCGCCACATCCGCGTCCCTACCACGGTGCTCGCCCAGAACGATTCCGGCGTCGGTGTAAAAAACGGCATTAACGCCTTCGCGTCCAAGAACTTCCTGGGCACCTTCAACCCGCCCTGGGCCGTCCTCAACGACCTGGATTTCCTGGACGCGCTGGACGATCGCGACTGGCGGGCCGGCATGGCGGAGGCGGTCAAGGTGGCGCTCATCAAAGACCCCGCGTTTTTTGCCTACCTGGAGCAGCAGGCCGGCCGCCTCGCCCCGCCGGCCCGCGATCCGGACGCGATGGCGCAGCTCGTTTACCACTGCGCCCGGCTCCACGCCACGCACATCGCCACCAGCGGCGACCCGTTCGAAAAAGGCAGCTCGCGCCCGCTCGACTTCGGCCACTGGGCCGCCCATCGCCTCGAAACCCTGACGCGCTTCGCCGTCCGCCATGGCGAGGCCGTCGCCATAGGCATCGCCATGGATTGCCTCTACGCCAACCGCATCGGCCTCCTCGCCGACGCCCCGCTCGAACGCATCCTCGCGCTGTTCATCGACCTCGGCTTCGCCCTCTATCACCCGGCGTTGTCGGAGCACCTGGACGACGTCGGCCATCCGCAATCGATCTTCAAAGGACTTTCCGAATTCCGAGAGCATCTCGGCGGACAATTGACGATCTTGCTGCTCGAAGGCATCGGAGCGACACGCGAAGTGCATGAGGTCGACCTCGATACATACCGCGACGCCATCGGCGTCCTGGAAGAACGCTTCAGCGTCCGGACGATGCCGGTTTGATCGCCAAAAACTGCCGTGAACTGCCGTGAACTAGATCTCTACCCATGCGCGCCGGCCCCGAGTCCTACTTCCACCTCTCGTATTGCAGCAATATCCACCCCGGGGAATCCTGGGAACAGGTCGATGACACGCTGCGACGCCACGTGCCTCCCCTCGCGCGCCGGCTCGCCCCCGGGGCCCCGTTCGGCATCGGCCTCCGCCTCTCCGACGACGCCTCGCGCACGCTTATCGAGCCGTCGACCCTCATGGCGTTTTACGACTGGCTCCAGGCCGAAAACCTGTATGTCTTCACCATCAATGGCTTCCCATTCGGCGGCTTCCACCGCCAGGTGGTGAAGGACACGGTGTACGTGCCCGACTGGCGCACGCCCGACCGCGTCGGCTACACGGTCCGCCTCGCGCACATCCTCGCCGGCCTGCTGCCGGAGGGGATCGAAGGGGGGATATCGACCTCCCCGCTCTCCTACAAGCCCTGGCTGCCCGACGCCGACGCGCGCGAGGACGCCTTCCGCACATCCACTCGCCACTTCGCCAGCGTCGCCTACGCGCTCGCCGAGATCGAAGCCCGCTCCGGCCGGCCCATCCATATCGATATCGAGCCCGAGCCCGACTGCCTCATCGAAAACACCGCAGAAACGGTCGCTTTTTTTACAGACTGGCTGTGGACAGAGGGCGCGGCCTTCCTTGCCGGCGAATACGGACTGGCCACCGCGGAAGCCGAAAAGCTGCTCCGCCACCACATCCGCGTCTGCTACGATACCTGCCACTTCGCCGTCGAATACGAAGCGCCCGAAACCTCGCTGCAAACGTTCGTCGACCACGGCATCGGCATCGGGAAGATCCAGGTCAGCGCCGCGATCCGGGTCGACCTGCCGGCCGACGGCCCGGCCCGCGACCGGATCGCCGAGTACCTCACCGCCTACGCGGAGTCCACCTACCTCCACCAGGTCATCGAACGGCGCGCCGACGGCGCCCTGCACCACTATCCCGATCTAACGTACGCGCTGCCGAATATCCATGCCCCCGACGCCCGGGAGTGGCGGATCCATTTCCATGTGCCGCTCTTCGCCGACCGGTTTGGCCCGCTCGCGTCGACGCGGGATAATATCGCGCCGACCTTGCGCATGATGTACGAGCAGCGGCTATGCGATCATCTGGAGGTCGAAACCTACACCTGGGACGTGCTGCCGGCCGAACTCAAGGTAGACCTCGGCGCCTCCATCGAACGCGAACTCCAGTGGACGCTCGACCGCTGGAACCGCCCCTGAACCATCCCCATGCACCGCACCGTCGTACTTAATATCGTCGGCTTCACGCCCTCGCTCCTGGGCGAGCATACGCCGTTCTTGGCGAAATGGGCCGGCGAGGGCGCGCAGGCCTCCATCGACCCCGTCCTGCCGGCCGTCACCTGCTCCGCTCAGGCCACCTACCTCACGGGGGCGTTGCCCGATCAACACGGCATCGTGGCCAACGGCTGGTACTTTCGCGACGAGTGCGAGGTCAAGTTCTGGCGGCAATCCAACAGGCTCATCCAGGCCCCGAAAATCTGGGAGATCGCGCGCGCCGCGAACCCCGACTTCACCTGCGCCAACCTGTTCTGGTGGTACAACATGTACTCGTCGGCCGACTTCAGCGTGACGCCGCGGCCAATGTACCCGGCGAACGGCCTCAAGCTACCCGACGTGTACACCCACCCGGCCAGCCTGCGGGATAGCCTCCAGCAAAAACTCGGCACTTTCCCGCTGTTCGAGTTCTGGGGGCCGGCCACCACCATCCGGTCCAGCCAGTGGATCGCGCGCGCCGCCATGGAAGTGGAGGAACGCCACGCCCCGACCCTCTCGCTGGTGTATCTTCCCCATCTGGATTACAACCTCCAGCGCCTGGGCCCGTCGGACCCCGCCATCGCCACTGACCTTCGCGAGATCGACACCCTGTGCGAGGAGCTGATAACGTTTTACGAGAAACGAGGCGTCCGCGTAGTCGCACTGTCGGAATACGGCATTCACGATGTCGAACACCCGGTGCACCTCAACCGCCTTTTCCGGAAGCAAGAGTGGCTCAACGTCCGCGTCGAGCTGGGGCTCGAGCTGCTCGACGCCGGCGCCAGCCAGGTCTTCGCCGTGGCGGACCATCAGCTGGCTCACGTCTACGTCAACAACCCCGCGCTGATGGACGACGTCCGCGCCCTCCTCGAAGCCACCCCCGGCGTCGCCCGGGTGCTCGATGCCGAGGGGAAACGCGAACACGGCCTCCTTCACGATCGCGCCGGCGAACTCGTCGCCGTGGCCGACCCCGACGCCTGGTTCACCTACTATTACTGGCTGGATGACGACCGCGCGCCTGATTTCGGGCGAACGGTGGACATCCACCGCAAACCCGGCTACGACCCGGCCGAGCTATTTTTCGACCCGGCCCTCCGCTTCCCGAAACTCCGCGCCGGCCGGCGGCTTATCCAGAAAAAACTGGGCTTCCGGTACCTGATGGACGTGATCCCGCTGGATGCCTCCGTCGTCCGCGGCTCCCACGGCCACATCCCCGAGGGGCCAGCCGAACGCCCGCTGCTCCTCACCCGCCACGCGGAATGCGTCCCCGGCGATAACATCGCCGCCACGGACGTGCGGGATGTTATCCTCGCGCACCTCGGCTTACCCTGACGTAATAATCCCCTCCTTGTTCAAGGAGGGATGCCCCGCAGGGGCGGGGTGGTCCGCTGATTTCCGATCCTACCGTACGTAATCGACATGTCCACTCCACCCGATCCCGCGAACGTCACCCGCCTCATCGCCGACTGGCAGGCCGGCAAAGCCGGCGCGGCCGACGACCTCTTCCGCCAGGTCTACCAGGAACTCCGACGCATGGCCCGCGGCTACATCGCCCGCGAGCGGCAGGACCACACGCTCACGCCCACCGGCCTCGTCAACCAGGCCTGCCTCCGCATGCTCGACGACGAGCACATCGACGCCAAAAACCGCGCGCATTTCTTTGCCATCGTGGCGACAAAAATGCGGCACTATCTGGTCGACTACGCCCGCCGGCGCAACGCCGTCAAACGCAACAAAGGCGCCGCGCACGAACCCTTCGAGGACGAACTCTACCAGCTCACGCAGGACCGGGTCGATGAAATCCTGGCCCTCGACGAGGCGCTCGAACGCCTCGCTCAGGACGAGCCGCTGCAGAGCCAGATCGTGGAGATGCGCTACTTCGGCGGCTATACCCAGGAGGAGATCGCGGAGATGCTGGGCATCTCGCTCAAAAAGGTGCGCACCGAGTGGTACATGGCCCGGGAATGGTTGAAAGAGGTGCTGCGCGAGGAATGATGGACTAGATCGCCGCCGGCGCCACGGTATCCCGGAACTGACGCGACGCCAGCTCCCGATACATCCCCTCCTGTACAAAAAGCGCCTCGTGCGTACCCTCCTGCACGATCCGCCCCTGATCCAACACCAGGATCCGGTCCGCATCCTGTACCGTCGACAACCGGTGGGCGATGATAAACGTCGTCCGCCCCTTCATCAGATGATCCAGCGCCTCCTGGACGAGCGCCTCGGAAGTGGAGTCGAGTGACGACGTCGCCTCATCCAGCAGTAATATCCGTGCATCGCGCAGGATGGCCCGGGCGATGGCGATGCGTTGCTTCTGCCCGCCGCTCAGCTTGGTGCCCCGCTCGCCCACGACCGTATCGTACCCCTCTGGAAGCCCGACGATGAAGGCGTGGGCATTCGCCGCTTCGGCTGCGGCTTCGATGGCCGTCTGATCGGCGTCGAGCCGGCCGTAGCGGATGTTCTCCCGGACAGAGGCGTTGAACAGATGCACATCCTGCGACACCACAGCGATCTGGCCACGCAACGAGGCAAGCGTGACGTCGCGGAGGTCGTGCCCGTCCACCAGCACCTGCCCTTCGTCCGGGTCGTAGAACCGGGGGATGAGATTCAGCAGCGTCGTCTTGCCGGCTCCGCTGGGCCCCACCAACGCCACCTTCTCGCCGGGATGGATCACCCGGTCGATCGCCTCCAGCACCGGATGCTCCTCGCGATACCCGAACCGCACGTCCGCAAAACGTACCTCACCCCGCACCGCCGGCAACTCCCGGGCGCCGGGCGCATCCGTCGTCTCCGGCGCCGTGTCCATCAGCTCGAACAACCGCTCCGACGCGCCGGCAGCGTTGTTGAACGTCGTGTACAGCTGCGACATCCCGCCGACGGTCCGCGCGATGTTAAACGCGTAAAAGACAAACGCCACCAGGCCGCCCGACGTGAGCCGGCCGTTCAGCACCGACACCCCGCCGTACCAGAACAGGCCGATGAGCGCGAGCATAAACAACAGCCCTACGGCCGACCAGAACACGTTCGTGATCACCACCTTCCGAATCGCCGTCTTGAAGAGCACATCCACCGACCCGTTGAATCGATCGACTTCGTACGGCTCCCGCGCGAACGCCTTCACGACACGGACGGCCGAAAGCGACTCCTCGGCGACGGCGGTCGAGTCCGCCAGCCGGTCCTGTACGTCGCGCGCGAGCGTGCGTATTTTCGCCCCGAAGAACCGGGCCAGCAGCATCACCGGCGGAACGGTCAGAAAGATGAAGAGGCTCATCTGCCAGTCCAATACCACCATCAGCACAGCGGACCCGATGAGCATCATCGTCTGCCGCACGGCATCCACGAACGACGACGTCACCGCCGTCCGGATGGTGCCGACATCGTTGGTCAGGCGCGACGTGAGGTCCCCGGTGCGCTGGTTCGAAAAGAACCGCAGGTCGAGGTTCAGCAGGTGGGCATAAAGCTGCTTGCGGAGATCCGTCACGAGGCGCTCGCCGGTCCACTCCAGCAAGTAGAAGCCGGCGAACCCGATAGCGGACTGGATCACAAAAAATGCCATCAGCCCGAGCGTCATCCGGTTGAGCAGCCCGCGATCCGCCTGCTCGAACACGGCATCCACCATCGTCCGCATTCCGAGCGGCAGCAGCAGCCACACGCCGGCGGAGACGAGCGTCAGCGCAAGCGCCGCGATCAGCCGGCCGCGGTAGGGGCGGCTCAGCCGAAAAATCCGACCCAGAGCCTCAAAAAGCTTCTTGGGGGGCCGTTTCGGCTCGGGAGGGGGCGCATACCCGGTTTTCATAGATGTCGATCCACGTTCCTGCTCATGAAGCCGGCGGGGCTTTCGCCGGCATGAAAACACCCATACCCGCCGCCGGAGAGCTACGTTCCAGCCCATCACACGGGATCGTGGATGGTTCAGACGCGTTTGGACCGAAATTGGATAGCTGGCGCCCTCATTCCCCCGGCAGGAGGCCACACTTCACGCCCTGTTTCGTTCAACAATCGCCATGTACGCCCATTCTACCGCCCGCTCCGGCGCCATCGCCGGGCCCGCCGCCCCCCGGCTTCTCGACGACGACTACTTCGACGAAGAAGACCTGAAGGACCACGAATTCGAAGACGACGATTATTTTGAGGAGGACGACCTCAAGGACGACTTCTTTGACGACGACGATCTGGAAGAAGACGATGATCTGGAGGAGGATGACTTCTTCGAGGACGACGATCTGGACGACGACTTTTTCGAAGACGAGGACCTGGAGGAGGAGCCGTTCGAGGACGAGGACGATTTCATCGATCTCGACGAAGACGACGACTGACCGACGCGGATCAGAGCCGCAGCAACGGCCGGATCTGCATCAGGTGCCGGCGAACGGTCTCGAATCCCGCCCGTTCGATCGCTTCCCCCCAGGGCTTCCACGCCACCTGCTCGATGCCTTCCTCGGCCTGCGGGGTGAACGTCTTCTGCTCCGTGGTCATCTGATACCAGTAGGTCGTCTTCACGCTGTACCGCTCGTTCCGGGTGAACCCGTGCACGGTCGCCCCGAGCCCCTGGACTACGACGAGGTCGTGGATCCCCACTTCTTCTCGTACTTCCCGCATCGCGCATTGCGGGATCGATTCGCCCGGGTCGAGCTTCCCCTTGGGCAACTCCCACAGGCCGTTCCGGAAAATCATCAGCACCTCCGGATCGGCCGTTCCGTCCAGGCGCGTGACGATGCCGCCGGCGGCCACGATCGGCCGGGGAGGAGCATAGGGCTCGATATTCAGAATAGCCGATGGGGGGATATAATTGGATTCGATCGCCCCCTGGTTGGGACTTCCCTCGCCCGGCGCCGTCAACGCATACGCATCGATCACCAGGATCCGCTCGGCGCAGGCCAGGATGGCGTCGTCGAGGCTGGTGAGCAGGTTTACCGGCCCCGCGATCCCCGTCCGGGCGATGTGCGAAAGGTCATCCTGACGGGCGCAAAAAAAGTACAGCATGCGATGGCGAGTTCTGAGCAGGAGGAACAGGTATCGAGTGGATGCGTGGGCAATCTAGGGCTTACTCTCGCCGTACGAAAGACCCGCTGGCGGGATCGGCCCTGAGGTCCACACACACCCGACAAAAAGCCCCTCGCTACATGTTGGCGCGCCCCTTTTTTCCCATCCCGTCGTTTTCGATATTGGTGCTTCTTTACGACCGATCATCATCCCGCCACACCATGAAACCGCTCGTCGTTGTCCTCCTCCTCGCCGCCTTCACCTTCTCCATCGCCGCCGTCATGCCGCTCGATCAAAAAGGGCCCGTCCGCCATGTGGTCGTCTTCAAATACAAAGCCGACGCCACCGAGGCGCAGATCGCCGAAATCACAACCGCGTTCCGCGCATTAAAAGGCAAGATTCCCGGCATCACGGCGTTCGAACACGGCATCAACAACAGCCCGGAGGGCCTCAATCAGGGCTTCACGCACGTCTACGTGCTCACCTTCACCGACGCCGCCGCGCGCGACGCCTACCTGCCCCATCCGGAGCACGACAAATTTGGCGCGCTCCTCCGTGGCTCGGGCATCTTTGACGGCGCGTTTGTGGTCGACTACGAGATCGGCGAATAACGGCCGCCCTACCACGCCAGCCACTCGATCTCTACCTCCGCCCCGGCCTTTGCCTCGGCCCACGCCTCGGGCAGGTGGATGATGCAGTTGGCGGCCAGCACCGACGAATACAGGTTCGATGCCTGGGCGCCCGTATCGCGTACCGTGAGCCGGCCGTCGGTTTCGTACCGGGCTATTCCCCGGCTAAAGAACTGCAGGCCGGCCACCTTGGCGGTGTCGGCGGACAGGATGGCCGGGTGACGCGGCCGGCCGAGGGCCGTGCGCCCCAGCATCTTCGCCAGCGCAGGCCGCACAAACTGCTCGAAGCACATGGCGGATGAGACCGGATTACCCGGCAGCCCGAAAACGGGCTTTCCCTGCAACATCCCGAACGCCAGCGGATTGCCCGGACGTTGCTTCACCTTCCAGAAAACCAGCTCCATGCCGGCCTCGTCGAGCAACGGCTTAACGAGGTCGTAGTCCCCGACGGAGACGCCGCCCGAGAACACTAGCACGTCGGCCGCCAGAGCCTGTTGGATCACCTCCCGGATGCTCTCCGGGTTGTCCCGCGCCAGCAGCGGTGGGAGCGCGACCGCGCCGGCGGAGACCACCTGCGCGCACAAGGCGTAGCCGCTTGAGTTGCGGATCTTGCCGGGGGCCAGGGGCTCGG
>JBGSPJ010000252.1:0-6602 GCA_041738655.1 Rhodothermales bacterium | reverse complement strand
TGGTTTCGCGAGGCCGGCGGCCGGGCGCTCGTGGACATGTCCACGCCCGACTACGCCCGCGACGCCGCCGGCCTCCGCCTCGTTTCCGAGGCCACCGGCGTCCACATCGTCTGTGCGACGGGCTTCAACAAGGACACCTTCTCGAAGCCCTGGGTGGAGCCCCGATCGATCGAGGAGCTGACGGCGATGTACGTGCGCGAGGTGACGGTGGGGATCGGCGAAACGGGCATTCGTGCCGGCGTGATCAAGGCCTCGACGATGCGTGACGCGATCACTCCGTGTGGAGAGAAGATGCTCCGCGCCGCCGCCCGCGCCCAACGGGCCACCGGGGCGCCGATCTCCACCCACACCGAAGCCGGCACGATGGCGCTCGAACAGATTGCGGTATTTCGCGAGGAAGGGGTGGATCCGCGGCGGGTGGTGATCGGGCACATGGACCGGAAGCTGGAGCTGGAGTACCTCCGCGCCGTGGCCGAGACGGGGGCGTTCCTGGGGATCGACCAGATCAGCAAGGAGAAATATTACCCGGACCGCGCGCGCATCGATGTGATTCGGACGCTGGCGGCGGAGGGTTTTGGGGGGCAGATCTTGCTGTCGGGGGATCTCGCGCGGCGGTCGTACTGGCCGGCGTACGGCGGTGGGCCGGGCTTTACGTACATCCTGTGGCGGTTTGTGCCATGGCTCCGGGAAGCCGGCGCGTCCGAGGCGCTTATCCAGGATCTCATCGTCCACAACCCGGCCCGGGCGCTGGGTTTTATCCCCCTTACCCCCTGATCCGGCGGTACGTCATAAACCGGTAGCCGTCGCGTGGGTGCTCCTCCTCGATCTCGAACTCGCGTCCGATCAGGTGCTCAAACGGCGGGAAAAAGGCGTCGCCCTCATGGTCCCCCTCGACCAGCGTGATCTCCAGCCGATCGGCCAGCGGCAGGAAGTGGGCATACACCCCCCCGCCCCCGCCCATGTACACAACCGGCTCGTCCTTCAGCGCTTCGAGAAGGGCCTCGGCGGAGGGATAGGTCTCGATCTCCGGGAAGCCCTCGACGGGGCCCCGGGTGGAAAGGACAATGTTGCGGCGGTTTTTGAGCGGACCGCCGAACTGATGGACGAGCGATTCAAACGTGCGCCGGCCCATAACCAGCGGTTTCCCCAGGGTGTGTTTTTTGAAGTGCTTGAGGTCCTCGGAGATGTGCCACGGCAGCTCCAGACCTTTCCCGATCACCCGGTTTTTCTCGGCGACGGCGGCGATGAGGACGATTTCGGGGCGGTGCATGGAATTAGACAGCGACCGGCGCCTTGATCGGCGGGTGGTGTCGGTAGTCGACGACCTCGAAATCCTCGTAGCGGTAGTCGAAAATCGAGGGGGGTTTTCGGAGGATGTTCAGCTTCGGCAGGGGCAGCGGCTCGCGAGCGAGCTGTTCGTCGACCTGATCCAGGTGGTTCGTGTAGATGTGCGCGTCGCCGATGGTGTAGACGAGTTCGCCGCCGTCCAGGTCGCACTGCTGCGCGATCATGTGGGTGAGGAGGGCGTACTCGGCGATGTTAAATGGGGCGCCGAGGAAGAGGTCGTTCGAGCGGATGTAGAGCGAACACGACAGCCGGCCGTTGGCCACATAAAACTGGTAGAAGAGATGGCAGGGCGGGAGCGCCATCTGGTCGATCTCGCCCACGTTCCAGGCATTGACGAGGATGCGTCGGCTATCCGGGTTGGTTTTGATGGTGTGGATGACGCCGGCGATCTGGTCGATCTCCCGCCCGTCCGCCGCGCGCCAGGCGCGCCACTGTTTGCCATAGACCGGCCCGAGGTTGCCCTCGGCGTCGGCCCATTCGTTCCAGATACCGACCCCGTTGTCGGTCAGGTACTGGATGTTGGTGCTCCCCTGGAGGAACCAGAGCATTTCGTAGGCGAGGCCTTTGAAGAACACCTTTTTGGTGGTGAGGAGCGGAAAGCCGGCCTGGAGGTCGAACCGCATCTGGTAGCCGAAGACGCTGAGCGTGCCGGTGCCGGTGCGGTCTTCCTTACGGACGCCGTTTGCTTTGACGTGGCGGAGGAGGTCGAGGTATTGGCGCACGGTGGGGATTACAAATGACAGATTACAGATGGCGGAGCGACGTTGCGCGATCACAGGCGCGTCGCCGGCAAGATACAAAAAGAACGACATGCAGAGGAACGTCAGGCCGAAGCCTTTGTGCAACCCCGTGCATCACCCCCCGACATTAAACCTCGAACATTAACCCTTGAACCCCGATGGACCCATCCCTCCACCAGAAACAGGGCATCAACCACCTCAAGAAAGTCCTGAACTACGCGCCGTTCGTGACGGAGAACGGGCTGGCGGAGGTCCATTTGACGAACGAGGACTGGTATGTGGTGGCGGATACCCTCTTCCAGCTCCAGACCCCGCGTGAGATGCTGCCGGCGGCGATCGAGGCCTTCCGCCTGGCCGAAAACAACACCGTCATCGAATTAAAGACGCCAGGCGCCATCGTCAGCGTGCATCGGATGGGGTGAGGGGGGATAGGGGGGTGTAAAGTGTTGATGTTCAACGTTCAAGGGACCCTGGTCCGAGGCGGCGACTGGAATTGTCCGGGTATTGCAGCCAGAAGGGACACTATTGGTTTTCTCGTATCCCCTCCAGAAAGCTCTTCGGCGAGAGGATCGTTATTTCTCCCGCGAGGCGGGCGGCCTCATCGAGCAAGTCCTTGTCGCGGGTTACGAGTATGTCCGCTTCGCCGTTGATGGCGGAGATAAGTACGGCCTCATCGTTCGGATCGCGTAGGCCCCTGGGGACTATATGGACGGGTATCGGCTCGACGCGGGCGGCCCGGTTCTTTAGATCACTCAGGTATAACGAAACCTGATCGGGAGGAGCTTTCAGCTTCGTTGTCAAAACACGCTCCGTTTCGGCGGCAACAAAAAGGCCCAGCACAAGATCGTGCTCGGCCAGAACGTGTTGCTGCAGCTCGTAGGCGACAGTATGGGTGAAGTAGGCGCTGATAAGGACGTTGGCATCCAGGAAAACGCGCATATCTACCGCTCGGCCGCCTTCTCTGCCCGTACCTCCTCGATAAGGCGATCCACGTCCTCGTCCGTATAGATGCCCGCTTTCTCGGCGAGGGGCACAAAAATAGAGCGCCAGTACTCGATCGACTGGAGGTTATCGAGACGCTTGAGAAGCTCGAGGACGACCTCTTCGGGCGAGGTGCCTTGCTGGTTGGCCAGCCTCTTGAGGGTCTTCTCGACCGTCCCTTCTAGCTTGAGTGTGATCGTAGTCATAAGCGTAAGATATTCTGATGCTCCAAGGGTACTACGAAATCCAACGTCACGCAAGGCGAGGTGTTCTCCTGTGCGCTGCCTGGTCAATCATCAGGCGATCCTGAATTGGAAGGTCTAACACTAGTGATAAGCCGCAAGGCTGGAGCTATGCTTACGCGAAAAACGATGCGCGGCCTTGTCAACTTCGACGATTCGTTAGGCAACCGCTATAGATTCATGGCGCGAAGTTGATGTGGCCATACTTCACAAGTTTGTCGACAGAGAGGGCTTTGCCCCGACATTCCACTGGCACTTGGGCCTCCTCCCAGCTGCCCGGAGGAATTTGGAGGAAAGATAGCTCCATCGGCATGAGGTGAGTCACGGGAACGATGGAGGAGAGGTGCTCACCATCGTAGTTCTCGCCAAAGTCCCAACCGCGACAATTAACTCCGATGACTCGGCCACGATCGTCGAATACGGGTCCCCCACTCGAGCCGCTCTTGAGACGGATACTGGTTTCGTAGTGTGGGTATAGAATGAAGGGGTTCTCGGACATCTTGACATCGCGAAGGAACCGTCCGGCGAAGAAATCGCCTCGTACCTTTTTCCGTGCCTCAGGGTTAGTGAAGTCCATCACCTCATTCTCAGGATAGGCATAAGTCGCCACCCACGATGCCGTTTCGGGAGCCGTCGTCGAAATGGTTGCGCGGAGGTTGATGAGCGGGTCATGCGGAAACCTCTCGACGTAATTATCTGCTTGACCTATCGCGATGTCGACAGTTGGTGATATCGCTACAGCTTTGATCTGTCGGAGATGCACTTTCTTCCCCGGCGCCAAATGAAGAAGGAACGCCGTTCCGAGGCCGCCTGCGTCATTACGCAGCGCGTCCACGACGTGCCCAGCAGTAATAAATAAGCCGTAGCGTGCCACGTAGCATGCTGTGCCGATTGCGAGTAAGCGTCCGGGTGACAGTTCCTTCAGCACCGGCAGAGTTCCGTCCCCTGGCTCTATTTGCCACCCGTCACCGCGTCTGGCTTCGGGTTGATTTACAGAATTAGTCATCGTTACGCCACGGTGACGCGTGTGGTTGCCTAACACCCCGCATCACCTGCTGGCGCAAGCGGGCGAAGCGTGCTGTAGCCGGTCAGGTGCATGCGGATGTTGGGCCGCGGTCGCGATGCCGAGTGCCGGAATACCACGGCAAAGTCATCCGAGGATGACAAAAACCCAGCTCGTCGCGCCAGCGAAGAGAAGTATGGTCAAGCCATCCGAAATTACGTCTATTAAGTAGTAGCGCTCGACCCGTCTAGCCCAGTCCTCGTCGCCCACCTTCTCCCCCCTGATATCCTCATGATAGTGCAGCCGCCACGCCGCCGCTTTATACAGGAGCGCGACCCCTACCTGGACCAGAACTCCAGCCAGGAACAGCAGTGCGATGCAGCCTCCGTAACCGGATGCATTAATCTCACTTGGTATGTCCTTTTGGGTGAGGTAGATAATGGGACCACCGATGCCATACGCGACTAGCCACGTTCGTAGCGTCTTCGCATACTCGGTGTACTCTTCGTAGTAGCGGGCGCTAGGAACGCGAGCGCTAGGTGGGTTTGGGGCAGCCATAGTTGCCTCGGTGGACTCTAGGACAAGACGGAGCGCATGTAGCGGCCCAACTAATAATATCCAATCCATGTCAAGATAGCACACCCAGGCTGCCGGATGCAACGATGGTCAGAATGACGTGCTTACAGCAAAGGTACGTTTCCTATTGAGCCATTGTCTGAATAAGAGGATTATGACATCCTTCCTGCCGACATCCAGGGAAATCCCACCTTCTCGACTACCATGAAACACCGTCGCCCACCCGAGCTAAAGGGGCGTTCCCGACCCCACGAAGCCTGCCGGCTTCGCCACCTGAGTCCACGAACCGCTGCTTCAGAAACCAGGGCTGCAACATCCTCCACTTCTCGATCTACTGATTAAGGCTTGGTGTCGCGGCTACGCCCTCTTCTTCGTCGATCGAAGTTGTAGACAGTAACCTTCTCCGAGAGCCGTTTCGCAAGTGATGAATAGTGCTGGTGGGGCGAGGTGTTCTCCCGGGCAGCACCACCGGCCCATCGTCAGGCAATCAGGAAAGTCTCCTCCCCTATACCCGAAACAACCCGGGTCGTGAGCGGATCTTCGGCGCCGAGAAACCCCTGATCGGCGAAGAGAAAGACGCGGCTCCCCTTCCCGTCCGCCGTAATATCCCGCCCGGCTTTCAGGCAGCTCTTGAGCCGTTCGCCGCCGTGTGTGCCGCGCGAAGTTGATCCAGCAGTACCGGTAGCGCCGTTTGCACCGTGTCCCACACTACTTCGAGGTTGATCTCGTAGTAGCCGTGGGCGATGCGGTTGCGTATATCGCGCATGTTACGCAAGGGCACGTTTGCATGCGTTTGTGTGAACCTGGGGTAGCTGTCCATCACCTTGGTTGCCGCTTCGCCGAGGATGATAAGGCTGCTAATGACATCTTATGTAGAGACGCCCCGGTGGGGCGTCTCTACAGAATAGGCGAGACGAACCGCGCCGGCATCTACATACAAGGAATTGTATGTAGAGACGCTCCTGTGGAGCGTCTCAGCGGCGTTTTTGCCGCGCCTGAAGCTATGTGAAAAACGGACACCGCTAGGAGACGCTCCACAGGAGCGTCTCTACGGACTTCAGTTTCAACATGCGATCTCATCAACACACGCCCAATGTCATGCCCGAAAAGAAAGCCCCGCGTAGCTGGGCTCCCGGTCTCATGATGACGGCCTGTTGCGTGCGTTTGTCCTCGAGAAAGTCGTCCTTTTCCAGACCCTCCACGAAGGCGCATGCATCCGTTGCTGCCTGCCACATAGGGTCGAGGTAGTCGAGGAGGCGATTCTCACTCATACCGGCCGGGCCTCCACAAGCACCCTGGCGCGGAATTTAGCCGGTAGGTCGGCCGGCGTCAGCAGATCGACGGGGATGCCGAGCAGCGTTCCAGTTCGTAGTGCAGGCCGCCCAGGTCAAAGAGGGTTGTGCCGGGCAATGGATCGACCAGCAGATCGAGGTCACCCCCTTCCTGGTCGGTGCCACGCAGCACCGAGCCGAAAACACGCTGGTTCGATACCCGAAAGCGGCTTACGGTTTCACGGACGGCACTTCGTTGAAGGTCAAGTACGAGAGAGGGTCGCATAGGCTCCTTTCCTTGTCGAAACTCATTGGAATGGTAAGCGATCGAGGATACCAATTCAAGGGTCCTATGCGTCAGCGTTTAATTCGCCGCGGCCCGAAGGTTAAACAGCGGGATGGCCACGCGAAACCGTTCGCCGCTGGCGCGTTCCATCAGGTA
>JBGSPJ010000014.1:0-15877 GCA_041738655.1 Rhodothermales bacterium | reverse complement strand
ACTGGGCATCGCGCTCAATGGGAATTTCCATACGACGGCCGGCGACAGCGGCGCCAACGACCGCGGCCAGTACGGCCACGCCTGCCCCGCCGACGAGCAGCTGTACAACGCGGCGCGAGTCGTGGCGCTCTGGTGCCATCTGTACGACATCAAGCCGGATTTCGAGAAGACCATCCTCCCACACCGGGCCGTCCGCGCGACGGCGTGCCCCGGCTCCAACTTCCCCTATCGCATTTTTGAGCAGCTCGTGCTCGGCTTCTACGCCCGCTGGGCCGAGGCCGACGTCCAGGCCGAGCTGGATCTCTACAAAAAGAAACAATTCCTCTACCCGGCCTGATGGAAACCCTGCTGCTGCTCACCTACCTCTACCTGATGCTCATCCTGCTGGCGCTGCTGGTGGAACGCGTCATGGAATTGCTGCACGCCGTGTTCAACTACGGCGAGTGGAAGTTTCACCTTGAGCGGCGGTGGAACGCCCGCGCGCGCCGGCTGCTGACACGGTACGACTCCAAGGCGAAGTCCAAAATCCTCTCGCACGCCCTCATCATCACCCAGCTAGGGCGGATGGTGAAGCAGTACACCCCGTCCGACGAAGGCGTTTTTCCCGGCAACGTGATTGTCATCTCCGGCAAGGCCGTGCGGCTGGTGCTCGTCAGCACCCTGTCCCGCGTCGTGGCTACGCTTGTGGCGTTCGCGTTGTGTAAAGCCTCCGGCATCAACCTGTTCACGGTGATCGAGACCGCGCTGGGGGAATCGGTGGCTTCGATCCCGTTTTATGGGACGATCGATGCTCCCAATATCCAGCTGCTCATCACCGGCGTCTTGATCGGGCTCGGGGCCGAGCCAGTGCACCATGTGATCAACAACATCGAGCGCCGGCGGGAGCTGAATGCCGAGCGCGAGCGCCTCAACAAAGCGCTGGTCGAAGCCGCGCAGAAACAGGTCTGAACCATGCGCATCGACATCCTCGTGTTCACCGCCCTGGGCCTGCTGCTGCTGGCCGGCTTCGTCCTCCAGTTCCTCGATATCAAGGGTCGCGGCATCGTCTACGCCCTCGGCGCCTTCGGGGCGCTCTTCGGGCTGCCGACCCTCTACCGGATGCGCAAGACCCGGCTGAAACGGCACATCGAGCGGCGCCTCTGCCGGCTCAACGAACAGTCCCAGCGCATCGATACTCTCGCGGCTGAGTTCGCCCCGGTCGATTTCGCGCTCGACCGCACACGCAACGCCCTGCAGCGCGCCCGCACGGATGGCCTCCGCCAGCTCGCCGAAATCGAGGCTGAAGCCCGGATGCCCCTCGCCGAGGCGCGGGAATACGCGCGGCGGTTGTCGAAAGAGCAACTCGAGGGCTACACCGACCAGAAGGGGATCTAATGTCTCTAGATACAACCTTCAATAGCCACCGTTTATATCAACTGACTTTTGAGATCGCTCATTTTGGGGTTCGATTGAAGGATTAGCGTCAGCTTTTTCTCACGTCGCCACCCCTTGATCTGTTTTTCCCGAGTGATGGCGTCATCCGGCTTGTCGTGGGCTTCGAAATATACCAGATCGAATACCTTGTACCGGCTAACTAAGACGCTGCCTGTTCCAGCCAGGTGCATTTCAAGCCGCACCGGCAGGTTGATCGTGATCCCGTTGTAGAGCACCGTCCGTCAACGATTGCTGAGGATGTACACGTGAAAGGTTCGCGCCATGTCTGAAGGAGGTTATTTACCCTTCTAGACGTATCCGCATAGCGCGGCGTACCCTCACGAAGATGAAATCGGATAGTCATCGTGAGTCGGGACCATGAAATCGCATGGTCATCGTGAGACCCTCAGCCCAGCTGCGCAGGGCTTTCTAATCGGGCATGACAAACGGCGGATTTTGATGTTCGCATTCTCTAGATAAGAGGTCATCCTGAGCGTCAGCGAGGGATCCTTAATTGATTAGAGGCAAGCCCGGGCACAACATGTCCAGCCGGCACGATCCGGAACGTATTAGCGATCTCGTTGCCTTTTGCCGCTCGAAGACCCCTCGCTACGCTCAGGGTGACATTATGTGTCATTAGCAGCCGGGACGATGAAATCGGCCCGTGTCGAACGACCTCGAGGTGCGACCGCACTAAGCCCCATATACTCGAATGGTCAGCCGTGAGGTCGTTCGACACTTCGATCGCCAGCGATCGACGGCTCACGATGACACCCGGATGCGACCGCACTGAGCCCCATAACCTCGAATGGTCTGCCGGTAGGTCGTTCGACACTTCGATCGCCAGCGATCGACGGCTCACTTCGACTTCGCTCAGTGCAGGCACGATGACACCCGGATGCGACCGCACCTCGTTCCATGAACTGGCGTGGTAACCGAATTCGAGGCAGCGGGCCGGCTGTTTTACATCATCTTACCGATGCCTATCTTCCTCGATCCCCCGCCATCTACCCCAACACCTCCATGCCTCGCCTCGGACGCTGCCTCCTGATCCTACTCCTCCTACCCATCCTACCCGCCCTGGCCCAGGACGACGGCTTCCGCCCGCTCTTCGACGGTCAGACCCTCGCCGGCTGGGAGGGCAATGCCGAGTACTTCCGCGTGCAGGAAGGCGTGTTGATCTCCGGCCGGCTGGACCGCGACATCCCCCATAACAACTTCCTGTGCACCGACGAGAGGTTCGACAATTTCGACCTCCGGCTGGAGGTTCGAATGAACGGCCGGCGCAACAACGGCGGCATCCAGATCCGCACCGAGCGCGTCCCGCTTCATTACGAGGTCTCGGGCTACCAGGCCGACATCGGGGAGTGGCCGCCGGAGGACACCAAGTTTGTATGGGGCGCGATGTACGACGAGACGCGGCGCAACAAGTACCTCTCGCCGGCGCGGGAGGACATCCCCGACTTCGTCCACATCACCGACTGGAACGACTACCGCGTCCTCGCCGACGGGCCGCGCATCCAGATCTGGGTCAACGGCGTGCTCACGACCGACTACACCGAGACCCAGGCCGTCCCGGGCACGGGCCGGATCTGCGCCCAGATCCACAGCGGGCCGGCCGCCGAGGTGTGGCACAAAAACATCCGCATCAAACCCCTGAGCTACCCGCTGTTCGACGGCCAGACGCTGACGGGCTGGGAGGGGAATCCGGAGTATTTTCGGGTGGAAGATGGAGCAATTGTCGCCGGCCGGCTGGACCGCGCCATCCCCAACAACGAATTCCTCTGCACCACAAAAGAGTATGGGGATTTTGAGCTGACCCTCCAGTCCAAGATGGGCGGCAACGTCAACAACGGCGGCATCCAGTTCCGGACAAAGCGCATCCCGGGCCACCACGAGGTCTCGGGCTACCAGGCGGACATCGGCGCCATCGGCTCGAACGAAGAACCGATCCCCGTCTGGGGCGCCGTGTACGACGAGAGCCGGCGCGACCGGTTCATCGTGGCACCTGTCGAAGACCTCGCCTCGTTCTCGAGTTATACCGAGTGGAACGACTACCGCCTCGTGGCAAAAGGCCCCCGCATCCAGATCTGGATCAACGGCCGGCAGACGACCGACTACACCGAGCAGGCACATGTCGAGACGTCTGGCATCCTCTGCGTGCAGATCCACGGCGGGCCGGCGGCTGAGGCGTGGTACCGGAATGTGATGATCTCCGAATGAATCGATACATCTACCACCCGCCCCCCAACGGCTATGAAATCCGCTCTCCTTGCCGCTCTCGTCCTCTGTTCCGCCACCAGTCTACGCGCCCAGCCTACCCCGACCATCGCGGATGTTGAACCTCAGCCCCTGTATGCTCAGGCGATGCGCCTCGTCGAGGCGTTGAGCTTCGTGGGAAGCCCGCTGGCAGAGGAGGACGCGGCCCGGCTCCAGGCCCTGCAGAACGCCCCGCTGAATGCGCGGACGAGCAACCTGATCCAGGAAATCCTGGACCCCTACGTCCTGTCGTTTGTCGATATAAACCCGGAAGGCCGCGTGCGTGTGGAACGCGGGCCGGCACAGGCCGAGATCTATCAGGGCGGCTGGACCAGCTTCCTGGTGAAAATACACAATCAGGCCGGCGTTACGGCGCGTCTCGAAGTAGAGAGCCCCAACGCCGCTCCCTCGCTCCATCGATCCACCAACGAGCCGCGCGTCCAACCCGAAAACGTGATCACCGCCGGCCAGCTTGATAACCGGTTCCTCGAACTCTATCTCTACCGTAACCGCCCGCTCCAACCCCGGCTGTCGGGGCTGTCGTTGGAGTACGCCGTTGTGCAGATCTATAGCGCAGTAGGCGGCCGGCGCGAGGCCAGGCTCGGGTTCAACATTGGCCAGGGATCGCAGGATATCGGGTTTCGAAATACGATCGACGTGTTGTTTGACAGCCGGCCGTCCACGCGCGTTGTTTTCCGAGTGCAGGACGACGACGGTTCACCTACGATGGCTTCATTTGTCGTCACGGACGGCATCGACCGCGACGACGAACCTGCCGGCGGGCAGACGCCCGACCGTGATTACCGGATGCGGATGGCCAGCACGGAGTACTGGGGATGGGGCGAGTCCAAACAACTGCAGGGCGTGTATCCCCTGCCGGCACGCCGTGTCGCCGCCCGCGATCCCTATCCCGATTTCTTTTTCCACCCCCAGATCTACCGGGCGGACGGCGAACACCTCGACCTCCCGCCCGGGACCTACTCGGTGACCTTTACGCGTGGACCGGAATACATCGCGCAGACGATGCCGCTCATCGTCCCCCCGGGCATCGACTCCGTGGAAGCCTCATTCCGGTTGCGCCGCTGGACGCATCTGGCGGCGCTCGGCTGGTACAGCGCCGATCACCACATCCACGCCGCCGGCTGCAGCCATTACGAAAGCCCGGAGGAAGGCGTCCTACCAGAACACATGTTCAGGCAGATCCAGGGGGAAGATCTGAATATCGCCGCCTCGCTGGCCTGGGGGCCGTGCTGGTACTACCAGAAGGATTTTTTTACCGGCGCCACCGAGCCGTTTTCCACCACTAAAAATCTGCTTCGCCAGGACGTCGAGGTGTCCGGCTTCCCTTCCTCGCACGCCGGCCATATCGTACTCCTGCGCATCAAGGAGGATGACTACCCCGGCACCTCGGCCATCGAAGAGTGGCCCAGCTGGACGGTTCCGGTACTGACATGGGCCCAGGATCAGGGGGGAGCCGTCGGCTACGCCCACTCGGGCTGGGGCCTTGAGCCCGTGACGCCCACCGACGCGTTGCCAAACTACGTGATGCCGAAAATGGATGGCATCGGGGCAAACGAGTTCATCGTCGCCGTCACGGAGGGAGCGGTCGACTTTTATTCGGCCGGCGACACGCCGGCGCCCTGGGAGCTAAACATGTGGTATCATAGCCTGAACAACGGTTTCCGAGTGCCGATCAGCGGCGAAACCGACTTTCCCTGCATTTACGACGACCGTGTTGGGCTGGCCCGTAGTTACGTACAACTGGACGGGCCGATTGACTACGACAAATACGTCGACGCCATCAAGGCCGGCCGTGGCTACGTCTCCGAGGGGCGTTCCCACTTGATCGACTTTACGGTCGATGCGGCGCGCATGGGTGTGGATGGAAGCGAACTCACACTTTCAGCGCCACGCATAGTGACCGTATCGGTCCGCGCTTCGGCGTATTTATCAGTTGAACAGGACGATGCCGGCGCACGAATCGCCGCGAGTCCACTGAGCGAACAGCCTTACTGGCATATCGAGCGCGCTCGGATCGACGCGAGCCGGAAGGTGCCGGTAGAACTGATCGTAAATGGGGAAGCCGTCGCGCGACAGGATATCGACGCGGACGGTGACTGGAACGATCTTCGTTTTTCGCACCGAATCGACCGTTCGAGTTGGGTAGCCATCCGAATCTACCCCAGTGCCCACACCAACCCGATTTATGTAAAGGTAGATAATCAGCCCATTCGCGATCGCAAAAGCGCCGAGTGGGCCCGAGCCTCCGTCGACCAGTGCTGGTCGATGAAGAAAGACAATATTCGGGAGGAAGACCGGCCGGCTGCTCGCGCCGCGTACGACCGGGCGCGGGCCATGTACGAACGAATGTCTCAATGAGGAGACTTTGTCGCAATCGCAGCGGCCGATCTGACGCGCCATCATTATTCGCTATCCGCTATTCGCTTATCAAGGCGTGCGTAACCCGGGCGAGACTGCCCCGTAGCCAGACGAGCACACGAAACCCCTCTCGGCAACCCCATGCACGCTAACTGGCGCAACACACGACACGAAGGCCGGCTTCGATCCGAGCTTGACGCCGCCTGGGCCCTCGGACGCTGCAACATCCAGCTGGCCTACCGCAACCTCTGGCGGGATCGCGTGCCGGCGGCCATCAACCTCATTGGCCTCTCTATTGCCCTGGCCTGCTGCATCACGGTCTACGTTTTCCTGACCACCTGGTACTCGCTCGACAGCTTCCACGAACACGGAGATCGGGTGCTCCTGGCCGAGCACGAGGTATACCGGTACGATCAAATTCAGAAATGGGGATCAATGCCGCTGCCGCTCGGGCCGGCGCTCGAGGCCGACCTCCCACAGGTCGAACGCGCCGTGCGGGTCAACCGCCAGGGCGTCGTCCTCCGTCGGGGCGAATCCCGCTTCGACGAGGCTGTCACGTTTGTCGACCCCGCCTTTTTTGATGTCGTCACGTTCCCGCTCGCCTCCGGCTCCCCCGCCGCGCTGCGGGATCCTTCGGCAGTCCTCCTCAGTGCCGACATGGCCGAGCGGCTGTTTGGCGACTCCGATCCGGTAGGCGAGGCGCTTGCCGTCACCTTTAACCAGCGCGAGGCTCGGACGCTTTTTGTTGCCGGCGTCCTCCAGCCGTTCCCCACCAACAACGGCTTCCGGTTCGACCTGCTCATGGGCTTTGATGCCCAATACGAACTCGGCCTCCTCCACCGAGACGACTGGAGTGAGATGGTGGGCGGACTCCTCCTGCTCGCCCGCTCCGCCGCCGACATCCCCGCCATCACGGTCCAGATGCAGCGCTTCGTCCCCGTTCAAAACGCCGGCGCGCCGGACTGGCCCATCCGCTCGTTCGGAGTGGATACCTTCACTGATCCGTCGCCCGACGCCTACAGATTACGCGGGCGGATTTCCGAGCCGGCCGACCCGACGCTGACGACGCTGCTCGTGGCCATCGCCGGCTTCATGCTGCTCCTGTCCGTCTTCAACTACATCAATATCTCCCTGGGCTCGGCGAGCCGGCGGCTCAAGGAGATCGCCCTGCGCAAGGTGATCGGGGGGCAACGCAGGCAGCTGGTCGCCCAGTTCATGACCGAGAACATCCTCCTGTGCCTCGTCGCCCTCCTCCTCGGCGCCGTGTTGGCCCGGCTGGTGCTGGTGCCGGTGTTTAACGCCACGTTTGTACTCGATCTCGAGCTGGCCTTCTGGGGGCATGTCGGCTTCTGGGCGTTTGCGGTGGGGCTGCTCCTCGCCGTAGCCATCGGGTCCGGCGCCTACCCCGCCCTGTACGTCGCCTCGTTTGAACCCACGGCCATCTTCCGGGGCCAATCCCGCCTGGCAGATAACGCCTGGTTCACGCGCGCTTTCCTCACCTTTCAATTTGTGCTGGCGTTTATCTCCGTCATCCTCAGCGTCGTCGTTTCGATGAACAGCCGGTACCTGATCCGGCAGGACTGGGGCTACGACCCTTCCCAGACGCTCGTGTTCGAGTTGGAGGACACCCGCCAGTATGCCCCGTTCCGAGACCTGCTGGCCCAGCACGCCGGCGTGGTGTCCGTCGGCGGCGCCGAGACGCATGTCGGGCGGACGAGTCAGGTCATCGATCTTCCCCTGCCCGATGCGTCGACCCTGCGCGTGCTGCGATATGCCGTAGATCCCGTCTATGCCCAGACGCTCGGCCTGGAGCTGGTCTCAGGCCGTCTGTTCGACCCGGCGCGTACGGGCGAGGCCGGCGAGGCAGTGATCGTTAACGAACGTTTTGTCCGGGCGATGGGATGGGATGCGCCGATCGGCAACGTCGTGCGCGAGGACTCCGCCCGGTATACGGTGGTGGGGGTCGTGCGAGATTTCTCCTTCTTCCTCCTTGTCGAGCCTCAGCCGGCCATGCTTGTCGCCAGCCGGGCGACGGAGTATCCGTATCTGAGTGTCCGCGTACGTAGCGACGCGATCGAAGAGGTGGAGGCCTACGCCCTGGCCGCCTGGAAGCAGTTAAACCCCCAAACCCCCATCACTTATTTCCGGCAGGCCGACGTGTTCGACGACACGTTCCAGCAATACAACAACGTGGCGCGGACGGTAAGCGCCCTCGCCGGCCTGGCCCTGCTCATCGCCTGTATGGGACTTTTCGGACTTGCCTCCCAGAACATCGCGCGACGGATGAAAGAGATCAGCATCCGCAAAGTGGTCGGCGCCTCGTTGGGCCGGATCACCCTGCTCGTGAACCGCCGCTTCTTTGTCCAGCTCGTCCTCGCCGGCGCCATCGCCACCGCGCTATGCGTCGCCGGTCTCGCCGTGCTGCTCGATAGCGTTCGAGACACCGTCCCGATCGCCCACATGCCCCTCACCCCCTGGCCGTTCGTTCTGTCTTATGCCATCGTCCTGGCCTCCACCGCCCTGGCCGTCGGCTCCCAGACCTACAAGATCGCCGCCACCAACCCGTCGGACGCCCTGAGGGTTTAAGGGTTAAGGTTCGAGGTTCAATGATTTTTTCAATACCTTAAACCTCAAACCTTAAACCTTAAACCCTTCGATGCACCAGTCCTGGATCACCCGCGCCGGCGGACCCGAAGTACTTGAACTCCGCGAGGCCCCCACTCCCGAGCCCGGTCCCGGTGAGGTGCGGATTCGGGTCGAGGCGGCCGGCGTCAACTTCGCCGATGTGATGGCCCGGCGGGGCCTGTATCCGGACGCCCCGCCGCTGCCGACGGTGGTCGGCTATGAGGTCGCCGGCACTATTGAGGCCGTTGGTGGCGGGGTGGCGCGCGCTGTCGGCGAGCCGGTGCTGGCATTCACGCGGTTTGGCGGGTATAGCTCCCACGTTGCCCTTCCCGAGCGCCAGGCCGTACCGCGTCCCGCGAGCATGTCCGTAGAAGATGCCGCAGCGCTGCTGGTGAACTACATCACCGCGTTTCAGGCGATGGTGCTAATGGGTGGGATACGGCGGTCGGAGGAGATCGGCCGGCCCGTCCGAGTGCTGGTTCTTGGCGCCTCGGGCGGCGTCGGAACCGCCGCGGCCGACCTCGGGCGGTACTACGGCGCCGAGCTATTCGGTGCCGCGTCCGGCTCGAAACACGCCTATGTCCTGGAGCGCGGTTACGCCCATGCGCTGGACTACCGACAGGCCGGCTGGGAAAACCAGGCGAAGGCGCTTACAGGCGGGCTGGGGTTCGATCTCATCCTCGACCCCATCGGCGGGGAAAGCTGGGAGCGCGGGTTCGAGCTGCTCGCGCCGGCCGGGCGGATGGTGATGTTCGGGTTTTCGACGGCGTTCGAGTCTGGCAAAAAACTCGGCAAACTTGCCTTCCTCAAGGCCATGACCAGCGTCCCGTGGCGCCGGTTTTTGCCCTTTGCGCTGATCGACAAAAACCAGGGCGTGCTCGGCCTCAACGCCGGCCACCTGTGGGGCCACCCCGAAGAAGTCCGCCGCTGGATCGATCGGCTGCTGGAGTTGTATACCGAGGGGCACCTGAAGCCGGAAGTCGACCGCGTGTTTCCGCTTTCCGCCGCCGGCGAGGCCCACACCTACCTCGAGGAGCGGAAGAATCGGGGGAAGGTGTTGCTGAGGCCGTAGGTTCGGCGTCTTTGGGAATTTTCGAGTACGTGTACGAGCACCGCTTTGCTGAGTACGAGTAGGATAAAAAATCCATGTATTACACCAGTACGCTCCTGTTTTGTACCGCCCTTCTCGCTGGCTGCGCGCCGGCGGACAAAACCATAACGACCTCCTCCGGTCTCCAGTACGAGGTGCTGGCGAGAGGCGACGGCCCCACGGCCGAGCCGGGGCAATCGGTACAGATTCACGAAACGACGATGTTGCGTGACGGCACGATCATCTATGATTCGCGGGAGAAAGACACCCCGATCACGTTTTTGCTTGGAGGCAACCAGGTGATCACCGGCGTCGACGAAGGCGTCACCGGGATGCGTGTCGGCGAGCGTCGGCTGTTTACCATCCCGCCCGCCCTCAGCCATCGATCCTCGTATCCCGCCAATACACCACCTGATTCGATCCTCGTGATTGATTTGGAACTGGTGGCGATCGATGCGGAGGGATAACTAAAGTCAACCAAGAGCGTGAGGTGATTTTCGAGTACGAGTACCGCTTCACTGAGTACGAGTACGAAAACCCTCCCTTGAACCTTTAACCCCAAACCTTAAACCCTTCCCATGTGGGATGAACGCTACTCCGCCGAAGAATACATCTACGGCACCGAACCCAACGACTTCCTCGCCGAGGTAGCCGGCCGGCTGCCCGTCGGCGCAACCCTCTGCCTGGCCGACGGCGAGGGGCGCAACGGGGTGTACCTCGCCGGCCTGGGACACCGGGTGACGGCAGTCGACAGCTCGTCGGTGGGCCTGGCGAAAGCCCGGAAACTCGCGGCATCGCGGGGTGTCGAACTCACCACCGTCCACGCCGACCTGGCCGACTTCCTCATCGAACCGGGCGGGTGGGACGCCGTGGTGTCGATTTTCTGCCATCTCCCCGGCGCCCTGCGTCGGAGGGTCCACCGCCAGGTCGTCGACGGCCTCAAGCCTGGTGGGATCCTCGTCCTGGAAGCCTACACCCCCGACCAGCTACGGTTCGGCACCGGCGGCCCGCCGGATGTTGACCGGCTGATGCGGCTCGCCGACTTAAAGACCGAGTTAGAGGGCCTCACATTCGAAATCGGCCACGAAATCGAACGCGATGTGATCGAGGGGCGTTTTCATGGTGGCCACGGTGCGGTGGTGCAAGTGCTGGCGCGGATGGGTGGTGGTTAAATATGCCCGGTCGTCTACGGTTTCAATGCGGGTCTTTATGTATGTGTCATGCTGAGCATAGCGAAGCATCTGTATGAAACGCGACTCCATGCGATGGTCGAAAACGAATGCGTTTCACAAAGATCCTTCACTGCGTTCAGGATGACATGCCCCCGGTCGATCGCGTAGCATCAGTGAGCAATCTGATCTCATATCCAAAATGACACCTCGCCTCCACTTCCCCATTATCGCACTTCTCGCTTTGTGCGGCTGCGCCTCCGAATCCGACTCCACCCCGGACGACTGGACGCTCGTCTGGAGCGACGAGTTCGACGCCGCCGGCCTCCCCGACGCCTCGAAATGGAGCTACGATGTCGGCGATCACGGATGGGGCAATCAGGAATTGCAGAACTACCTGGCCGACAACCTGGAAACCGCCCGTGTCGAGGCGGGGCACCTGGTCATCACGGCCTCGCTTGATTCCTCGGGCGCCGAGAAGGAATATCGCTCGGCCCGGATGGTGTCCAAAAACAAGGGGGATTGGACGTACGGCCGCGTCGAGGTCAGGGCTAAGCTTCCCCAGGGCCGCGGCACCTGGCCAGCGATCTGGATGCTCCCCACCACTAACGCCTACGGCGGATGGCCCAACAGCGGCGAGATCGACATCATGGAGCACGTCGGCTTCGACCCCACCAACGTCCACGGCACCGTCCACACGCAGTCGTTTAACCACATGATCGAGACGCAAAAAGGCAACGCCCGCCTCGTCCCCTCCGCCCTGGACTCGCTGCACGTCTACGCCATCGAGTGGTACGAAGACCGGATCGACTTCTTTATCGACGACGCGCTCTACTTCACCTTCGCCAACACCGGCAACGGGCCGGCCGACTGGCCGTTCGACCAACCCTTCCACCTCGTCATGAACATCGCCGTCGGCGGCGCCTGGGGCGGCCAACAGGGCGTCGACGACGCGGTCTTCCCCCAGGAAATGCGGGTGGACTATGTACGAATCTTTCGATTAGCGATTAGCGAATAGTGATTAGCGAATAGCGATGGGATAAGTAATGACCCAATCGCTATTCGCTATTCGCTATTCACTAATCACTATTCGGTCCCGCCTACCAGCGTATTTAGTCCTTTCAGGATCTCCTGCTGCTGGGTTTTGTCCTGCGCCTTTTCGAGGTGCCGCGCCAGGGATGTCACGGCTTCTGGCGTGTCCAGCGCGGCGACACGACGGACGGTGAACTCGAGCTGCTTCGGCAGCTTCGCGGCCATCGCGAGGTCAAGCGCCCGGTCCAGATCCACCGTCGCCATCGGCTCCATGGCGTACCAGACGAGCTTGGGCAGGTTGTGGTCGCCGGCGTCTTCGGCGTGGGCCATCAGGCCTTCCAGCACGCCCCAGCGCTGCGCCGGCTCGATCCGCTGCAGCGCGCTGGCCAGGTAGAGCCGCACGAGGGCCGATCCATCTTCCTTCGCCATGGCGGCGAACCGCGTCAACGCGCCGGCGGGGAGCGACCTGTCTTCCGTCATCAGCTGAACGGCCCAGCCGCGCACGGCCTCTTCCTTATCCCGCAGCAGTGTCACCATCTCAGCATCGGTGAGGCCTTTGGTCACATGGAGCGCCCACAACGCGCGGAGCCGGCGGGTGACGTCCGGATTGCCGTTCAGGATCTTCTTCAGGCCGGCGTGTACCGCCGCATTCGGACCACGCTCCTGCAGGATGCGGCGGGCGTGGCGGACGTACCAGTCGTTTGCGTGCAGCGTCATCGCCACGAGTTCATCGTTGCTCTTCGCCTGCAAATCCACCTGCACCCACTGGTCGTTTTCGTGGGAGATCTTGAAGATACGGCCGAGTGTCTTCTGGTGGACGTCCGGGTTCGAGCTGTGGCACTGGTTTTTGTCATACCAGTCGATTGCGAATACCGACCCATCCGGGCCGTATTGCAGGTTGAGCCACTGCGACCACGTGTCGTTCGTCATCAGGAAATCCTCCCCGTGCCGGCCCACATACCCCGACCCCTGGCGCTCCATGATGTCGACATTCGTCCGGTTGCCGTGGATGTTGTTCATGAAAAGCTGATTGCGGTAGCCGTCCGGCCACGAGCCGCCGAGGTAGAACATGGCGCCGGCATGAGCGTGGCCGCCGCCCTCGGCGTCCGACCGGTGGTTGCCGGCGTGCGGCCCCCGCTCGCCCACCCAGTGGACGTGGTCGGCATGGGTCGTGATGTCGTCGAAGATGTAGGGATTAAAGTGACTTCCCCCCTGCCGGAAATACCGCGCGCCCTGGATGACGTGGTAAAGGTGCGGGATGACGCAGGCCGTGATGAAGAAGTGGCCCTGGTCGTTGTAGTCGAGCCCCCACTGGTTGCTCCCGCCCTCGGCGAACACCTCGAACTCGTGCCGCGTCGGGTGGTAGCGCCAGACGGACGCGTTCAGCTTCGTACGCTCGGCATCCGTGGCGCCGGGCTTGCCGACGTTCGAATGGGTGAAGACGCCGTGGTTGCCATACAGCCAGCCGTCGGGGCCCCAGATGAAGCTGTTGAGCGTCTCGTGCGTGTCCTGCGTCCCCCAGCCATCGAGCAGGATCTGCGGCGGACCGGAGGGCTTGTCGGCCCCGGGCTCCATGGGGATAAAGAGGAAATACGGCGCCGCGCCCACCCAGACGCCGCCGAAGCCGACCTCGAATCCGCTCACGAGGTTGAGGTTTTCGGTGAAGATCTTCCGGCTGTCGAGCGTCCCGTCGCCGTCGGTGTCCTCAAGGATGAGGAGACGATCTTTGCCCTCGCCTTCGGGCGCCGGCGTCGGGTACGTGTGTGCCTCAGCCACCCAGAGGCGGCCGCGGTCGTCCGTCGTCATCGCGATCGGACGGACGATTTCCGGCTCACTGGCCGCCAGCGTCACTGTGAAGCCCTCGGGCACCGTAATGGCGCGCACAGCCTCGGGGCCGGAAAGGCCGGCGTTGAGGACCGGGTCCAGCGGCGGCATCACGAACACATCCGCCGGGTTAAATTCGTTCGGGAAGGTCGGCCGCGTTTCGAAGAACTGAAAGTCGTCGAAGCTGATGAAGGCGAAGCGCTGGTCGGACACGTACGGGATTTCGGAGATGCCCGTTTCGTCATCGATCAGACGGATATAGATGTCCTTGCCCTGATGCTCGCGCAGATCCACCACCACCGGCCGGAGCGTCGAGTGGTCCGCCCCGTTGGTTTTAAAGATCACCCGGTTGTCGCCGGCCAACACGATTTCGGCGCGGGTATCCTGGAGCGCCCCGCCGGCGACGAGGAAGCTCGCGTACGGATGGGTGACCGGGAACGTCGTCGACGTCATTGTACCCAGTGCCCGGTGGCCGACTACCTCGCCGCTGCTCACCCAGCGTTCGCCCTGGTGGCCGCTGCGCGTGTCGCCGGTGCGGACGACCACGACGTCGCCGGCGATCGGCTCCGGCGTAAAGCCCGTCCCTTCTACCGTCCAGTCCGCCAGACTGCCTTCTTCGAAGTCGAGGTTCACCTTCCGGCCGTCCTTCACCGCCGGGAAGCCCGCGACGCTCGGCCCGATCTCCTCGATCAGTTGAAACTTGCCCTCCATGCCGGCGGCGCGGTGGCCGGGGATCGTGCAGTAGTAGATGTCACTTTCCTGGGCGACAAACGTGATCACATCTGTTTCGCCCACCTCAAGCAACGTCTTGCTCTTCGCGCCGTGTTTCTGCAGGGCGATGTCGTGCGTCATCACCTCGCCATTGATGACCGTGATCTGCACCGTCTCCCCTTTAGCCGCCTGCAAAAGTGGGTTTCGGATGCCGTCGATATCGCCGCCGACGCCCTTGTACCCGAGGATCGTCATCTGGAGCGTGTACTCGCGATCGGCGCGGGGCTCGGGGGTCGCCGGCTGGAACCAGCCGGAAAAGGCAACAAGGAGCACAATGGCCACGGTGGCCAGGGAGAACAGGGAGGTTTTCATCGGATGATGGGGTAAACCGCGGATGGATGCGTGAGGCGCGGAAGCGCTTCAGGAATGTAGGCACGCGGTTTTTAAGAAACACCCCCCGACCCTCCTATCCACCAATCAGAATCATCGGACGGTTTTCTCCCGCCGCGATGTTGTACATGCCGGCGTGGGCCGCCTTTTTCCGGAGCACCGCCGCCTCGATGACGGCGCCAAGTTCCTCGTCCGTCGCCCCCGCGCGGATCACATCCCGGAGGCTGACCTCGGCGTTGCCGAAGAGGCAGACCTTCAGGTTGCCGTCGGCCGTGATGCGCAGGCGGTTGCAGCCGCCGCAGAAATGCTCGCTCATGGAGGTGATAAAGCCGACGGAGCCGGCGTAGCCCGGCACGCGGTAGGTCTTGGAGGTCTCGTTCGGCCCATCATCCTGCCGCGCAAGCCCGGGGTGGCGCTCTACGATCCGCTCGATCATCTCGGTGTACGCCATAAACCGGTCATCCTGCCAGCCGTTGCCCTCGAAGGGCATGTATTCGATGAAACGGACCTCGATCGGCTTCGTCTGCGTCAGCGTCACAAAATCCACCAGCTCGTCGTCGTTAAAGCCGCGCATGACCACGCAGTTGACCTTCACCGGCCGGTAGCCGTATTCAATCGCCATGTCGATGGCGCGGAGAACGACCTCGAACCCTTCGCGGCGGGTGATGGTGGCGAACCGGTCGGCCTGGAGGGTGTCGAGGCTGATGTTGAGCAGGTTCAGGCCGGCTGCGTGGAGGGCGGGGAGTTTTTTCGGGATCAACAGCCCGTTTGTCGTCATCGCAAACGTCTGCAGCCCCGGGATCCGGCCGATGCGGCGCACGACCTCCTCGACGTCTTTCCGGACCAGCGGCTCGCCCCCGGTCAGCCGCAGCCCGGTAATGCCCTGGGCAACGAGGATTCGCACCACGCGAGTGATTTCCTCAAACGTCAGCAAAGCGGTCCTGGGGGCAAATGCAACGTCGCCGGCGGGCATACAATAAAAGCA